>DBKQ01000024.1:46677-64987 GCA_002298545.1 Prevotella sp. UBA746
ACACTTTTAACTACCGTTACAACACCTGCGTTGTGGTAAAGCGATACTCTTGTAGGTCTGATTCCTTACGAGTTTGAGGTTGGGAGGGGACGATGACTTTTCTGTCAACAAAGTATGATGTAAAAATCCTTCACCACAAATGTCATTGTATCAATGTTTTACAATAAAGGTGAAGGATTTCCTTAAATTTCAATTACTATTTTGGTTCTTCGTTAATTTAGATGGTAATTCAAAAAAGGCTAATGGGAAATTAGAATGTGCAGTTCGAGATGTTAAGTCTCCATTTGACAACATAATTACAGATGGTAGTACTAAATTGTCACAGGTAAGTGATTATGAATCTTTTTTTAAGCGAAAAATATATGTGGAAACGGTAAAAGGAAGATATCCGTTGTTTTCTGCATTAAATGATTTTGTTTCCAACAGAAGTGGATGTTATTTTTCTCTTGATGAGGATAATCTTATGAATTATCCGTATAAAGACAAAACAGAATTGTTGAACATTAATTCGGAGACGTTAGATGTATTGTCTGAGATTGGATGGAAAACAAAAGACTACGACATGACTATTTGTGCCGATAATTTGAATAGCATATATTTTGGAAATGCTTTTGATGATATAACCTTTTCGGTTGTTGATTCCAAAGATAATTTAATGAGACCAATTAAATGGACTTTTAATGCTTTTAGTAATGTAAAAAACAATTATGAGACTTTTTATCAGAGTACGGAACAAAAATTTTCGCTTGTTCCAGGGACTTTTGGCAGTGATTATGTTGATGATAATTCATATTTGCAAGGCAATATTACTTGTTTCTTAGACCAAAGTGGCGTAATCAAGGAATACTGCAATGCTATTTTCCTTGATTGTAGAATAATAATAAAGAAATAAAAAATGCATGTCGTTGGAAAATTACATTTAAAGATACGAATACTGGCAATGAATTAGTAAAAAACTGTGATGATTATGTTGAAAATAACATATTAAAATTTAAGATGCAACCATCTTTTACAGGTAGGATATTTTGTAACAGTAAATTGTCGAAATATAACAAGAGCATTTATGATAGTTGGTCTGTTGGATATTCTCAGCTGGCATTGGCAAAGTGTGAGTTCTTATATGATGGAAAGTTGCATGATGTCGTGAAAGAAATTTCATTTGATATTCTTCCAACTCTACCTAAAATTAAAGTTTGTGATGTCGTATACATAGGTGATTATAAAGATGAAAAAAACTATGATGTTAGTGTTGAATTATCTGATGGTAAAGTTGATATGGCAGGTTTTGTTTTAATTGATGAAGAATATAAGGATGCAGATATTCCGCCATATTATTATTATTTCATAGATGAAGGCACAACACTTCCATGTATAGAGGAATTGTCTGACATATGTGAACATATTAAATGGTTTTTTTTTAATGAAAATGATTATGGAGTGAGCACTTCTGATTGGATGGGATTGGATGTATCTGGAATATCACCAGACAAGAGTCCTAAATGCACAATTTCATTAAATGGTAATGTGTTGAAAATATCATCACTGAATTTACTGAAAGAAATAGAGGTCTATAGTCTGTCGGGAACACTTCTTTATTCATCTAAAAATACATATTGTTATGAGTGTATTTTACCCTGTGGACTATATATATTGCGTATAGTTGACAATAAAGGCAGAATAACAAAAAATATAAAAATATGAATTGCAAATCAGTAATTTTGACCGTGGCTGTTTCTTTACAGTTGAACGCTAATGCCCAGAATGTTTCAAGTCTTGTTTTTTCTTCAGATGGAGAGACGTTTATGGTTCCCGAGTGTACAGGGAAACGTCAAATAGTGGGTGGTACTGTTATAAGAGTGAAATACAAAGGCGTAAATTGTTCAAAACAAGCTCAAGGGGCTTTTGAGTATGCTTGCAAATTATGGGAGGAAAAAATTCCAACGACTCTTCCGATAAATATAACAGTAAAGTTTGATAAAATAAAAGATATAAATTGTCTTGCCAAAGTTGATGTCGCATATGATGAAGAAGGATTGAAAAAAAAAATATTCATAAAGAGAGAATCTGTATTTGAAGAGTCGTATTATACTCCGCAATATTCGTTGGATTTTATTAGGGACTTTCCTGATGTAAATATTACATTTTATTCATTGACATTTACAGAAACTAACGGAGATACTACTTCTTTGAAGTTGGTAAAACATTAATTCTGAATTTTTGTTACTTTTTATGTTTATTGCCGCAATGATACAATAAATTGTGGCATAAACGTTTTTCTTGGGTATAGCATACAAGCATTATGATAATGATCAATAAAGAAATACGTTTAATTTTTATATTAGTAGCGACAGTGGCGTTTGCAACTTTCCATACAGCGTGTGACAGAAATAAAGAGGAAAGGTATGACGAACGACTTGCATATGTTGATAGTCTTTGTAATGTTAGTCCGCAAGAAGCCAGAAAATATTTGGATAAACTTCCTGTTGCATGCTTTAAGGATGTGGATACCGTATATTATCGCTTCCTTTGTATCAAGACTGACACTAAACTTGGAAAGATGCCAGATTCTGACAGACATGTATTGAATGTTATAAAAGGATTGGGAAGTCTTGACGACAAACGTTTGTTGGGAGAAGCTTATTTCTATGCCGGAGTGACATATAGAAGACTTGGCAATTATTCCGAGGCGATGGAGTGTCTTAATGCAGCAGATGATTTGACAAAGGATATGTCAGACCTTAGGTTACGTAGCTATATACACTCTCAGAAAGGTAACGTATTGATATCGCTGGGGCTTATGGATATGTCAATAATGGCATACAAAGAGTCTTTAAAGATGGATAGCATAAGAAAGGATACTGCAGATATCATACTTTGCTATCGCAATCTCGCTTATGCCTACGACAAGACAAATGACAAGCGAATGTGTTTGGAAACGATGAAACGAGCAATAATACTTGCCCAAAAAGCAGGTCTCAATGACGAAGAGAATAATGTTCGGGTCCAATTTGCCGGAATATATGCCAACAACAAGCAGTTCAAAAAAGCTGCAGAGATTCTCAGTGGCTGCTGTATAAGCAGAAATAGCCCAGATTATGCTCCTTATCTAAACATTTGCGCAAAGATATTCAAAGGACAAGCTAAGTTGGATTCATTGTTTTTACTGTTCACAGCAGATGATGAAGTATGGTTGGATAGACGACAAGGTTTTTGCTTGTAGAAACATTACGGATGTGTTTCTAAACCGCCACATGGTTGATAGCGCCGCCAAGTATATGAATATACATGATGCATTGTTCGACTCGCTGAACCATATGAATACTTTGGATATAACGGCAAAAATGAATGCTGCATATTGCTCGGCTTACATTTAGGAGTAGAAGCTCTATTTCGATGCTAAGAAAGCGACTTGCCGAGAAAATGTTCGGGGAAGGATGTTCAGCGGCTGAGTTAGATGAGTATATAAAAGCGTTGTAGCTTCTGTTGGTATTTTCATCCATAACAGTGTAATTGTAATTTCTTTTGTATTGATGAGAGGATTCCCACATTATATATAGAAAGCGGTTGGAAAACGCCATTTATTGCCTTTTACCAACCGCTTTTGGAATTTTCTATATTGTTTGTCTTCTATTTATGTAAAATACAATATAGCTTGATTATTCCTCAACCTCCTTGTCCTGCCTGCCGAACTCTTCCGGTATCTTGAGGAATGATGCCACGACGAAGGGCAGCAGACAGCTCATCATCACTATGACGAAGAACCACTGGTAGCCTACTGCCTGTGCCAAGGCTCCGGCAAACAATCCCGGCAACATCATCGAGAGAGCCATGAAACCCGTGCAGAGGGCATAGTGGGAGGTCTTGTGTTCGCCCTGGCTGAAGAATATCATGAAGAGCATGTAGGCACTGAAACCGAAGCCGTAGCCAAGGTTCTCAACGAACACGCATAGGTTGATGATAAAAAGGTTGTCGGGCATGTCGAAGGCAAGAAACACGTAAGTGATATTCGGTATGGTGATGGCGAAAGTCATAGGCCATAACCAGCGTTTCAGTCCGTCGCGACTTGCAGCAATGCCACCCAATATTCCTCCGGCAAGCAGACCGATAACCCCTACCGTACCGTTAACCAGTCCGAACTCCATTGGCGAAAGTCCCAGTCCGCCCTTGCTCGGCTGTGCCTGTAGGAAGAGCTGCGACACAGGAGTAAGCAGCGCTTCAGGCAAACGGAAGAGGAGCATGAAGGCGATGGCGAGCAGTATTTGTTTCTTCTGGAAGAAGGTGGCAAACGTGTCGCAGAACTCTTTAACAAGTTCGCCAGCCGTGCGTTTCTCCTCATGGTTTACGTCCTCTTTAGGTCGAGGCAGAATGTAGTTGTGGTAGAGGAAGAGGGCAATAAACAATCCCGTGAGGGCAAAGAATATCAGGCACCACGAGTATTTTATCTGGTAGCGGTAGATTACCTGCAGACTGCCGGCAAGTGCAATCAGTGCGCCTTTGCCGAAAATCATCGACAGTCGGTAGAAGGTGCTTCTGATGCCGACGAATGTGGCCTGGTCGTGCTCGTTAAGTCCCATCATGTAGAATCCGTCGGCAGCCACATCGTGTGTGGCACTGGCAAATGCCATCATCCAGAAAAAGCATATAGTGCCCTGTAGCCACCACGAAGCCTGAATGGTAAATGCCACACCGGCATACGCTGCACCGATGAGAATCTGCATGGTAGTAATCCACCAGCGTTTCGTTTTATAAAGGTCGAGAAACGGACTCCAAAATGGCTTTATCATCCACGGCAGATAGAGCCATGAAGTATAGAAAGTAATCTCGGCATCGCTGAGTCCGAGCTGCATGTAAATCTCTATAGCGAGTACGGTAACGGCAATATACGGCAGTCCCTCGGCGAAATATAGTGTGGGCACCCAAGCCCAAGGTGAACTTTTTTCTTTCATTTTTTTGTTGTTAATAAATCTTCTTAATCTCTGCATTTCGGTAGTAGTGTAGCAGAATCTCGCTGTAGGCATATCCCTTTTCGCCCATAACGGCAGCACCGATCTGGCACAGACCTACACCGTGTCCCCATCCGGCTCCGGTGAGGCGGAACGTCTGTGGCACTCCGTTCTTGTCTACCTCCTCTTTATCCACGACAAATGCACTGCTGTAGAGATGCGTATCGCTGAGTGCGCGGCGAATCTCCAGTTCCTTACCGATAGTAAACGACATTTTTGTTCCTACGATGAGCAGTTTGCTGATTCTTCCACTCTTGCCTCGCTCCACGGCTTTAAGGTCGAGAACGTCTCCAAAATCCATCTTCAGTTTTTCGGCAAGTAGCTGTTTCAGTTTCTCTTGCGTAATGGTTACGTGCCAACGGTAGAAATCGGCAGTCTCCTGATCGTAGTCGTTGAGAACCTGGGAGAGAATTTTCTTGTCTGTAGTATTGCAGAAGCTCTCCGGGCTCGTACGTATCCATTTCTCAGCTTCCGCCTCCTTACTAAGGTCGGGAACCATACTGCCATCATTCGACGACATGCCTTCCTTAGTGTCTCTTACGGCAATAAGATAAGGCTTCTTAGTGTCCTCCCAGCAATATTGGAACTCCTCGCTCACTCCTCCACAGCATTTAGAGAAGCGTGCGTCGCAGATTTGTCCGTCGTACATCAGAATCTGTCCCCTTGTCTGGCGTATAGCTTCAGCCACATGCGGTGACGTCTCCTTCGTAATTCCCTGATAGCGCTGACAGTGGTCGTCGGCACAGACATCAAATATGGTATGGTCCTCGCGGTCGTACCATCGAATGAGCATGTCGTCTTTTTTTACAAACGAGAAAAAATTGTTGCCGGATGTTGCCACTTGTTTCCTCTTTTCCATCTGTGCCAGCAGCCATGAGCGTGATATTACGGCATGAGCTTTAAGCAGTTCAACACTTGATGTAGCACTCATTTCGCTCGAGATAACGCTTTCGAGATATTTTTCAACAGGAAGACTGTTGATGGCACAAATCTTGTCGGCTTCCACAACGAGGCGCAACTCTCCGAGGAAAGTCTGCGTTTCCTTGCGTTCCCAATGGAAGTTAACTCCTATGGTAACATCCGACAGCGAGAAAGAAGCCTCGTCGGTTTTCGGCGAGAAGCAAAGTTCGCGGTACAGGTTACCATTCCAAAGAATACCACCCTCGGAGAATTCCACAGTCTGTTTTCCGCTTATAGTTTCTCCTTTTGCCGAGTATTCCCCGTTTAGCGAGAATTCAATTTTTTCTCCGCTAACGATTCCTACATGCACATTCGGTTCGTGGCTTTGTGCAGAAACAAGCATCGCAGCGTTATGTTTGGCAGCGGATTCCTTGATGTTCCTTTTCACTTCGTTGAACTCCTCTTCGTTCAGACTAACTTCCTTTAGTATGCTTATTGCTTTTTCGGCAGTAATCTTGTCGAAGTCGTCTTTGCGTGGCGTTATCAGCAGACCAGCCATGTCGAGGGCTCCGGGACTTACCATGAGGGTGGAGCTTGGAGCTTGGAGTGAGGAGTTGCTGTCAGACTGCGGGTAACAGTCTGGACGATGTTTCCTTCTTGGGAAGACAACGGTAAGATAAGTGTCATCCTGTCGCCAGCAAACGAGGTTCATCATAGGCTCGGTATCACCGTTTCTCATAGGCAATGCTTTGTATATCATCTTGAACAGTTCAGAGTCAGCTTTCATGCTGTGACTGCGGATGAGCAGTGCCGGCGAAGGATAATCCGTTATTTCCGATATGCTGTCGTCGCTGTCAGTAGAGAATATTTCATTTAGACTCCTTGAATATCTCTGCCATCCAGTCTGCAAGGGAAGCATTCCGTTGCATCCAGCCTGGAAATGACAGTGGTCTGGAGCCGATGCTCCGCATTTCGGTCCGTTATAGAATACCATGAGCTCAGGATATTCCGTCAGTATACGGTGGATTTCTCCGTAATTGCCGAGTATCGCCTGTGGCTGATGACTACGCATCGGTATTGTGTAGTGAACGGGTAGGATAGGGTATGGGTTGACAAGAATCTCGAAGTCTTTGTCGAGATATTTGGTCATTTGCTCCAATGGGCGATTCTTCTTGCAAAGGAAGCAAGGACGCTGCTCAATAGTTTTCTTGTCAATCTTCGCCCCGGTAGATACTATGCGTGCTGGATTATACTGCACTCTCATTGTTATGCCGTCGGCAGAGAGTGATTTCTGTTCTATGTTGTAAAGGTTGCGGAAATTGTTGCGAGCCAGTTCCCATTGTTCCATCTGTCGGTTGAAGAAGCGGTGGAGCGAGTTGTCGTCCATGAATTCAGTTTGTCCCTTTGTTATCATCTGTCTTGCCGACAGCTCTATGGAGCGCAGACGGTCTTTATAAAGATTGTTGGCATTAACCTTTTCGATACTCAAAGCTGCATCGCTGTTTCCACCCCAGCGCCGGCACAGGTATAGTTCTGTGAATATTCTTCCGATTTTATATCTACGGCAGAAAGCAAGAGCCATGGCATAGTCCTCGCCGTAGCTCGTGTTAGGAAACTGTAGTTGGCGGAGCAATGGAGTGAAGAAAGCCCTTGGTGCTCCAAGTCCGTTTATGCGCAAGGCATTGTTGCATCCATTCTCGTCAGTCCATTCAGCATGGTTAATGAGTCCTGGCGGAAGAGTATTCAGATCGAAGTCGCACATGCGGTAGCTGCCGATGATCATTGCTGCATGTTGCTTATGGAATTCGTCAACGATGGTCTGTAGTGTGTTAGGCGAAGAGTAGAGGTCGTCGCTGTCGAGCTGCACGGCAAAACGTCCGCAGTGGCTGTCGTTTACAGCTACATTCCAGCATCCGCCAATACCAAGATCCGTTCGCTCCGGTTTTATGTGGATAAGTCTGTGTCTTGAGTTCTTCTTCTCTCTTTTTGTATATTCCTCAAGAAGACGTGTAGTGTTGTCGGTAGAATGGTTGTCTACAACGATGACATTGAATTTGAATTTCGTCTTTTGTGAAAGTGCACTGTCAACGGCATCACAGATAGTCTTTTCCCTGTTCCTTACAGGTATGATTACAGATGCCTCGTAGTCGAACGCCTGTTCTTTAAAGTCGGGCGTCTCATAGTAAGCCGTATCGATAAACGCCCCGATTTGTTTAAGGTGGTTCGTTACGGCATTTTCCATTTCTATTTGTACCTCGCGGTTGCGTGGATTAACATAGTCGAATTGTTTCTCGCCGCTTGTTCGTGTGTCGCTTTCTTCCTCGGTATACAGAAATTCGTTGATGTGGAAGATGCTGCCTTTACGGCTTAGGAAAAGACGCAGATCGTAGAAACCGGCGTATTTGTATTCCTTATTGGCAGTCGTTTCCGCATATTCGCGAATGCTGTCAGTCTTTAGCAGTATAACGCTACCGAAGTCGAAGTCATCACGCAAGCTTCCAGTCTGATAGTCAATTACGGGGTGCTGCTCCGTTTTTCCATTTTCCACAGAGTAGTGGTCGCTGTATACCATTTCCGCATTAGTTTCAACAGCCACTCGCAGCATTCTTCTTATGGCATACAGTCCGATAGTCAGCGGTGTCGTCTTGGTATAAAGCAGAGCATAGTCGCAGTCGATATTATCGGCAATGCTCATGATAGCCGATGACGACATGATATTGTCAACAACGATGAGAGTGCATCCTTCCGGTGCCGTATTGTTTTTGGCAAAGTCTTCAGACACGAGAAGGTTTATATGTTTCACAGCCCTACATTCGCGCATTTGCTTCAGTGTGGGCTCAATTGCTTCAAAATCCGTACAAGGAATGAAGCAGTCTGTTTTTATTATCATAATGAGTATGTTTTGTTTCTTTTTGCAAACTTACGGAAAATAAGTTGAAAAGACGAAGAAAGCTTGTTTAAATGCAATATGGAAAAACAAAAAAACTGGATGAAAATTGTTTTTTTCCCAATTTTCATCCAGTTGACTATATTGTAACCGAAGTTTCTGATTTATTTCTTGAGTCCTATCTTGCTGCCGAAGTTGCAGAACCAGAATACATATATATAATATACGAACATCAAAGCTATAGCATAGCCAACGCCCAATGCCGGGTTGTCAACAATTGCTCCCATGACGAGTGGAAGCGTAGCACCGCCTACGACACCGAGATTGATAATGCCGGATGCTGCCTTAGTGTGAGGACCGAGCTCCTGCAGACCGAGGTTGAATACCAATGGCCACATTACGGAGTGGAACAGTCCGGCTGCAAGCATTGCATATACAGATGCTATGCCGCTGAGCACGAATGATGTAGCCACACAGATAGCACCGCAGATAAGGCATACAGAAAGAATGTGGCGTGGCTTGAACTTGTTGAGGATAATGGCTCCTGCAAAACGACCGATCATCATTCCGCCCCAATAGTATGAGAGGAACTCAGTTGCCGTACCATAGTCGAGCAGCGACGGGTTGCTCTTGAAATAGGCAGGCAGCATCGATGGAACGCCGAGTTCGATACCCATATAGAAGAATATTCCGAGCATTCCGAGCCATACGTGAGGGTACTTGAACACGCTGCTCTTGTATTCCTTGTGCTCGCCACTTGCTTCTTCTGCTTGTTCTGCCTCGTTGATGTTAGGCAATTTCATGAAGAACAGTATAGCGCAGAGGATGAGAGTAAAGATTCCGAGTCCGAGATATGGAGTAGGAACGGCATCAGGAGTAGGAGCTTTTCCGGCTATTATTACGTATGTGATAAATACTGGAGCTACGGTGGTGGCTGCTGAGTTCAAGGCATTGGCAAGAGTCATGCGGAACGCGCCCTTTTCAGGAGAACCGAGCACCATGACGTATGGATTAGCCACGAGCTGCAGCATAACAATTCCGAGGGCTACAATAAACATGCTGCCGAGGAATACGGAGTAGATAACCGATGTCTCCATGCCGAGCAGTGAAGATATTCCTAAATAGTTGATTATGAAGCCGATGCCTACGATGGCAAGTCCCAGAAGAAGAGTCTTCTTGTAGCCAATCTTGTTCATCATCAGTCCGAATGGGATTGAGAGAGCGTAAGCCCCGTAGAATGCGGTGTTAACGAGCTGTCCTTGAGAGTCTTTTAGATTAAATGCCTGTTTGCAGAATTCAATCATAGAATTGTTCATTGTCGTAATGAATCCGATTAGGAAAAGTACGGCAAACATCACTATTAGCGCAAACGTATAGTTAGGCGCTTTTGTCTTGATATTGTTCATAAGTTAGTTATATTTATTAGTTAGGTTACTTTATTATAATGTGTTTGATTGTGGATTAATACCGGAGCAACGGGACATTCCCGTCTTGCTCCGGCATCATGTATGTTATGAAAGTCTGTCTTCAGGAACGCCTTTCAGTTCACCGGTCTTTGTAGAGCGGGTTTTTCTGATAGCGCGCTTGCGCTTTGGCTTTTCTTCAACCGGTGCTGCTGTCTTAACTCCAGCCAGCTCTGGGTCGATCATAATTCGTCCGCAATATTCGCATACGATAATCTTTTTGTGCATCTTGATGTCAAGCTGTCGCTGTGGCGGAATCTTGTTGAAGCAGCCGCCGCAGGCGTCACGCTGTACGTATACAATACCGAGTCCGTTGCGTGCGTTCTTGCGGATACGCTTAAAGCTTGTGAGCAGACGCGGTTCGATTTTTACCTCCAGGTCTTTAGCTTTTTCCTTGAGTCTTTCCTCTTCGGCTCTTGTCTCCTCAACGATTTCGTCGAGCTCATTCTTCTTTTCTTCGAGAGCCTGGTTGCGGTCGGCGATAAGCTCCTCGGTATGTTTCAAGTCATGCTGGCGCTCGTCGATTTTTGTTGCAGCCTCGCGTATTTTTTTGTTGCAGAGTTCGATTTCCAGAGTCTGGAATTCGATTTCCTTGCTCAGAGTGTCATACTCGCGGTTGTTCTTAACATCGTCGAGCTGCTTCTTGTAGCGCTCCACGCTTGCCTGTGCTTCATTGATTTCAGCTTTCTTTTGTGCTACAGCCTGCTGGAAGTCTTCAATCTCGCCCTTAATCTTCTCTACACGAGTGTTGAGTCCGGCGATTTCGTCTTCCAGGTCTTGTACCTCAAGAGGAAGTTCGCCTCTCAGTGCTTTCTTCTCGTCGATGGCCGACAAGGTGGTCTGCAACTGGTAGAGAGTCTTCAGTTTCTCTTCAACTGACAAGTCTGTTGGATCTTTTTTTGCCATATTATTGTTACAAATAGATTATAGGATTCGTGTTAATACCTGAAAGTATAGTCTTTACTCCAGGGCACTCTTCCTCGATTATTGATTTAAATATTTCTTTTGTGAATTGTTCGCTTTGGTAATGTCCGATTACAGCAATCTGTATTTCCTGTTCATGCGAGAAATACTCGTGGTAGTGCATCTCGCCAGTAACGAAAGCGTCGGCTCCGAGCTTGATGGCATCCGGCAGTAGGAACGAGCCTGCTCCTCCGCATATTGCCACTTTCCGTATTGGGCGGCGCAGTAGCTGGTTGCATTGTACACATTCTACGTCGAAAGTCTTTTTGAGCATTATAACGAAGTCATCGGCTGCCATCGGCTCGCTGAATTCTCCTATTGTTCCGCTTCCGCACAGAATGCCGTCGACCTGTTTCTCTGCAAAGAACGAGACATTGGAAAGTCTCATCTTCTCTGCTATTTTAAAGTTGACTCCACCCTTTGCATTGTCCATGTTTGTATGCATGGACAATATGGTGATGTCGTTTTTGATAGCCTTAGCCACAGTGCGTTGCACATCATTCTCGCCGAGTATTCTTTTTAGTGGATGGAATATCAACGGGTGGTGTGAAACGATGAGGTTACAACCTTTTTCTATAGCCTCGTCTACAATGTCCTCGGTCACGTCAAGACACAACAATGCCCCTGATACTTCCGCCTCTGTCAATCCAACCTGCAAGCCGGCATTATCGAAGCCTTCTTGTAGTGGCAGGGGCGCGAAACGTTCAAGGGCATTAACCACTTCTTTTATTTTCACGCTTTTCAGCCTTTCTTTATTAATATTAGTTGCCTATTATGGGCATTATATATATAATAATGTGCAAATTTACGCATTTATTCCTTATCTGTGCAAGTTTATTCTTTTAAATTAATATGTTTTAACTACCCTCACAAATGGGGCGGCAAATCCTTGCTCAGTTAGAGTAAAACTTTTAGATACCCCAGTCGGATGTATTTGCACTTGCTTCAATTTTATTTTCCGTTTTGTCTGGTAGGGCAGGAAAGAAGTCGATGCCCGTAATTCTTTCCACCTGGTCCACGGAGTTCACGTAGTCTCCTTTCGGGCGGTTCCCGTCTGCATTCTTGTATATAAAGCCAATTGCTTTAGGTTCGCCTTTCATGCACAATACCACTTTGAAGAAGGCCTCCGGTACTACGACCTTGTTTTTTCCTATTGTCTTATGTTGTCCTTTATATAGTATCGGACCGCATACGATATATATATCGCCATATTCCTTTGCCCATTTCCGGCACTGGTTCTCCATCTCGTTCCAGTCGCCGCGGTTCAGACCTGGGGCTTGTGGACAAATATTTGTGAATAGGAATGATTGCACCATAGCTTCTTCGCTCCATTTGTTGTCGCCGGCAGGACACATGTGCCCTCTGTCGTAGCCGGAGCTGTAGTAGTCCCAATCCGTAGCTCTCGGCATAGGCACATCTTCGTCTTCGTGAAATGCTTTTTGTTTCCTTTTTGCATTGCCTTGACAGCGTTCGGCGGTAAGATGCCATGCCACCCAGTTTGGAAGTTTCGTGTCTGCATTATATGACACGGTATATCCTTCGCGTTTCAGAATCTGTTCTTTTCCGTTTGTAAGAGGGGCTGGAATTTCCAGACTACTGCCAGCATCATTGTCTTGTTTGTATGTTTCTTCCTGAAGTTCCGTCGCTTTTTCTTCGGTTCCTTTTATTCCGCCGATAAGTTGTCCCTTAGGTTTGTTATTTCCTGCGAGGCATGATGATAGAATTGCCAATGTCAGCAATATGGCAAAAGTCTTAATTTTTTTCATTTTTCTTTGTTTTTTATTTTGTCTTATACGCAAGTCTTTCATTGCGCTGCGAAATTAGTGAAAAAATGCGGAATAAAAAAATAACCGATTCTTTATAAGCCATGCTGCTTAAAAAGAACCGGTCTTACTGAAGTTTTTTAACCTATTGAATATCTTCAGTCATTAACTATTACTTTACCTAAATGAACCTTCTTACCTTTTAATTACCTTTTCTGAATACCTATTCTAATATCTTTATCTTGATGCCATGATGGCTGATGAATCTTTTTAAAAGAACGGCTCACCGATATTTGTTAAACAAATGCGCAATGCTGTAAAACTAAAATTAAAACTGGGTACGTTTACTTGGTTGCATGCGTATCGTCATTTTTCACAACATACTAATGATGTGTAATCGATGAGCCGACTTTTTCTCTTAACGTCTTCGCAGATTGCTAAGAGAGCATATCTACAATATTTCGGGTGCAAAGATATTATGATAATCCTAAAGCGGGTGTAAAATATAGTTCATAGAATAAAAAAAATCGTTCATAATAGTGATTTTGTCATTATTTGAACGATTTGTGCTATTATTCGTAATTAATTTGTGTCCTTATTTGACTTGTATTCCTTTTGTTATTGTTTGTTTCTTATATCACCGGGAAGTTTGTTGTATTCGTCTTTGAAACATTTCGTAAAATATGATGGTGAAGAAAAGCCAACCTCGTATGCAATTTCAGATATGCTTTTGTCGGTGTCTGCCAGAAGTTGCATACCCCGTTGCAGTCTTGCCTTGCGCATCAAGTCGACTACAGATACTCCGGTTATTGCCTTTACCTTTCTGTACAATTGCACTCGGCTCAGTCCCATGTCGTTGCTAAGGTCTTCAACGTTATATTCTATGTTTCCTATATTTTTTTGTATAGTTGTCTTCAAAATACTGATAAAGTCTTTGTCCATGTTGTCCGGTTTGCTGTCTTTATCAGCCTCGTCGCCTACATTGTTTTCTTTAAAAATATTCTCCAATTTTCTTCTGCTGTTAAGAAGATTTTCCACTCTCGCCTTTAGAATTCTACTGCTAAAAGGTTTTGTAATATATGAATCTGCCCCATGCTCATAGCCTTCAATTTTCTGTTCGTTCAAACTTTTCGCAGTTAGCAGTATTACCGGAATATGGCAAATTGCAGTTCTGCTTTTAAGTTCCGTACAGAATTCAATACCGTTCATTACAGGCATCATTACATCGCAAATAACAATGTCTGGAACAATTTTCAGTGCGATATCAAGTCCTTCCTTTCCGTCGGCAGCTTCACATACAGTATATCTATCGTTGAAAATCTCCTTGATATAGTCTCTGATGTCATTGTTGTCGTCAATGATCAGGAGCGTCGGTTTGCCATTGTCGTTGATAATCCTTTGTGTGGCATAACTGTTGCTTTCATTCTTGGCAGGCAATTTAGGCTCTTTGTCGATTAAATGATATTCGTTCAGTTTTTCATCTGTCGTTTCATCTGTCAAGTCCTTTTGGTTACGTGGTATAATGATGCTAAAGTCAGATCCTTTTCCTTTTTGGCTTTTCACGAAGGCATTGCCGTTGTGCAATTCAGCATAAGCCTTTACGATGGCAAGACCTATACCTGTTCCGCCATTAGAGTTGTTTGCCTGATAAAATCTGTCGAAGACCTTTTTCTGTTCCTCTTCCGAGAGACCTTTTCCCGTGTCGCTCACGGTAAGTTGAAGGCAATCATTAGGTGCATCTTTAAGAGAAACTGTGATAATACCTCCTGCATCCGTATATTTTATGGCATTACTTACGAAATTAAACACAATCCTGTTAATCTTGTCTTCGTCGGCAGTAATGGATTCGTGCTTGAATTCGTCCATGTTAAGAACGAGAGAAACTTTTTTAGCTTCGGCAGAAGGATAAAAAGCGTCAATCCATTTGCTTAATTCCTCTTTAATTTTGAAAGTCGACGTCTTTAGTTTCATATTTCCGCTTTGGATTTTCCTAAAGTCCATTATGTCGTCAACGAGGCGCTTCATCGTAAAGGCACTGCGCTGCAATGTCTTCAGTAGAGCCATAGTTGGTTTGCTGATGTTCTTGTCTGCAATAATTCTTTCAAGTGGGTCGATAATGAGTGTAAGCGGAGTTCTCAGTTCATGACTGACGTTGGTAAAAAATTCAATTCTTGACTGAGTAAGACTTATCACTTCCCCGTTGAGTCGTTCAAGTTCGTCATTCTTGCTTTTCAGTTGCATAGAAAGGATATTCTTTGCATGATAGTTCTTATAAAGGAACATAGACGCAATAATAACAGAAAGCAGGAATATGCCGAGGAGCCACAGAAAAAGAGTCTGTGTTTCATAGTGGCTCTCGTATTTGCTTACCTGTTTGTGTAGGTCTTCCAAAATTCCCCTTTGTCTGGCAGCATTCTTTGCAGCCATAAGTGTCAGTTCTGCATTTGCCTTGGTGATAATAGTAGTAGCAAGATTATTATTATTGTCGTATTTCTCCCCCTTAAGAATTCTCATAGCGAGTTTTATTACCTCGTCACCGCTCGTAGGGTTCATATACGATGCGTCCAAAATGCCATCGCATACAAGGTCGATGCCTTGTCCTCTGCCAGAAAGTCCGTCAATGCCGGTAAACCTTATCTTATTGTCTGGATAAAGCTTTTTAGCAGCAAGGTATGCTCCGTATGCCATCCTGTCGTTGTGTGCAAAGACGTAGTCAATATCTTTTGTCTTCACCATGGTCCTTTCCATAGCCTGTTGACCGCTTGTCAGTTCCCAATTGCCAAACTCTTCAGCGACGATATCAACATTAGGGAATTTATCCATGGCTGCCTTAAAACCTTTGTGTCTCTCGATAGACGGAGAGGAATCTTTAAGTCCCATAATCTCAGCAACTTTACCTTTGCCGTGAAGTTCATTGGCAATATAAGTACCGAGGTCGTATCCCATCTTGTAGTTGTTGCTGCCGATGAAAGCACTGTATTTGTCAGATTTTATCTTTCTGTCGTAAAGTATGACGGGAATTCCGCTATTGTATGCTTTTGTGACAGCCGGGTCTACAACATTCACCTGGTTGGGAGAAATGATAAGCAAGTCGACTCCCATTTTTATAAAGCTGTCTATTTGTTCTATTTGAGTGTTGCTGTTATTGTTGGCGCATTTTATTATTACATTGATAGAGTCGTTGATGTAGTCCATCATCTTGATCTCGTCGTTTAGTTTAGTGCGCCATGCATCATCCGAACATTGTGAAACGGCAATTGTATACACATGCTTTTTGTCGGAACAATTATATGTGATAAATATTGTCGATACAATAACAACAATGCTAAGTATGAAATATATGAAATTTTTTTTTCTTTCCATAGCTGGTTCGTTTTATGAGGAGTTTTATAATTGTAGATATGCTTTCCTCTCTTATTAAGAATAAGCCATACTAACTGCAAAGATATAGGAAAAAAATCATTTCTTTACGGAAAATCAGAAAAAATAATATATGTTTGAAAAAAAAGTCAAAATCTAAACCACCGTTTTTGTTTTTTTCCTAAATTTACAACCGGAAAAACGATGTGTAACCTTTTAAACATTTGTATTATGAAAATCGGAATTCCAAAAGAAATCAAGAACAATGAGAACAGAGTTGGTATGACACCTGCCGGAGTAGCAGAATTAGTGCGCCATGGTCATTCAGTTGCCGTTCAGCATACGGCTGGCGAGAATAGCGGTTTCAGTGATGAAATGTATGTCAAGGCTGGAGCGGAGATACTGCCCGATATCGAGGCTGTTTACCGCGAGGCAGAGATGATTGTTAAAGTCAAGGAACCGATAAAGCCGGAATATAAACTGATACGCAAAGACCAGCTTGTATTTACTTATTTCCATTTTGCTTGCGACAGGGAGCTTACTGATGCCATGATAAACAGTGGTGCTGTTTGTCTGGCGTATGAAACAGTTGAGACTACCGACCACCGCCTGCCACTACTGATTCCTATGAGCGAGGTAGCTGGGCGTATGGCAACGATTAACGGAGCTTATTATCTGCAAAAAACAAAAGGCGGACTCGGAAAACTGATTAGTGGAGTGCCGGGAGTAGACCGTGCGAAAGTCCTTGTGCTTGGCGGAGGAACCGTGGGGGAGGCTGCAGCGAGGATGGCTGCCGGACTCGGTGCGGATGTTTGGATTACAGATATTTCATTGCCAAGACTTCGCCAACTGGAAATGGAATTACCGATAAATGTACATACGCTGTATTCTACGGAACATAATATCCGCGAACAGCTGCCTGATACAGACATCGTTATAGGTAGCGTTCTCGTTCCTGGCGACAAGGCTCCGCATCTGATAACACGCGATATGCTGAAAATAATGCAACCGGGAACAGTGCTCGTGGATGTGGCGATAGACCAGGGCGGTTGCTTTGAGACTTCTCATCCTACGACACATTCTGACCCAGTGTATATGGTAGACGGAATACTACATTATGCCGTTGCCAATATTCCTGGTGCTGTGCCTCACACTTCAACGCTGGCATTGACAAACGCAACATTGAAATATGCCGTTGCTCTTGCCGATAAGGGGTGGCGAAAAGCGTGCAAAGAAGATCCGGCATTGTATAAAGGACTGAATATCGTTAATGGCAAGGTTGTATTCAAGGCAGTTGCCGATGTTTATGGTATGGAATACGAAAAAATAGAATTGTAGAGTTGTTATGTAAATGATTTATACAGCCACACTCGGAGTTTGTTGGTTTACAGCTCTTTGTGTGGCTTTTCTTCTTTTTTTCTTAATATAGTATATAAGATAGGTGCCCTTTTTTCTCAAAAAGTATTATTTATTTCCTATTTTATGCTAAAAACTTTATTTAATACAATAGTTTTGTAATTTGTTTTTGACAAAATATATAAATTTGCAGCGAGAGAGTAAAATCACAATATTAAAAAAAGATCTAATGCAAACAAAAGTGAAGCCCGCAGAGGGAAAATTAGGAATAATGATTGTCGGTAACGGTGCTGTTGCCACAACATTTATGACAGGTGTCCTCATGACACGTCGCGGATTGACAAAACCTGTTGGTTCAATGACCCAATACGATAAAATACGTGTTGGAAGTGGAGTTGACAAAAAGTACCTTCATTATAAGGATATTGTTCCTTTGGCATCTTTAGACGATATCGTATTTGGTACATGGGACGTATATCCGCAGAATGCTTACCAGGCAGCAATGTATGCCGAAGTGCTGAAAGAGAAGGATATAGACCCTGTCAAGGACGAGTTGGAAAAGATTAAGCCGATGAAGGCTGCTTTCGACAAGAACTATGCAAAGCGCCTGGACGG
>DBKQ01000033.1:0-2870 GCA_002298545.1 Prevotella sp. UBA746
TTGTTCGCAACAGTATTTCATTAATACCTTTGTTCGCAACAGTATTTCATTGATACCTTTGTCCGCAACAGTATTTCATTGATATAAATATTTCAGAACGCCTCGTTTATATTAAACAAGAATCCAGACTGTCCTTTCTCGCCGAATCCATAATCGAGCCTCACGTTCACGTTCTTTTTGAATTCCCATCTGTAACCGATGCCATAGTTTGGCAGAATACGGTCGCTTCTCATATTATGGAACTTGTCGAAAACCGTACCAGCTCCAATCCAAGCCGTCAAGCTGTTTCTCTTCCAAATGTGCTGTCGCAGTTCCACTTGCGCCGCCATCATGTGTTTGTCGCGATAGCGCCCCTCGTAGTATCCGCGCATAGAAAAAGACCCTCCGAGCTTAGCCATCATGCTCCACGAAGGATTGCCGAAGTTAAGTTCCGTGCGGAAGTCGCCGGCAACGGTAGCCCCCTTCCACAGAGGGATGTATCCGTCGGCCTGAAACGAGGTAGTGCTGAAAGCATAATCATTGCCCAAGAAGCGCGGACGGAACAGTTGCATGAGGTTGAGATAGACACCCCGGTGAGGATACGTCATCACGTCGCGAGTGTCATACTGCAGGGTAAACCCGGCACCAAAATTCACCGTACGCTTATCCATACCGCAGAGCAGTTCCGGTCGATCGATACTTCTTGCTTCAGTAAAGTCGTAAGCTAAGGTAGGTCCGAGATACAGGCCTTCGGTGAGCCGCCACAGCCAACTTGCTTTCATCTCCGCCTGCCAGTCTTTCAGCTTGCTCTTGTTGCTGTCGTCATCATTCATGTCGAATCCGATACCCCAGAATTTGCTCGGGAAGTTATAGAAATACAGGGTGTATATAATTCTGTATTTATCTGTTGGCGCAATATGGATTCCTCGAATCCCCAGCATATAGAACCCCACGGTAGACACGTCGCCGAAGATAGCCACATGCGACGGAGCCGACAGCGAGTCGGCTGCCGACGAGTGGTAGAGACCTTCAGCAACGAGACCAATGCCGAGTTTCGTGTCGCTTGCATAATGCGGACCGCCGATAACGCTGAAGTCAAACTTCCTTTTCTTCTTGTTCTTGTTGGCGTCGTTGAAATAAGCAAGAAAGCGGCTGACGATGCTCCGCCTCTTCTTTGGCTCAGCCAGCGAGTCTACGGCTTGTGATATGGTCGTATCGCCTTCTTGAGAAACCATAAAAACGGCTTCCTCGCTACCGTCGTATGGCTTTGAGGCGTCGGTCGTAAAGGCGAAGCCCGTAGAGATTGCCACGAGGGCGGTAAGAAAAAACCGTTTCATAATGATGTTTTGTTTTTTTATTAACAATTATTTTCTTCCCCTCCCCCGCCTCCCCTTCCAGGGGCGGTGCAGTTACCATTGTTTCATGAGAATGCAGCCATTTCCTTTTTTTGTGGTTAGAAAAGCAAACTACTCCGCCCCTGGAAGGGGAGGCGGGGGAGGGGAAGGTTATATTCTATATTTGATTTGCGGAATTAATAAACCAGTCCCACGTTGTCCACCCAGAACGTATTTCCCGGAGTTCCGATATAGGCACCGCCATGACTTGAAGAGAACTGCAACACGAGATGCGTAGGCGTTTCGTCCTTGTCAGCCCATCCTGTTTCCCTTACCAACACGCTCTTTCCCTTGCTGTTGCGGGCATAGTCGCAAGAGCGGAGCCCCATGGTTGCAGCATTATAGTGAGGGTTGTTGCGAATATCGCCGTAGAGAATCTCATAAGTGGCACCGTTAACCCATCCTGTAGATTTGCCGTATTTCACGACGAGTGTTCCCACTCGCTTTGCCGTGATGTTGCCCTTCTTGTCTTCGTATCTCTTTTGCAGATAAAGCACGGTGATGCAGTAGTCCTGTCCCGGAACGGTAGACTTGCCACTGAATCCGGTTTCCTTGATACGGGTTTTCGTTCCCGGCACCTGCACCTTGTAGTCGTAGCGCAGAGCCTTTGGCCGCTTGGTGAAGCGTATACCCCAGTTCATGTTCTTCGGTCCGTCCTTAGTTCCGGTGATAGGTTCCTTCATGTCGCCCAGATAGATAGATCCGGCAGCAAGCACCTTAATGTTAATCATTCCGAGTGCCTTGCAAGTCTCGATATGAGTGGTCATCTTAGCGCAGTATCCGTGTCCCGGATGCACGTCGCGGTAAACCGAGTTGTTAGTTTTCACGATTCCCATCACCTTAGCCATTACGTTCGATGAGCCCCATGGCGAACCGCCGAGGTTTGTGTATGGCTTATTTCCGTTGATAGTGGTAGAAGGTCCGATGGCATAGATAGTCTTGGTATTTCCTCCGATGATTGCCGATTCCTTAATGTTCCTTACAACCCAATGATCCATATTGCCATAGGCGACAGGTACAAACTTCTGGGCAAAAGAGTTAGCCGCCATTGCGGCAAGCAGCGTCACGCTTGCTATAACCTTGTAAAATTGCATGTCTATAAAATATATTAATTTTCTTTTGCAAAGGTATTACAATATTCTCAGAGCAGCGTAATTATACATACGGAAAAAGTGTTCCAATTGTCTTTTATGACATAATAAAAATTAAGTGTGATAATTTTATGAACAGAAATGAAAATCTTTCACAATGCCCGCATTTTATTGAGTATAAGACGTTTGTGGTGAAGGATTTTGGATTCTTCGTTAATTTAAATGGTGTTTTTTTGACAAAAAAACCGACAGGACTCCGTTATTTTTTTTGTTCGCCTTCGGCTTATATCTACAGGAGCATCATGCAAAAAATCACGTTCCGGCAAGAGCCGACAGTGCGTTTCACGAGGAGCTTACAGCCCAAAAGAAGGTGTTTTAAGGGTAGTTAAAAGTGTTTTCAACTACC
>DBKQ01000033.1:2918-4267 GCA_002298545.1 Prevotella sp. UBA746
AACTACCGTTAAAAGTGTTTTTAACGATAGTTACAACACCTGAATAAGCCCGTTTTTCAGGGCAAACGCATCAAAAATTTCACCTTTTAACAATTTGTCATGTACTACATATCTTATTGATTATTAACTATTTACGTTTTGTAATATCAGATTTTTTTAGTACTTTTGTAAGGAAAATTTAAACAAATAAAAGGTACAAAATGAGCATTATTAAGTTATCAAAACAAATTCCTGACCCAAGAGTTGTTGGACGAACTATCCATAAAATGGAACATATTATCTATATAACGATAGCCGCCGTAATTGCTGGATGCCAAGGATGGGATGAAATCGCAGAGTTTGGAAGGACAAAAATAGAATTCTTCAAATCTCGCTTGCCAGACTTGGAGAGTATCCCAAGCCATGACACGTTCAATCGTTTCTTTTCAATATTCGACCCGAAGGGATTCGAGGAGATTTTCCGCAATTGGGTGAAAGAAGTTATTGGCGAGGTCAAAGGAGTTGTAGCCATTGATGGAAAGCTGATGCGTGGCTCAAGCAAATGCGATGCTGAACATACTTTGGGTAAAGATGATTTTCGTATGTGGATCGTATCAGCTTGGTCTGCCGAAAATAGCATATCCTTGGGACAGGAAAAAGTCGGCGACAAGACCAATGAAATCACCGTTGTCCCAAAGTTGCTTAGTGCGATAGACTTGAAAGACACCATTGTGACTATTGATGCAATGGGTTGCCAAACCTCTATAACCAAGAAAATTATAGAAGGAAAAGGCGATTATATCATTGCACTAAAGGAGAACCAGAAAAACAGTTACAATTTTGCAAAGGAAATCATTTCTGAGAACGTGCATAAAAATTACCAGTACAATACTACAAGGTATACGACTTTCGACGAGGGACATGGTAGAAGTGAGGAAAGGAGATATATAGTTGTGAGCTTTGGGGACATTACGCAACGAATGTTTAAAGACAGATTCGAGGGGATGAGGTCTGTTGTAGGTGTTATATCCCGAAGGACTAACCACACAACAAGTGAATCGTCAGAAGAAACAAGATACTATATAAGCTCTTTGGGTAATGAAGATCCCCAAAAGATAGCCAGTGCAGTTAGGGCACACTGGAGTATTGAGAACAACTTACATTGGCAGTTGGATTTCACTTTTAGAGAGGATGAAAGCAGAAAGATAAAAAATGCAGCCAGAAATTTCTCTGCAATAACAAAAATGGCTCTATCTATTCTCAAAAATGACAAAACTATCAAGGGGAGTCTCAATCTGAAACGAATGAAAGCTGGGTGGGATGAAAAATACTTATCAAAACTTTTAAGCGCATTTTGATGCGTTTGCCCT
>DBKQ01000032.1:0-15027 GCA_002298545.1 Prevotella sp. UBA746
GGAGGCGGGGGAGGGGAAGATATAAATTCGAAAGTTTAGTAAAATTAGGAATTAGGAATTAGGAATGGGGGCTACTGTTGTCGGTATCAGACAAGGTAGCTCTCATTCTTTTTATTCCTAATTTCTCATTCAGAGAAATTTCTCATTCCTCATTCCTAATTCCTCATTCCTAATTCAGAGAAATTCCTAATTCAGAGAAATTCCTAATTCAGAGAAATTCCTCATTCCTAATTAATGTAAAGCTGCTTAATGAAACATGAAACAATGAAACAATGAAACATTTTTAACCTGTACATCACGACATTTTCCTAATTCATTTTGTAAGCTGCGGTTATCAAAAATTAAAATCTTGTGTCAAAAATCACAATAATAAAACGAAAACTTGTTAAGATAAACTTATTTTTTGTAGATTTGCAAAAGTTTTGATAAAGGTATTAATGTTCTTAGCAAGTAATTTTTAATTTAATTTTTTATGACAAGGGTAATAAAATTACACCGTGGACTTGACATCAATCTTGCAGGCAAGGCGGAAAAGAAAACAATAGCCGTAGAGCCAAGCAGGGTTTATGCCTTGTCGCCGTTAGGCTTTGAGGGCGTAAAGCCGAAAGCCGTGGTGAAAGAGGGAGACTCTGTCAAGGCAGGCGATGCTTTGTTTGTGAACAAAGACTATCCCGAGGTGAAGTTCGCTTCGCCCGTCAGCGGCAAGGTCGTCCTCGTGGAGCGCGGCGACAGGCGCAAGCTCCTGAGCATCCGCGTGGAGGCTGACAAAGAGCAAGAGTATGCAGATTTCGGGGTGAAGAGTGTAGGCTCGCTAACGGGCGAGCAAGTAAAGACAGCCCTGCTCGAGGCAGGCCTCTTCGGATATATCAATCAGTTGCCTTATGCCGTGTCGACAAATCCGTCGGCAGAGCCTAAGGCAATTTTTGTTTCCGCCCTGCGCGACATGCCGCTTGCAGGCGACTTCGGTTATGAGCTGCAAGGACAGGAGCAGGATTTCCAGACGGGACTCACCGCCCTGAGCAAGATGGCAAAGACCTATCTTGGGGTAGGGAAGAACCAGAAAATCAGCGCTGAAGATGTAGAGACCGTCATCTTCAGCGGCAAATGTCCGGCAGGCAATGTCGGAGTACAGGTGAACCACATCTCGCCCGTAAACAAGGGCGAAGTGGTGTGGACAGTAGACCCTACGGCAGTTCTGTTCTTCGGCAGACTCTTCAATACGGGCAAGGTAGACCTTCGTCGCCTTGTGGCACTTGGCGGCTCCGAGGTAAAAGCTCCGCATTATGCCGAGATGCTCGTAGGTCAGGACATCGACCAGCTGACAGAAGGAGCGTATGATGCAGTAACCGGCGTGCGCATCATCATGGGCAATCCGCTTACAGGCAAACCCGTAGACATGGCGGCAGCCGACACAAAGTCGTTCACCCGCTTCCTCGGTGCCCACACAAGCGAAATAACAATAATCCCCGAGGGCGACAAGGCAGACGAGTTTGCCGGATGGATAATGCCGCGACTCGCACAGTTCAGCACCTCGCGCAGCTATTTCTCGTGGCTCTTCGGCAAGAAGAAAGAATACCGCCTCGATGCCCGCATAAAGGGCGGCGAGCGCCACATGATAATGAGCGGCGAATACGACAAGGTGTTGCCGATGGACATATATGCCGAATACCTGATAAAGGCAATCATCACCGGCGACATCGACAAGCAGGAACAGCTCGGAATATACGAGGTGAGTCCCGAAGACTTCGCCCTTGCCGAGTTCGTCGACTCCTCGAAGCTCGAACTGCAGCGCATCGTGCGCCAGGGACTCGACACACTAAGAAAAGAAAACAGCTAACTTATAATTCAACACGTTATGTCATTATTAAGAAACTATCTTGACAAAATAAAGCCGAACTTCGAGCCTGGAGGAAAGCTCCACTCGCTGCGCAGCGTGTACGACGGTTTCGAGACGTTCCTCTACGTGCCGAACACCACGTCGCGCTCGGGAGCGAACATCCACGACGCCATCGACTCCAAGCGAATAATGAGTATGGTGGTAATAGCCCTGCTGCCGGCACTACTCTTCGGCATGTACAACATCGGCTACCAGAACTATGCAGCGGCAGGAGCAGAAGGGTCGCCCGTCAGCATGTTCCTCTACGGACTGCTTGCCGTGCTGCCCAAAATCCTCGTGAGCTACATCGTCGGACTGGGCATTGAATTTGCCTGGGCACAATGGAAGGGCGAGGAAATACAAGAGGGCTACCTCGTCAGCGGCATCATCATCCCGATGATTCTCCCCGTGGGCTGCCCATTGTGGTGCATCGCCATCGCCGTAGCCTTCGCCGTAGTCTTCGGCAAGGAAATATTCGGCGGAACGGGAATGAACATCTTCAACGTAGCACTGCTTGCCCGTGCCTTCCTCTTCTTCTCATACCCGTCGAAGATGAGCGGCGACGCCGTGTGGGTGGCAACCGACAGCATCTGCGGACTGGGCAACTCGCTGCCCGACGCCTACACCTGTGCCACGCCGCTCGGACAGCTCGCACAGGGCACTGTCCCGTCGGCATCGCTTCTCGACAGCATCATCGGTCTCATCCCCGGAAGCATCGGTGAGACAAGCGTCATAGCCATCGCCATCGGAGCCATAATACTGCTCTGGACGGGCATTCCCTCATGGAAAACCATGCTCAGCGTGTTCCTCGGCGGAGGCATCATGGCTGTAGTGTTCCAGCTCACGGGGCAGTCGCCAGTAGAGTGGTACCAGCACATCGTAATCGGAGGCTTCTGCTTCGGTGCCGTGTTCATGGCAACCGACCCTGTAACATCGGCACGCACCGAAACCGGAAAATGGATCTACGGCTTCATCATCGGAGCCCTGGCGATAATAATCCGCGTTATGAACCCCGGATTCCCTGAGGGCATGATGCTCGCCATCCTCTTCGGCAACATGATGGCACCGACGATAGACTATTTCGTGGTGGAGAGAAACATTAACAAGCGACTAAAAAGAATGAAGAACAATGGCTAAACTGAATACAAACTCTAATTCATACATTATAGCATATAGTTGCATAATGGTTATTGTCGTGGCATTTCTGCTCGCTTTCGTAAGTAGTGCGCTCAAGCCGCAGCAGGACGTGAACGTGGCTCTCGACAAGAAGAAGCAAATCCTTGCTGCCCTCAACATCCGCGACCTCTCCGACGAGCAGAGTGCAAAGAAATATGCCGAGGTGGTGGATGCCGACGCCATTATCGATGCCGGCGGCAACATCGTGGCAAAGGGAGAGAAGGGGGGCGAGAAAACAGGCTTCCTGCTCAACAGTGCCGACTATAAAAAAGGCAAGCTCGCCATCTTCGACTGCACTGTCGACGGCAAGCGGAAATACGTGGTGCCCGTCTACGGCATGGGACTCTGGGGACCCATCTGGGGCTACATCGCCGTGAACGACGACGGCAACACCGTGTTCGGAGCTTATTTCAACCATGAGGGCGAAACAGCCGGACTGGGTGCCGAAATAAAGGATTCGCGCCAGTGGCAGAGCCTTTTCAAGGGCAAGACGATTTATGGAGCCGACGGCAAGCCCGTGCTGAAAGTGCTGAAGGCGAGCGAGGTGAAAGACCGCAGCTGCGAGGTGGACGCCGTTACCGGAGCCACTCTTACGTCGGTCGGCGTGAGCAACATGCTCCAGGAAGGCTTCGCAAAATACAAGAACTATTTAAAGAAGTAAACGCATCATGAAAAGTAATATAAAGGAAGTTTTCAAGGCACCGCTAAACTTCATGAACCCCGTGCTCGTGCAAGTGCTCGGCATCTGCTCCGCACTCGCCGTTACGTCGCAGCTCAAGCCTGCCCTCGTGATGGGAATGGCGGTTACCGTAATTACGGCATTCAGCAACCTCATCATCTCGCTCATCCGCAAGACGATACCAATGCGCATCCGCATCGTGGTGCAGCTCGTGGTCGTGGCAGCACTCGTAACCATCGTCAGTCAGTTGCTCAAGGCATACGTCTACGACGTCAGTGTGGCACTCTCGGTCTACGTGGGCCTCATCATTACCAACTGCATCCTCATGGGGCGCCTCGAAGCATTCGCCATGCAGAACAAGCCGTGGCCGTCGTTTGTCGACGGATTCGCTAACGGACTGGGCTACGGCATAATCCTTGTAGTAGTAGGAGCCGTGCGCGAACTGCTCGGCAGAGGCTCCCTGCTCGGTTTCAAGATAATACCGCAGGGCGCATACGATTTCGGATATATGAACAACGGCATGATGACAATGCCCGCCATGGCACTGATTCTCATCGGCGTGGTGATATGGATACATCGTGCATATTTTTATAAGGAGGAGAAATAATGGAACACTTGATAAATCTTTTCTTCAGATCCATCTTTGTGGACAACATGATTTTCGCCTTCTTCCTCGGCATGTGCTCCTTCCTTGCCGTGTCGAAGAATGTGAAGACTTCGCTCGGTCTGGGCATCGCCGTAACCTTCGTGCTCTGTGTTACGGTGCCGGCAAACTATCTCCTGCAGACCCGCGTCTTGGGAGCCGACTGCATAGTGAAGGGCGTTGACCTGAGCTATCTCTCGTTCATCCTCTTCATCGCCGTCATTGCCGGCATAGTGCAGCTCGTGGAAATGGTAGTGGAGCGGTTCTCGCCGGCTCTATACGGGGCTTTGGGAATCTTCCTTCCGCTCATTGCCGTAAACTGTGCCATCATGGGTGCCTCGCTCTTCATGCAGCAGCGCATCAACCTTGACCCTTCGAACACTCAGTATCTGGGCAGCGTGGCCGACGCCTTCGTCTATGCCCTCGGTTCGGGACTGGGCTGGACGCTTGCCATTGTGGCGATGGGTGCCATTCGCGAGAAGATGAAATACAGCGACGTGCCGAAGCCTCTGCAGGGACTCGGCATCTCGTTTATCGTCGTCGGACTGATGGCTATCGCCATGATGTGTTTCTCGGGGTTGAAATTATAAATTCGAAACTTCAGTAAACAAAACATAAAGTAGAACAATGAACATTAGTTATATATTTGCCAGCATCGGGGTGTTCCTCGCGGTAATCCTCGTTCTCGTCATCGTATTGCTGGTGGCAAAGAAATATTTGAGTCCGAGCGGTAAGGTGAAGATTACCGTCAACGGCGACACCGTGCTCGAAGTGGAGCAGGGCGACAGCGTGATGAACACTCTCAACGAGAAGGGCATCCATCTGCCTTCGGCTTGCGGCGGAAAGGCAAGCTGCGGACAGTGCAAACTGCAGATTCTAAAGGGTGGCGGCGAGATTCTCGATTCCGAGAAACCGCATTTCTCGCGCAAGGAAATTAAAGACAACTGGCGCCTGGGCTGTCAGGCTAAGGTGAAGGGCGACATGGAGGTGAAGGTGCCCGAATCGGTTATGGGCGTGAAAGAATGGGAGTGCACCGTTATCGGCAACCGCAACGTGGCTACCTTCATCAAGGAGTTCAAGGTGGCGCTGCCTAAGGGTGAGCACATGGACTTTGAGCCTGGCTCGTATGCTCAGATAAAGATTCCGGCTTTCTCTATGGACTACGACAAGGACATCGACAAGCAGCTAATCGGCGACACTTATCTGCCGGCATGGCAGAAGTTCGGACTCTTCGCCCTGAAGTGTCGGAACACGGAGCCTACCATCCGTGCTTATTCCATGGCTAACTATCCCGACGAGGGCGACGTCATTACGCTCAACGTGCGTATCGCCACGCCGCCGTTTAAACCGAAAGACCAGGGACCGGGCTTCATCGACGTCAGTCCGGGTATCGCCTCGTCTTACATCTTCTCCCTGAAACCGGGCGACAAGGTGTTGATGTCGGGACCTTACGGCGAATTCCGTCCGCAGTATGGCACGGGGCGCGAAATGATATGGGTTGGCGGCGGTGCCGGAATGGCTCCGCTCCGTGCGCAGATCATGCACATGCTCCGCGGTCATGAGATTGCTCCCGAAGACCGTCAGCGCGAGATGCACTATTTCTATGGTGCCCGTGCCCTGGAGGAGGTGCCGTTCCTCAACGACTTCCTCGAACTGGAGAAGGAGCATCCTAACTTCCATTTCCATCTTGCTCTCGACCGTCCCGACCCTAAGGCTGATGCTGCCGGGATTAAATACACTCCTGGTTTCGTGGCTCCTGTCATGGGCGACACTTACCTGAAGCAGCATGAGGAACCGGAAGACTGCGAGTATTATCTCTGCGGTCCGCCAATGATGACCAAGACCGTGCTCGACCTCCTCTACTCCCTCGGAGTGGAAGACGATATGATTCGATTCGACAACTTCGGAGGATAAGGAAGATTGAAAAATTGAAAAATGGAAAGATTGAAAAAAGATTGAAAAATGGAAAGATTGAAAAAAGGTTGAAAGATGGAAAGATTGAAAAAAACGTTGGAAAATTGAACGGTAATTTTTGAAACGACAATATTTTGAAACGATAATAGAGACAATAGTAGACAATATTTTCCTTTTTTTTTTAGGATTTTAATTGTCTAAAATTGTCTCTATTGTCGTTAAATAATCAGTATTATTTCATGTCTTCCTATTCAGATAGACTTCATTTTTAATTCTTAATATGATTTTCCGTTTCTACATTTTCAGATTTATCAACGTTTTCCATCTTTCCATTTTTCCATTTTTCCATTTTAAAAAGCGTTTTTCCATCTTTCAATCTTTCAATTTTTCCATTTTGAAAAGCGTTTTTCCATCTTTCAATCTTTCAATTTTTCCATTTTGAAAAGCGTTTTTCAATCTTTCAATCTTTAAATTTTTCCATTTTTCTACATGCAGCTCGTCACTCCGAGTGTAGTTGCGATAGCCGTGAGGATGCTTATTACGACCTGTAGAATAGTTGTCCAAGTGTTCTTTTTCATGGTATTATTCTTTTGTTATATTAACATAGTTATACATTAGTGTTCTATTTTCTCTCATTTTATTTCCCACCCACCTTCCCTACACTACACTACTGCTGCGGCTTCTTTTCCTCGCTCTTTCCCGAAGTATATTCCGAGAACTCGCGGTACTGTATTTTGTCGCTCATGACGCTCGGTCTGAGCTCACCCGTAGCACGGCATCTGAGGGTGCACTTCTTGATGTTTGCGGCAGGGGTAAACTCCTCGGCAGTGGCTGCACCCGTAGTATTGATTCCCACGCTGAAGATGGCGAGGTCGTCGATCTTCACGTTCTTGCCGTCGAGCACCAGCTCCTTCACGCAGTCCACCATATCGCGGAGCACTCCACGGATACAGCCCTGAGAATACGGCGTGTGGTGTTTCGACATGTGTTCCGCCAGTTTGTCGAGGTCTATGGTGTCTTCTGCTACGGCACGTGCATACCATTTCTTGAAGGTGCTAGGATTGCTCTCGTTGGCGTTTTGATACTTTTTGTAACGAATCATAGTTGTTGTGTTTTTAATGGTTATTATTAATGTTGTCAATAAAAAATTGGTTTTTGCGTTGGGTCGACTCTTCTCTCAAATCCATTGCAAAGATACAAAATTTTCTTCGTTTTTGCAATAGTTTTACGGAATTATTTTTGTAAATTACTGTTAATATGCATAGTATTTATGTTAAATTAAAAAACGCCATAGTTTTACCCTTCAAGTAAAAAACTTAGAGCATAAAAGTGGCGCAGTTGTCTGTTTGTTTTGTGTACCTCTCCTCATCTTAATCTCTCCTCATCTTAATCCCTGTCCATTCGATAAAATTGTTTCATGTTTCATTGTTTCATGTTTCATTAAGCACCTTCAAAAAAGTGGGAGTGGATTTTTATATTATATATATTATTTATAATATATATAATATAAACCTTTTTTATGTACTTCGGAACCCCCTTAATGAAACATGTAACAATGAAACAATGTAACATTTTTGATTAAAGAGCGAGTGGTGATGGATTAGGGATTAATGACAGATATTTTCTTGTGAAGAAGACAGGAGCCTTTAGTCATGAATAAAAAATCTTGCCGTTGCATGCGGAATATGAAAATAAAGAAGTATATTTGCAGAATTGAATTTGAATTATGCAGGAAAAAGACAGTTACTATATTTATCAAGAGATGCAGGCTGAATTCTATCACTGGATGACAGAATTTAGCGGACTTGCAAAAAAAACTTGTGGCGACTATGTAACGAGACTTAAATTCCTCTCCCGACAGTACCGGCTTGACTACGGTCTGACGGAAGAGGGAATAAATGAAATCCTCATGCAAGAAAGCAAAAGGATTGGCTCACGTGAAAAATACAACACCCCCAAAAGCATCTCCGACTTCAGCGCAGGACTAAAGAAGTTCCTCGCTTTTGTCAAATCCGGCTACAACCGGTCAGTCGAAAAAAATACCGAGGATGAAATAACAGCCATAAACAACAATTCCGCCATTGACATTACAGAGCGGCAGCAACTCATCACGGCACGTGTCGGACAGGGAGTGTTCCGCCGTGAACTGATAGACTATTGGCACGGCTGTGCTGTCTGCGGCTGTAGACTGCCGTTCATGCTCGTTGCCTCGCACATTAAACCGTGGAGGGTGGCAGACAACATGGAACGGCTCGACGTTTACAACGGCTTGTTGTTGAAACCGGACTACGACAGGCTTTTTGACCAGGGATACATATCCTTCAGCCCGAACGGCAAAGTAATGATTTCACGCCTGCTCGACAAAGAGGAAATGCAGCATTTAGGCTTGTCTCACGATTTGTGTCTGAAGAAAGTGGCAACACAGCATCTCCCCTATCTGCGTTACCACCACGAGCACGTGTTTCTTGCGTAGCTCATTAAACGGCTGTCTTTCCGTCCGGCGGAGGAGTCGGGGAGTTGAGCTGTATCAGCTGCAGGTCTATCATTTCCACCGATGGCATGACTTTCTTCAGACAGCGCTTCTCGCTTTCGCTGAACATTTCCGCCGTTTCTTCGGCATTCTCGATAATCTCCTGACACAGCAGAAGTTGTCTGCTAAACCATAAAAGTTTTTTGTTTACATTCTTTTTCATAATCTTTAATTTTAAATTATACACATGTCATGACATCCGCGAAGATAATGTAATGTATTTTTATCCCAAAATCTTTTCGCGCTCTTTAAGTTTTACGCGCATTTGTTAAGGATACATTCATCCCGTCAGGAATGAAGAAACTTTTTAATGAAAATTGTTTGGTCTACACCAATAAAATTATGAATAAAAACTGTCATTGCATGCAGAATATGAAAATAAAGAAGTATATTTGCAGAGTAAAAAAAATAAAACAAGCATGGATAAAATACAAATCATCCGGCAACAGTCGGGGCTTGTTGTCGTTAAGGACAGAAAAAGACAAATATCTGAAGTTAGACCGGAATGTAGGGAACTAAGCCTGTTCGGATAACACCATAATCGACATGAAAAATAGAGCTTGCCACAGTGGCGAGCCATTAACTATATAAAAAAATAAAAGATGGACAAAATCACCATCAAGCAAGTTGCGAAAGCAAACACGCTGACTTTTGCCGATATCATCTCAGATGATGATGCAGCATTATTGAAAAAACAAGCTACTACCCAAAGAGACTGTCTGTTTTGTCTCGACAGCTTTTTGTTCGAAGTGGGAGCATTTGCCACCATGCCATTAAAAAAGGCTATCGACAAGGAGCTGAAACGCTTTACACGGGATGAACTCGAAGAGAGAACATGTAGACTTACAGGCGAAGATGCTGGAGAAAACACCGACGTTTTCCCCGACGATGTGGAGGAACTGATGTATGAGATGTTCCCCGACGACTACACCTTCTATCTTACCATAGACGGAATAGCGCATGACATCAACGGAAACAGATTCGTATTAATCGAATACGACTCACCCGGCAACCTTTTAAGAAGTGTGGAAATAGACACTGATGGAGCTCTGCTGCAGACTGACGACCGCACACAATATAAAGATCCGCTGGCGGCATGGCTGGCAGCGCTGAAGAATGTTGTGCGCGATGATTTGCGAGAAGTTATTTGTATGAACAGAATTATAAACGACCTTAGTGTGAACAGCGTTTTCTCCAGTCGCAAGAGGGTGGATGCCATGGAACGGCGACGCAGTCTGATAAAAGAAGTGTGGAGCTATTACATGAAATATCAGGAGAAGGAACGTAACTACAATAATAAAATAATCAATACTAAATCAAATCTTCTATATACTATGGACAAGAAACAATTGAAACAGATACTGAGCGGTGCCACCATCAACGTGCAGGGCGACTTCGTGATGGAGAAACACGTGGAGCACGAAGTGGGGAATGTGGAAACCGGGGGCATCGGAATACAGATTGTGAACAGTAAGGAAAAAGAAGTTGACGGCGACAGAAATGCTGACAAGGGCACGACACCGCAACTTGATACCTTACCAGAACTTAACACTCCCGAAGCTGAGGCTCTATGGCATAAAGTGCAATATGCCGGATGGGTGGACGAGAAACGACAACCGACAATAAAACTCAGAACAAAAGTGGCTAAAGCCATATTGGCAAACATAATGGCCTACAAATTAGGAATACCAAGTCCGATGTATGAACCCTTCGAGATTTTGTGGGGTGAAAAAGATTTGCTGGCTTCTTATGCAGCTGGAAACTCGAATGAGAAGAATAAATCTCTGAAGGATGAAATAAGAAAATCTCTGAAATAAAATTATTCGGTCGTATTTCTTCGTATAGATTAAGAGCAACCATAATCACAACGTTGTTGACAATTTGTGATTAAGGTTGCTCTCTTTTTTTACCCCTATCTTTGCAACGACAAAAAAGATTGAAAGATTGAAATCTTGAAATTGGATGATTTGTCATTAACGTAAACAATTTAAAACAAAGATTATGCAAAGTATTATTCTAAAAGTAGTGAAACAAAGCGACGTCTTCATGGTGGACTCGCAGAAGGCGGAAGGCGGAAAACTCGCCAAGTGTAACATCATCCTGCAGGAGATGGGAGGAAAATACGAAAACCAGTATGCCGCAACGATGCTTGGCAATACGGCGCAACTGAAGTTCCGGTCAGGTGAACTGGTGGCGGCTACGCTCCGATTCCAGACAAGGGAGTACAACGGACAGGTGTTCCAGGACATTCTACTGACGGAGGTGGAAAAATTGAAATAGAGAAGCCCCCTCCAACTCCCCCAGGGGGGAGAGACGCAGCGAACCGTAGCAACTACAGCCCTCACATCTTCCCCACTTGGGGGGACTGAGGGGGCTCTAAATATAAATTTTAAAAAAGAAACAATTATGGAAGAAAAGAATTTTGAAACACTCAACCAACATGTGCAACTCGGCGGACAGGCTTATTATGACGAAAGAAAGTATTTCATGTTTACTCCCGACGAACCGGTGCCGGGCACGGTGACAAGACTGAGGCGCATGACGGGAGTGGCACAGCAGATGACCGACGGGACGTTTGACTTCGTGGCACAGCCAAGACTGAAGGCGAAGTCGACGCTGATAAGGAAACTGGCTCACGGAAGGGTGAGCCGAACGAAGAACGGTGATGTGCAGCTCTGGCTGAAAATCAGTCCCGCAGAACTTCTTAACATCGGAGACACTATCAGCAGTGAGGCTTACGCGGCGGCTGAGGCAATCAGGGAATGGCAGATGAAGAATTAAGAATGAAGAATCTTTTAAATGAAGAATGAAGAATGAAGAATCTTTTAAATGAAGAATGAAGAATTAGGAATGAAGAATGAAGAATGGCAGATGAAGAATGAAGAATGAAGAATGAAGAATGAAGAATGAAAGTTACCTTGCAATATACTAAAAAGTAATTCGCATTCTTCATTTTGCGAAGCGTTAGCGAAGCAATTCTTCATTCTTCATTAAAAAAAATTATGAGCGTTTATCATATTACTATGGAGCAGGGCCACAAGGTGGCTCGCCCCATCCTCACGAGGGAGGAATACCTCAAACTGAGAGGCTCTGCGGAGCAAATGGAAAACCTGAGACTGGCGCGCAGCGGCAACCGTGACGCTAAGCTACGGCTCTTGCAGATGAACTACTCTTGCATCCCGAACAGCGACGGCTCTCTGAAGGGCAGTAAGATGCCAAGCAACACCGTGGGCATGGACGTGGACTTCGACCCTTCGAAACCGGGATACGAGGAACTGATGCAACTGGTGCCGGGGATGGTTATAGGGAAGAAGAAGGAACTGGGACTGCTGATGCTGGAGCGAAGCGTGAACAAGGGTTTCCATATCGTCTTCCGTCGCCGACAGGAGATGTCGAACGAGGAGAACCTCGTGTGGGCAAGCCGGTTGCTCGGAGTGGAATTCGACCGCGGGGCAAAAGACCTTACAAGGGTGTTCTTCACTACCGGTGCAACGGAAGAGGATCTGCTCTTTCTGGATGATGAGGTGTTTAGTGCCCCCTCAGAGCCCTACAGCCCCCTCCAACTCCCCCAAGGGGGAGAGACGCAGCGAACCATAGCAACTCCATTCCTCACGTCTTCCCCCCTTGGGGGGACTGAGGGGGGCTCCGCAGCAACTCCATCGCTCACTTCTTCCCCCCTTGGGGGGATTGAGGGGGGCTGTACCGAGGGCTCCTTCCGTTCCATTCCCTATTCCTCCATCATCCGCCAGTGGTTCAGCTTGACGGGTGGCGAACCGGTGGAAGGGGAGCGCAACATGCGCCTGTATCAGCTTGCTGCCGCCATGAGAGCCATCTGCGACAACAGTGAGGAACGACTGCTCGCCGTATTGCCCGACTGCGGACTCCCACGGCAGGAGATGCAATCCATTGTGGCGTCAGCCTGTAGAGAACAGCCCAAGGGAATAACGAAGACTCTCAGCATGGCTATAAAAAAGGCAAAGGAGGATATGGAAACTGCGGCAGAGGAGGAGATGGAGGAAGTGGACGACAAGAAAACGACTCCCGAAAAGCAGACGTTTAATATGAGGAAACTGCCGCCAGCGCTGAAGGCATCGCTGCAGGGAGTGCCTAAGAATATGCAATGGCCCGTAATTGCCGCCGTGCTCCCCATTGCCGCTGCCTATGCCGACGGAGTGGAGGCGGAATACTGTGATGGAGCAAGACACCGCCTGTCGATGATGTCGATGATACTCGGCGAACAGGCGTCGGGAAAGAGCGTGTGCAAGAAGGTGGTGGATCTGTGGAAAAGACAGATGGACCGCGAGGACGCTGAGGCACGCAAGAGGGAGGACGAATGGAAGGCTAAGCGCAAGGGCAGAAAGGCTAACGAGAAGGCTCCCGACGACCCGCAGGTGCTTATCAGGGCAGTGCCCGTTACCGTGAGCTGCTCTACGCTACTCAAAAGACTGAAGAATTCGCGCGGACATACTATCTACTCTTTCTGTGAGGAGCTCGACACGCTGCGCAAGACGAACGGTGCCGGATCGTGGTCGTCGAAATACGACATCTACCGACTTGCCTTCGACAATGGCGAATGGGGACAGGACTATAACTCCGACCAGGCGGAGAGCGGAGTGGTTAACGTGGCGTACAACTGGACCATGCTGGGCACGTATGGTGCCATGCGCCGCTGCTTCCGCTCCGACAATGTGGAGAACGGACTCTCGTCGAGAATTATCGTGGCTGACATGCCCGACAATTCCTTTGCCCCGATGCCGCATTACCGCCGACGCTCGCCCGTAGACGAACAGATGATTGACGAGGGCGTGACAAAGTTGCGCTTGCAGACGGGACTTGTCGACGTGCCCCGACTGAGAAAGGCTATCGCCGGATGGGTGGAGGAGAAACGACTGGAGGCGGCTAAGGCCATAGACCATGTGAAGGACACTTACCGCAAGCGTGCTGCCGTTATCGGTTTCCGTGCCGGAGTGGTGTGCCATCTGCTAAGTGACGACGAGAGGGAGTCGAAACAGACCGTGGACTTTGCGCTGAAGGTTGCGGAGCTTACTCTCGACGGACAGATGAAGAATTTTGGTGAAGAACTCTCCAGCCAGTATGAGGACTCTTTGAATGAACAGCAGCGTAGGGGGTGCAACACGAATGTCTTCGACCGCCTGTCGCCTGTCTTCACCATGGAGGAGCTGAAGACCGTTAAGGGAGGTTTCTGTCCTGCCGTCACCCTCAGAGTTATCCTGTCGAGATGGCGCAGCCAAAGGTGGATTGAAAAGGTGGACAAAACGAGATGGAGAAAATTGAATTCATAATTCCATAATTAAAGTTCGGATATGTCTTCCCCTCCCCCGCCCCCTGAGGGGGAGGCGGGGGAGGGGAAGACATAAAGCAGAAAGTTCAGTTACATAATTTTCATAATTCCATAATTTGTTACAATGTTACATTGTTACATGTTACATTAAGCACCTTCCATTAATTAGGAATTAGGAATTTTTCAATCTTTCAATCTTTCAATCTTTCAATTTTTCAATATTTCCATATATCTGTCGTAGGATATATATTCGCCGCCCATGCTTTTGAGATGTGGTGTTTCGAGTTGGCAGTCGATGAGTATGCCGCCGTTCTGCTGCATTGTGTGGGCGAGGAAGATAAGGGCGAGCTTGGAGGCTGACGGGACGAGAGAGAACATGCTCTCGCCGAAAAAGGCAGAACCGATGGTTACGCCATACAGTCCGCCGACGAGCTCCCCCTCTTTGTTCCATACCTCAACGCTCGCTGCAAAGCCCTGGCGATGCAGTTCGGTGTAAGCTCGAATCATGTCCTTGCCGAGCCATGCTCCATCCTCGTTGTAGCGCAGACGGCTGCAGTTGTGGATAACTCCGCTGAAGTCGCGGTTTATGCTCACGCTGTATTCCTGTTTGTTGATAAGCGTGCGCATGGAGTGGCTGACGTGGATTTTGTCGGGAAAGATAACGAAGCGCTGCATTGGGCAGTACCACAGGATTTCTTTCTGGTCGCGAAAACTGTACCATGGGAAGATGCCGTTGCTATAGGCAAGCAGCAGACGGTCGATGCTGAGGTCGCCGCCTACGGCAAAGAGTCCGTCGGGGTCGCCAAGGCGAGGGTCGGGGAAGGTGAGGGCTTTGGAGAGTTGGAAAATCATAGTCTTTTGTTTTACTGGGAGAACTGGAAAAATTGAAAGATGGAAAAATTGAAAG
>DBKQ01000032.1:15104-41949 GCA_002298545.1 Prevotella sp. UBA746
AGATGGAAAAATGGGAGAACTGGGAGAGATGGGAGAAATAATCCCTAATCTCTCCTCTCTCATCCCTAATCCAGAAGCAGTTTCCCGTCTTTAAGCTCGATAGTGGCGTTGCCGCCCTTTTTCAGTTTGCCGAAGAGAATCTCGCGCATGAACAGGGGCTTTACTTCGTGGGAAATGATGCGGTCCATCTCCCTTGCACCATATTCCTTCGTGAAGCCGCGCTTCAGCAGATAGGCGAGAGCCTCGTCGGAGGCAGTGGCGCAGACAGCCTTCTGTTTGAGCTTAAGGTATAGCTCCCCGAGTTTCTTCTTTAGAATAAGGGAAGCCATCTTCTCGTCCATGTCGTTGAACACCACGATGTTGGAGAGACGGTTGATGAATTCCGGCTTGAAAGTCTTCTTCACCTGTTTCATCATTGCCTCGCCCTTCGACACTCCTCCGCCGAAACCGATACTTGCCTGCGAGGCATACTGAGCGCCGGCATTAGAAGTCATGATGAGGAGCACGTTGCGGAAGTCAGCCTTCTGTCCGTGGTTGTCGGTCAGCTTGGCATAGTCCATCACCTGAAGCAGGATGTTGTAGATGTCGCTGTGGGCCTTCTCTATCTCGTCGAGCAGCAGAACGCAGTTAGGTGTGTTACGGATGGCGTCGATGAGCAGTCCGCCATCCTCGTAGCCCACGTATCCAGCCGGCGAACCGATAAGTTTTGCCACGGCGTGCTTCTCTGTATATTCCGACATGTCGAAGCGTACGAGTTCCACCCCGAGTTCTTTAGCCAAGACACGGGCAACCTCGGTTTTTCCTACACCCGTAGGACCGACGAAGAGCAGTGAGGCAAGAGGCTTGTTGTCGTCGTTCAGTCCTGCCTTAGCCATCATCACGGCATCTGTAACCTCGTCGACCGCCTTGTCCTGTCCGTAAATCTTGTCGAGAATATTCTGTCGCAGGAATTCCAGTTGCGTGTTGTCGCTGTCCTTCAGAGCATTAGCCTGAATCTTGCACACCTTGGTTAGAATCTCGTCGATGTGAGCCTTGGTAACATACTGTCGGCTGCGGTTCAGCGGATGCACCTCGAGCATGGCACCCGCCTCGTCGATAATGTCGATAGCCTTGTCGGGGAGCCGTCGGTCGGTGATGTGTCTTGCACTTGCCCTTACGGCGTATTCCAGGGTGTCTTTCCGGTAGACCACATTATGGAAAGTCTGAAAAGAAGGCTGCAGTCCGATGATAATCTTTATAGCCTCGTCGACTGTCGGTTCCTTAATGTCGATCATCTGGAATCGTCTCGTAATACTGTGGTCATTAGCCATCTTGCGGTTGTATTCCTCGTGTGTCGTAGCCCCGATGAATTTTATCCTTCCCGATTCAAGATACGGTTTGAGGATGTTAGAAGCGTCGGGTCCTCCGTCGCTGCCCCTGCCAGCCCCGATGATGTTGTGTATTTCGTCGAGATAGATTATGGCATTCTCCTTAGCCGCCCCGTCGAGCACGATCTTAATCCTCTTCTCGAAGTCGCCGCGGTATTGAGCCCCGGCAAGAAGCTGTCCCATTTCCACGCCATAGATTCTGCATCCCTGTAGTCTTGGCGGCACGTCGTTGTTGTTAATCCTGTTGGCAAGTCCGTAGATTATCGCCGTTTTCCCTACTCCGGGGTCGCCGACGTGCAGGGGGTTGTTCTTCTCCATACGGCAGAGAATCTGAATCGTTCTGTCGAGTTCCTTCTCCCTGCCGATAAGAGGAGTGTGCGTTTCAGCCTCCTTGGAAATGTCGGTAACGAGAGATTTCCAGCTGTCCGGTTGAACGGCGGCTCCCATAGGTCCCTCGTTCTCATATTCCTCCATGTTCCTTTCGCTGTATAGAGTTTCAAGCGTGTTAAGGAACTGCTCCTCGTAGCCTTCTATTTTGCTGCCAAGAACGTATGCCGCCATAGAATCCTGCAGCATGAGGATAGCCTCGGAGTATTCTCTGACGTCGACGAATCTTGCGTTTTTCTTTACCGCGAGAGTGAGAGCATTCTTGATGATTTCAGTGAATTGCATCGACGGTGTTGGAATGGTTCGGCCTACCGTAACACATTCCTGAACGTCGAGCCATTCTTTAAGTTCATCTTTTATCTCCTCGTCGTTGACGTCGATTTGCCATAGTGCGGCTTTAAATTCCTCTTGCTGTATGAGGCCATACAACAGATGTTCGGGCATCAAGAATTCATGATGCATCTTGCTAACCAGATTGATGGCAGTTTGCATGGCGTTGTCCATGCTTCCTGAGTTTTCCATTATGTTAACCTCCTTGTTCTTTTTAATGTTTATAATTCCGAAAAGAGTAGCGTAGCTGTCGCTTCCTTATTCCGGTTGATAAATAAGATGCAGCGGATAGCCCTTTTCCTGTGCCATCATTGTAGTCTGTCCCACCTTCGTCTTGGCAATGTCGTAGGTATAAATTCCCACAACAGCCTGTCCGTTGTTGTGCACGTAGAGCATCAGCTTTTCGGCTTCCACTTCGTTTTTGTGGAATACTTTTCTGAGGATCATCACAACGAAGTCCATTGTAGTGATGTCGTCGTTGAATATAATAACCTTGTAAAGCTTAGGCAATTTATATTTTGTCCTTTCCTTTATCCTTTCGCTTGTCTTATGTTGTGGCATATATCTTGAAATTTAAAATCTGAACATAAATCTGAATCTTATTCCATGCTTGTGGGCAGTGGGCAAGTCATTGTAGGTAAGTCTTCTGACATACTGCACGCTAAGGAATTTAAGAATATTTGTAACACCTGCAGCGACTTCCACATAAGGCTTGTGTGTGTCCATCGGATATGAGCCTTCGGGGAATGGCATCAGTGTCTGGTCGTCCTTGTTTTTGTCGAGTAGCGGGTTGTTCTTGCTCGTCAGGTCGCCCCAGAGGCATTTCACGCCGATGTACTCTCGCCATTTGAGTTTTTTCAGTAGCGGTATGCGGTTGAAGATTTTTCCGTTCATGTTCCACCACATGTCGATGCTGGCGTAGCGGTCGTTGAGGAACTCCATATTATTAATAAGGTTGAACGTGCCGTCTTGTACGAGATACGAGAGGTTTACTGCCGGCATGACGAGTAGCGGGTAGGGCACCTTGTTCCATTGAGCTCCGGCGCGCAGGTCGAGGTTAAGGTCGCCCCAGCTGTTGAGGAAGAATCTCTTGTAGAATGTAGCTTCAGTGAAGTTGTATGAATATTCGCCGCCAAGCACTCCTTTCACTCCGGCAGAGTAGGTGAGCGATAGGATAGGCGCCTCCCTGTTGATGGCAATTCTTCTCTGCTTAGAGTTGATGAGTGTTTCTCCCGGAGCGAAGCGCAGCTGCAGCGAGAGTTCGGTGGTTCTTATTTTCTGCGAGAGAGTGTTGAAGTGTAGGTTTCCGCAAGCCTCGTTCTCCTCAGCCTTAACCTTCAGAGCCGTTTTCAGTCCGCCGTACCATTCATATTCAAGTGCCATCTGCTGTCGGTTGTAGAACATCATCTTGTCGACCTTAGCCCATTTAAACGATGTAAAGACATTGTCTTTGTCGGTTATAAGGAATTTGTCGGCAGGCGACGACACGTCGTATGACGACGACAGTGTGACGGTTCGTCTCGGGTATTCGTGTGGCAGATACTGCTTTCGGTTCAGCGAGTAGGTGAGTTCGGCGTTATAGTAGTTTTTCCTGCTGTCCCATCCGTGAGCATAGTATCCTTTAAAGAAAAAGTTCGGGTTGAGGTTAGCCGTTGTCTGTCCGCTGATTCTTGTTCTGGTGCCGTCGACGAAGTTGCTCGTAACCATCGTGTTGATTGGTCCGATATCGAACTTGCTCGGGTGTTTCTTCGAGCCCGTTTCGGCAAAGTTCTCGATAAGGATTTTCAGTCCGTAGATGACATACTTGAAATTCCGTGCACTTTCCATGTCGTGCAGGAATTCAGGCATTCTGGCTTCAGAGCGAGTCAGCGGAACGAGGCGGTTCTGCTGCCAGTACATGCGGCTGCGGATTTTAGCGTCGGGCACGATGACCTCGTTCATCTTCCCCTTGAAGAGCCTGTCGGGGAGGGAAGAGAAGGAGTACCCCGTCATTCTCGTGTTGCGCACGACGAGAGCCTTAGTGAGAATGCTCAGCAGCGAGAGTTCCGCCACCATGTCGTCTTGCGTAAGCACCCATTCGCCGTTGTCGAGCTTAGTGTATGCCTGCAGAATCTGCATGTTGTCTACGAAGTTCACTCCCGACTTCAGCGGCAGCTGCAGGTGGCAGAATTTCACGTGCAGTGTGGAGTCCTTTACTATCCACAGTTCGCCGCGGAACCCGAAGTCCTGTTGGTTGTTGGGCATGAACTGAAGATGGTAGCAGGAGTCGCGCTCCACCTTTACCGTGTCTACGATATAGAAGCGGTAGAACTGAATGGCGTCCTTACCGATAGGACTCGTAAAGCGTGTCTGCAGGAGTCTTATCTGGTCGTCGTAGATGTCGACGTTGCTGAACACGTCTTTCATCACCGTTCCGACGAGTTCTCCCGACTGTATGAATTTGTTTATGCCCTCAGTATGCTGTCCGTTGATTATCGTTTTCTCCTTGTGCGGATTCTTTCTGAAGATATGTTTGCTGAGTGTCTCGTCTACCATAATCGGGAGAATCAGCTTGTTGGTGTACATGCAGTTCTCCACCTGGTTGAGCATCCACCGTGACTTCGTGAAGCGGCTCGACTCAAGATCCTTCGCCGTAATGTCGTTGATGGCGACAGTAAGCTTCTGGTATTTGTCAAACTCGTAGAAGTCGTGGTTCTCGATGTCGGTCTTCTTCTTAGCCGCAATGACCCTCCGCATCAGTTCCACGGCAGGGTTGTCCTTTCGGCGGTATTTCTCCTTCCTTGCCTTCACCGTAACGCCCGAGAGACTCCTCGTGTCGCTTTTCAGCGTGATGCGCATGTGGCTTGGCGTGTTGGCGTCGATGAGGATGCGCAGGGGGTGGTAGCCCACGGCACTGAACGTGGCGTACCATCCATTATGGCGCTCTATGGAAAACAGACCGTCAGAATTGCTTGCATACGCCATGTCGTGGCCTTTGTATTGGATAGAGACCGACGGAATGCTGTCGCCGGTCGCCTCGTCAACAATGACCCCCGAAATTGTTTGTGCGTCGATGCTGATAGCTGTAAGCATCAGCAGGAAAAAGAGAAACTTGAGTCTTGTCATTTAATTAACTCCGTCAGGTTCGAGATAATCTCGTTGGCGACAGGATTTTCGATATTTTCTTCAGTCCATCCCTCACCTTTAATCCATACGGTGTGGCAGCCGATGGAGTGTGCCGGTATGATGTCCTTCGTATAGCTGTCGCCGACAACCGTTACATCCTCTGGCTGCATGGCGAGGTGTTCCACTCCGAGTTGAAAGATTCTCGGGTCAGGCTTTCTTATTCCGACAACGGCAGATTCGATGATGTCAGTGAAAATTCCGTCGAAGGAGAATTCTCTCAATACGGTCTTTATGTTTCCGTAGAAGTTGCTTACCAGCACGATAGGGTGGTTTTCGGCGAGAACCCTCAACACTTTAACCGACTCTTCCGTAGTTCGTTTAGCCAGCGAATATACGTCGTCAAGAATACTCTCGCGGTAAGTTTCCGCTTTGTCGAGACCACCGTTGCTTTCGAGCCATTCCAGCTGCAGGCGAATCTTTTCCGACAGCGTGTCGCGGAAGGTAGAGCCGGGCATTATGATACGGTTAGTTGCCAGGGTGCGCTCGCCGTAGACGTAGGCATTCCTGAAGAGTTCCTCGCTGACGGGAACCTTGTTGCGCTCGTAGGCGTGCCAGAGAACCATTCCCCAGTGGCACCCTCCGGTATCGAGAGTCCCTCCGTAGTCGAAAATCAATCCTTTAGTCATGCTGCCTTCCTTTCTTCCATTTTCGCCATGATGCGTGCGCAGAGCTTTTCGTGCTCGTGGTGCATGTAGATGTACATGATGTTCATCACGACGATTTCAAAGAGCAGATAGAGCCACGGCATGTTAATTACACAAGCAATGTATAGAGCTATGGCACGCATGTTGAACGTGAGCAGATTGGTATATTTCATCAGCGGACGACTGCCGGCAAGGAATTCCTCTCTCAGGTCGGCAGGCATGTTCAGCGGTCCTCCGTATTCGCGTTCCGCCACGTGCATCATCCATTGGAAATGCTTGGAGCGGCGCTCCTGGGTGGCGCAGTATTTAGCGTAGTTATAATAGAACAGGCGGAAGAAGAGAGAAGACTTGGGCAGCGACTTGAAGATTTTCCATTGTTCCTCCGATTTGTCGAGTTCGCTGCCGTCTTTGCCGAGCAGGAAGAAGAGGTGGATCTGACGGTAATAGTCGGAGAGCAGGCACTGTGGCGAGTGGCTCATTATTCCAGCCATGAACGCCAAGACCCAAATCCAGATGCCCCAAGTCATGTCGGTTCCGGGCATAGGCTGCTCCATCATTCTGAGAGCCAGTGCCACGTAGACGCAGAAGAAAGTAACGTCGGCAGAGAAGCCGTCGAGCACCCTTCCCACGAGAGTCTTCTTTCCCGTCAGACGGGCGAGCTGTCCGTCGGTAGAGTCGCAGAAGTTAGAGAACATCATGAGGATAATTCCCCAGATATTATACGAGAGCTCCGTATGCCAGAACATCCATCCGGCAGCGGCACCGAGAATCATTCCGAGTATGGTAATGACTGTAGGGTGGACGCCGAGGCGCCGCCACAGGAGCGTAAAGACCAGTCCTATCGGTCGGGTGAAATGTACGTCAAGCCATTCTTCAGTATCCTTAGATTTCATTGATGCACGAAGCATCTCCTTAAAAGTTGCCATATTGTTTGTTTTTTTAGTTCTTATTTAATGTTCCGTATTAATATCCGTTATTAATATTCCTATTAAATTTTTATCTTAATACTCCTATCAATATTCCTATTAATACTTCCTGTTTAATATTCCTTATTATTAATAAGTCCGGCTATAGCCTCAGCTGCTTGGTTGCGGCAGACGGAGAAGCTTGGCCAGTCGTTGAAGTCGATTATAGCGTATGACCCGTCGCGGCGCACTATACAGTCGCCTCCGTAGACAAGAATTCCAGTAAGACGGGCGAGCTTCGTGGCGTCAGCATGCAGTCGCTCCATATCAAATCTTGTATGCAGTGGCTTCCCGTTAATCTTCTCGTCGCCGAATTTAGAAAACGAGCCGTCGGTAGGGTAGCAGGTGAAGAAGAACTCAGTTTCTGCCACGCCATAGAATTTCACGAGGTCTCCTACTACGTGTGCCGTTACTACGAGGTTGCTTATTCCCCTTTTCCTGAACTCGCCGATTATCATTGCCTTTTCGTTGTCGTCGGCAGCAAACCGTACGTCGCCCTTCTCCTGTGCCGCTTCGTCGCCGCGCTTTATCCACCATCCCGAATCGCCTTGCAGTGGGGCAGCCGGGATATTGTTGTCTCTCATCAGCGAGTCGATGTGGCTTCGCGAACTGCGGGCAATAGCCGTGGCACTGTTAATTACCAGAGCGTGGCTTTCGGCATCCGCCAAAATCCTCAGAGCCTCCTTTCCCCTCGCCATGGAGAGGATAAGATCGGCATCTTCAATCAACGCCGTGTTTGTTGTCAGTTCCTCTTCTCTGATAAAGGAGGTGCAGCCGATGAGAGCCGCAGTACTTTCCATTATCGCGCGGTCTCTGTCAACGGAGTTCGGCGAGAAGCGTTCAGCCCGGTAGACGGCAATTATTTTCTTTCCAACCATTATTTTCCCCTCAGAAAAGCCTCCGCCTTATTAATGTCTTCCTTGTGGTCGATGTCGAGAATCTTGGAGAATTTATAAGCCTTGAGTTTCATACCGTCTTTCACGAGAGCTCTTTGGAAATTCCTCATGCGGCTTTCGCCTCGCTCCACGCATTTCCTTAGAGTGGCGATGGATTTGCCGGACAGACCGTAGATGCCGCCCGAGATGAGAGAGCATCCGTTTTGAGAGTCATGAAAACCAGTAATCTTCATCTCATTGTCGGTAGAGATATAGAGCGGTTTTTCGTCGTCGATATAGTCGGTAACTGCCATCAGTCCGTCGTCCTCACCGCTTTCCACCAGTCGTTTCAGTTCATCGATGTAATTTTTGAACTCCTCTTTGCGGAAGATAGTGTCCACGGTGGTAAGGCAGAACGTAGAGCCTTCGAGGTATTTGCTGATTTCAAACATGCTGTGCATAGAGCTTGGCGTTGTCTTCACCAAGAAGCGCAGCGGTATTCGTCTGCCTCTAAGTCCGTCTTCCTGCAGATGGGCGAGATGCTGACTGACGAGAGTCGTCATGCTGTTGCAGATGACGATAATTTCCTCAGCCTCGTTTTGCATAAAGATGTCAATAAGTCTGTCGATAAGGCATTCTCCGTTTATCTTAACAAGCGGTTTAGGCGCCTCAATACCCTCCTTAGCGAGTCTAGAGCCTTCACCCGCAGCTATTATAGCATATTTCATTATTATATATTATAAGTCAATTTTTTGCAAAGTTATTATAATCCGTTATAAAAAAAGAAACAATTCAGAGTATTTTAGTTTTTTTATATCCTTGGAGGGGGCTTTAGCTGATAATTCCGACTGTAAGATTCTGTGTCTTGACATCGTCAATTCCTCATTCGAATACAAAATGTTACATTGTTACATTGTTTCATGTTTCATTAAGCACCTTGCGAAAGTGCAAAAAAAAATCCTTCGCCGTCTGATGTTTGTGTGCATCAGAGATTTACGGCGAAGGGTTTATGAGTGTAGACAGTGTATTCTATGCTACACCTAAATAATTGATTGTTTTATACTTCCGCATCCTCATCGATAAACTTGCGGGCGGCGCGAAGCTGATGGCGCATGATGCTGATAAGCTCCTGACTCTCCTGAAGGATGTTCAGGTAGAGGATAGAAATCTTCAGGTTCTGTGCGGCGTTGCTGTCCTGCTGCATGCGGTTGATGTGGCGCAGGCGCAGAGCCGAGAGGTCGTCCTTGCATTCGTCGGAGATGGTAAGCGTCTCGCGGTAGAGGTCGTAGCGGTTGGTGGAAATCATCTGTTCCGTATGGCTCATCAGTTCGTTCATCTGTCGGCGCACATTCTCGAATTCATTTATATAAGATTCCGGCATCGGCTGGAAATTGTTGTCAACGTGTTCCTTGATAGGGTCGAGCATACGTCGCAGACAGTACATATACTGCTGGTTGCAGTTGGAGCCCACGTGGAACCATGTGTTCCTTTCAAGGGCGATGTTCTGAGGAATGCGGCGCATGGCAAGGAATTCCTGTCGGCGAATCTTCTTCAGCGTGTCGCGCTCGTTGTTGATTTCGCGGTAGGCAGAGCGCAGCTCCTTGAGGTTGTTGCCCGTAAGACCGTCGATAATCTTGTTGAACTCATCTATAGTGAACCTTGTAACGAAGCTTTGCGTGCGCCCTACATGTTTGCGGAGCAAGTCCCAAACAATATCCTTGTCGCGTGTGCGCATCATAAGCTGGAACACGTCATCCTTACTTTCATTAGCCTGTTTCTTCTTGTAAGCCCTTCCGCTGCGCCAGAGCAGATAGATGTCGAGTACCATAAAGGCAATCATGATCGGGAAACCGCCGAAGTGCATCATCGTGCAAACCAGTGCACAGGCAGCGAAGGCAACGCCGGCAGTAACGAACCATCCACCGATTACCGACAGCACTCCCGTTACACGGAACACGGCACTGTCGCGGCTCCAAGCCTTGTCGGCGAGCGATGAACCCATAGCCACCATAAAGGTAACGTAGGTAGTAGAGAGAGGCAGTTTATAGTTCGTACCGATAATTATAAGCATAGCGGCAAGAACCAGGTTTACGGCAGCGCGAACCTCGTCGAAGGCGGCACCGTTGGCAATAATAGCCTCCTCCTTGTTAAATCTCTTGTCAATCCATTTAGATGAAGACTTAGGCATGATTTGAGCCAGTCCGTTACCCATATCCTGAACGGCACGCACGATGGAGCGAGCCACCTTAGACGATCCGAACATCTCGTCGCCCTCATCCTGTCGGCTAAGGTCAACGCTCGTCTTAACCACGTTTTGAGCCTTTTTGGATGTAGCCATTGCCGTAATCATGATAATGCCGGCAATAAGCAGGTAAATCAGCGGACTCTTGGCTGAGGTCATCAGCGAGGTCATCATATAGCCGTTGTAGTTGCCGTTGCCGTTGGCGAGATAATCCTGTAGGGAGTCAAGACCGGCGAGCGGCACACCGATAAAGTTTACGAGGTCGTTGCCGGCAAATGCCATAGCAAGGGCGAAGGTACCGAGCAGAACGATAATCTTGAACACGTTGATGTGGAAGAGATAAAGAATCTCGTTGAGGATGGTTGAAGCCACGAATACGATAAGCAGCAGCATCGGTGTGTTCCCTTTAATGAAATCCTTTATGTCGTCGCCGATAAAAGGTGAACCTCCGAGTCCCTTGATGAAGATGAAGTAAGCAAGAGCCGTGAAGGCTATGCCGCCGAAAATGGCGATGGAGTAGCGCAGGTGCTTGGTGTAGTTGAATGTGAAGACCAGGCGCGACAGCCACATCACTATCGTTCCGAAGAAGAAGGCTATAGCCACCGACACGAAGATGGCGATGATTACGCTCAGTGCCTTGCTACTGTTGAGCAGGTCGGTAAAGCCGAGCGACGGGTCGGCGTTCATCTTGAAAAGAGCCAGGATAAACGTGGCACCGAGCAACTCAAAGACCAGCGAGACGGTAGTAGAGGTAGGCATTCCGAGCGAGTTGAATATGTCGAGAATGACGACATCCGTTACCATGACCGCAAGAAAAATCGTCATGACCTCAGCAAAAGAGTAGTTCGCCGGGTGCATGATGCCGTGTCTCGCCACGTCCATCATTCCCGCACTCATCACAGCTCCGATGAGCACACCCATAGAGGCGATAATGAGCACCGTGCGGAATTTAGCCACTTTAGCTCCGATGGCAGACTGCAGGAAGTTTACAGCATCATTGCTGACTCCCACGAATAAGTCGAAAACTGCAAGCAAGAGCAGGAAAGCGACAATTATAAAATAGATTGATTCCATAATGAATGTAATTGTTTTGTTGTTTTCTGAATTTTCCGCTGCAAAGGTAAGTCAGGCATATTACAAGCGGTTTAAACAGATATTTCATTTCTGTTACAATTTATTCATACACTTAATCCACTGAACTAAATCTGAAACTTAAATTAATCAAAACTGTGTAATCCTTATGTCGGAAACTTTAGCTGACGGGAAAATGAAAAAGTAAAATTTTTATAGCTTATCCTTTGAAGTTAAAACAAAAATGTCTAATTTTGCTATCGTTATATAACAGTATTACGATTATGAGAAAAATTTCAAATCCTTTTGTCGGCAAAGAAGGCTATAACTGCTTTGGCTGTTGCGAGGGAAATCCCGTTGGAGTGCACATGACATTCTATGAAGAAGGAGACGATGTGGTAAGTTTCTGGAAACCGCAACCTGCATACCAGGGATGGGTGGATACACTGCATGGCGGAATACAGAGCACACTGCTTGACGAAACGGCTGCGTGGGTGGTATTCAGAAAGCTTCAGGCAATAGGGGTTACTACTAAGTTGGAGGTTAGATACCATAAGCCCGTGAAGACGACAGACTTGCAGCTTACTCTCCGCGGACATATCGTAGAGCAGAAACGCAACCTCGTAACCATTGATTTGACTCTTGAGAACTCCAGGGGAGTTGTATGTACTACTGCTCGTGCCGTATATTATGTGTACGACAAGGAGAGGTCGAAGGAGATGGGCTTTGAAGGTTGCTCACTGGAGGGGGAGGAACTGCTCCTCTGATGATGTCGCCTCCATTTAAATGTATGGATACAGAATTAAATAGGAAACTTGGATAAATAGAATAAAAGCAAACACAATTGGATATACTAATAGCTGATAATCAGGATATAACCTACGAAGGACTCGCCAGCGTGTGCAGTACTTTGAGTGGTGCTCGTGTCTATAGAATTGCTGACAAGGCTTCGCTGATTGAAAGACTGAAAACATCAGATTCCGTCGTTGTAATAATCGACTACACGTTGTTTGATATAAATGATGTGGAAGAACTGCTGATTCTAAGCCAACGTTTCGTAAATACAAAGTGGGTGCTCTTCAGCGAAGAGCTGAGTCGCGACTTTGTAAGACAGATTGCAGTAGTGTCGCAAAACTTCAGTATCGTGTTGAAGGAGTCGCCGCTTTATGAGATAAAGGCTGCTGTCAACGCTGCCTTGAGGGGCACACGCTTCATCTGTCAGCATACGGCGGAAATGCTAATCATGCCGGAGGAGAAAAATGAAGAAACGGTGAAGCTTACTCGTACTGAAAAGGAGATACTACGGGATATTGCCAGCGGTATGACGACAAAGGAAATTGCCGAGAAGCGGATCTCGAGTTTTCATACTGTAAATACTCACAGAAAGAACATCTTCCGTAAGCTCGGGGTCAACAATGTTCATGAGGCAACGAAATATGCACTGAGGGCAGGACTCGTGGATTCGGCAGAGTATTATATTTAGCTTTTCGGAAATAAAAAAAACGGCGGTGTTTCCCAACACCGCCAGTCCAACTTTTTGTTTTCTAACTAACTTATTATCAACTATTCATTACTCATATTGAATTCACTGCTGCAAAGTTACGATTATTTTATGCTTGTATGTTTGTTTTTTATCATAAAAACATACGTAAACGTTTGCGAAATCAAACTTATTTATTAATTTTGCAACGATTACACCTAATATTTTTTATCTAAAGGGAATTATCCCCCATTTGTCATGCAGTATAATGTCAAACGGCAGATATTAATTTAGCAACTATTCAGTATACGGATTATGAAACAACATAGAGTGTCATTAAAAGATTTGGCGGCAGAGCTTGGAGTAAGCATCGCTACCGTGTCGCGTGCCCTCAGAAACAGTCATGAGGTTGGCGACGAACTTCGTGAGCGGGTGCAGAAGCTTGCCAAAGAACTTAATTACAGGCCAAACCCCTTTGCACAAAGTTTGAGGAGCGAGGCTCCAAAAGTGATAGGAGTGGTGGTGCCAAATCTTGTCACTCATTATTATTCTGCTGTACTCGACGGAATAGAGGATTATGCTTCGCAGGAAGGATATTCGGTTATTGCCATAAACAGTCATGAGAATTACGTGAAGGAAGAAAAGGCAATTGACAACTTTATAAACATGCATGTTGAAGGGATTATAGCCTGTCTCTCGCAGGATACTGTAGATTATTCTCATTTCAAGGAAATAAACAAAATGGGAATTCCGCTCGTGTTCTTTGCACGTACGTGTTTGCCGGAACTCTTCTCGCAAGTCGTGGCAAATGGTGCCGAAGCAGCCGAGCAGGCAACACGTCATCTTCTTGAAACTGGCAGCCGAAGAGTTGCTTTTATCGGCGGTCCGAATCATCTCGACATGGTAAGGCGGCGCAAGCATGGTTATCTGGAAGCATTGAAACAGGCGAGGATTCCTATTGACAGGGATATTATAATATGTGACAAGATAGATTTCGAGAGTTCGCGCGAAACGGCATTGCGACTTCTCTCCTCAGAGAACAGACCTGATGCTATTCTCGCTTTTAACGACATCATTACCTATGCCGCCTTCGATGCGATAAAGACTCTCGGATTGCGTATTCCGGAGGATGTGGCAATAATAGGATTTACGGATACCGATGCTTCGGCTTTTGTTACTCCGAAACTCTCGTCGATAGAAGATCAGTCGCATAAAACGGGTGCCTTGGCTTGTGAATTGCTGATGAGAAACATTGCCGGCGATACTAAAATATATAAGGAGGTTGTCCCGATGATTCTAAAGATAAGGGAAAGCTCGGATAAGGTGAGACAAGGTAATTTATAATAAAAGTAAGAAATAATAATCAGTAAGAAAATAATTCCTAAACGAAATTATGAAGAAAAGTGTATTTGTGGCTGCTTTAGCGGCAGTCATCATGGGCTCATGCGGCTCAACGAAAACGGCAACAGATGTTGCTTCGCTTGATGGAGAATGGAACATCGTGGAGGTTGAAGGAAATTCCGTTAAGCCCGGAGATAGCGAGAATGTGCCGTTCCTCGGATTCAAGACTGCCGAGAACCGTCTTTATGGAAATACCGGATGCAACCTGCTTACAGGTAGTATTGGCGGCAATATAAAGAAGGGAGAGATAGACTTTAGTCAGACTGGCAGTACGCGGATGATGTGTGCCGATATGAAGGTTGAGCGAATGGTGCTCGATGCTCTCGATAAGGCTTCGCATTTTACCATCGATGGCGGCAAGAAAATGACGCTCAGCGATAAGGGCGGCAATGCTGTTGTAGTGTTGAAGAAAAAATAGTATTGAAGAGTTTTATACTATTTCTAAACATCAGTAAATAAAAACGCAATATCTGTATGCTTTTACTAATACAGATGTTGCGTTTTTATTCTATATTTTCCGTCTTTATATTGTACACTATCCGTCTTTATATATTGTACACTATTCCTCGTCTTCTGCCTCCATAGCATCGTCAAGCTTGTTGTTCCATAGATACTTTCTTGTTTCATGTACAATGACGTTACTCAAGAACAGAAGTGACAGCAAGTTCGGTATAGCCATCAAGGCATTCATTATGTCGGCTATGTTCCATACAAGTTCAAGATTTATCACGCTACCTACAAAAATGGCAATGATGTATATAATCCTATATGTAAGCGTAAGTTTCCTGCCGCACAGATATCCAATTGCCCTTTCGCCGTAGAGTTCCCAGCCAAGTATCGTACTGAATGTAAAGGTAAGAAGTCCGAATATAAGCAGTGGCGTGCCGATATATGGAATTTTGCCGAACGACACTTGTGTCAGAGCAGCACCGTTGGTGTAGTCGATATCCGGGTAGGCAATGGTACTACTCACGATGACAAGTCCGGTAAGTGCACATATAACCACCGTGTCCCAGAAAGTTCCCGTTGAAGAGACCAATGCCTGCCTTACGGGATTTCTTGTCTGTGCTGCAGAGGCAACAATCGGTGCCGAACCCATACCAGACTCGTTAGAGAACAGACCTCTGGCAATTCCATAGCGTGCGGCAAGCATTATAGTGCTCCCCACGAATCCGCCGCTTGCCGACCTTGTGGTGAATGCCGATTTGAAAATTGTTTCTACAGCCGGAATGAGGTATTCTGAGTTGATAAAAAGAATTATAATACAGCCAATTACGTATAGCAGAGCCATAATCGGAACGAACATGCTGCATACTCTGGCTATACCTTTAACTCCGCCGATAATTACGGCAGCGGCAAGCGCACAGACAATAGCTCCTGTAATGACAGGCGACACTCCGTAATTCTGGAATGTAAGTGTTGAGATTGCGTTTGCCTGTACTGTATTTCCTATTCCGAAAGCAGCAATAGCTGTGAACACGGCAAACATGATTGCCATCTTTTTCCATCCCAATCCGCGTTCCAGGGCATACATCGGTCCGCCATAGAGTTTCCCGTCTTTCCTCTTTATTCGGTATTTTATTGCAAGCAAACCTTCGGCGTATTTTGTAGATATACCGAAGAATCCCGTTAGCCAGCACCATAACACTGCACCCGGTCCACCGAGAGCAATAGCCGTTGCCACACCGATAATGTTTCCGGTTCCGATAGTAGCGGCAAGAGCCGTAGCAAGAGCTCCGAATTGCGACACATCACCACTGGAGTCTTTGTCTTTTTTCACCGACAACTTTATTGCTGTCCATAGCTTGCGTTGAGGAAACCTCAGTCGTATGGTCAGGAAAATATGCGTTCCAAGCAGCAGGATAATCATTGGCCATCCCCATATAAAACTGCTGAGTGTTACGAAAAAATCATTTAGTTCATTCATAATTATAGTATGTTTGTGTTTGTATCCTTATTTTATTGTTCCGTTATTTTGTTGTTTGTTATTTGTTATTTGTTATTTTGTTTCTTGTTATTTTGTTTCTTGTTTCTTTAGTAATGGATATTATTTTTCTGTGTTCCATCTTATTGTATATTTTTCCACACCGAGAGCCTTCAGCATCTTCCCGAACTGCTGTTCGGCATTAGTCTGTGCCGTTTGGATATTTTCTTTTGTCATACATCGTCGTAGCATTTTGTTATAAGCCGTATGATACATGTTTTCCCTGTCGGCATCAGTCCAGTCTCCTGTTTCTATAAAAGCTTTTGTTCGTGCCTCGTCAATAAAATTATTGTCGAGAAGTTCTATCGGCGGCAGCGTTACGATAGTGCTGTCACCTCTTTTCTCCACCCATTTAGGACCAGTCTTGTGCATGTTCAGTCCGAGACTAAGTTTACCGTAGTAAATTCTCACCAGTTTGTCATCTCTTAGAAATCCCTTTCTTGTAGTGTCAACAAGTTCCTCGTCGTCGATAGACAGGAATTCCCATTCTCCTATTTCCTTCATCGACGTGATGATAGTCGGCGTCACGTCAATTTTGTCGTCGGCACCGATTTTTATGTTGTTCCCTTCAGTCGCCTTGCATAGTCTAAAGGCTAAAACAATAGCGACGATGACAATAATGCCCCACAGGGTGATGTTCAGTTTCGTAATATTAATCCTCTTCATGCATTAAGTTTCATTATCCTTTTATTTACCCTCAATAACAGTCGTCGGGTCCACCATCTTCATGATGTCGGCAGCAGTAAAATCCTTGTTGAAAGTTACAGTAATGTCATTTTCGTCATATCCCAATGCAGCAAGGAAGGGAACGATGATTTTTGCTGCACTTTCGCGTGCCATACCAGTAATGTCCATTTTCGGAATATCGTTGATAATAGCCTCACGTCCCTGCTGTTCATAGTTTGCAAGTTCAGCGTCAGAAAAGTCCTGTCGCATGAGAGCAACATATTTCTTTATCTCGCCATGGTTTATCTTGCTTGCCGTCAGCTGTATTCTCGGTTCCGGCAGGATGATTTCAATCTTCTTCCCGCTTTTCTTAATGTCTCTTGCCGTAATTTCTCCCAGGTCGATATAAGCCTTTATTGTTGCATCAACAGGAATGGCAATCTTTCTTGTTCCTACAGGAATAGCCACATCGAAGTCGTGCTGTAGGAATTTACCCTTCGCTCTTATCTGGTCATCGTGAGTGATAATTTTATGAACCTTAAATTCTGCAGTATATAGTTTAGAGCATTTTTGTATCTGTGTAACGAGCATAGGTATAGTGTCAACCTTTTCCGAAACATTGTCCTTTGTTTTTTTGTGGGAACACGAAGAAAAGGCAAGAACGCACATAATACCTATTATATATATAAGTAATCGATTCATATAATCATGTATCAATATAATGTAATTATAATGCAAAGGTAATGCAAAAATATATAATCTGAAAGATTTGTCGGTTGTTTGTTCGTGTTTTATACATATTTCCTATACCTTTGCAATGAAAAAACAATTATTAAAGATAAGATGAAAGGCATTTACGCTTCTATTTTCATAGCGCTTGGAGTTTTGGCGCTTTCCTCTTGCGAGGAAAAGAAGAAGACTCACGATATCATAGCCCCCAAACCTGTAGTAAAGGCTCCGTCAGGTCCTGTCAAGATGCAGGGCTATAGCCATTCTGAGAAAGTGGAGTGGGGAGGAAAGAGTTTCACGGTTTCCATAAATCGTGTTGTTGATGATTCTGCTCCTGTGTTTTCCGACGAGAGTAATAATAAGTATTATGAAAACAAGATAACTCTTGTAGTAAAGTCGTCAGACGGTTCAGAGTTTTTCCGTCGTGAGTTTACGAAGCAATCTTTCTCACAATTCATAGACAATTCCTATCTCTCAAAATCCACAATTCTTGGAATTGCGGTGGATCATGTAGAGGCAAATTGTCTTGTTCTTGTGGCGAGTGTCGGTTGTCCAGACCAGTTGAGTGATGATTTTATTCCAATCAACTTAACGCTTTCCGCTTCAGGCAGCTTGTCGATGAAGAAAGGCGAAGACATTGGTACGTCAGACAATCCCAATGCTGACGACGATGATGAAGGAGTATAACATTCTCCAATTTCAGCATTTTTTCGAACTGTATGGTTGCAATTTTCCCTATACGCCCTGTAAGGGTAAAAAAACTTAGCCTATGGCAACGCCATAGGTAAAACGGTATAAGAATGTCGCCCTGTAAGGGCAAAAGCATTATTATTGTATTTACGCTTTTGCCCTTACAGGGCGTATCAATTCCGCCATATCTACCCTGGGGTAGGTGATGTTGGGCTTTCAGTCCGTTTCTCCTTCTGCTTATTATTTCAGTGTAAGTTCAACGGGACAGTGGTCGGAGCCGAATATTTCGGTATGTATGGCAGCCCCGTCAAGTCTTTCCTTTAGTCTTTCAGAAACGATGAAATAGTCGATGCGCCATCCTGCATTTTTCTCCCTTGCTTTAAATCTGTACGACCACCAAGAGTAAATATCCTTTTTGTCAGGATAGAAGAATCTGAAAGTGTCGATGAATCCGCTGTTGAGCCATGTTGTCATCTTCTCCCTCTCCTCGTCGGTGAAACCGGCATTCTTGCGGTTAGTCTTAGGATTTTTCAGGTCTATTTCCTCGTGAGCCACGTTCAGGTCACCGCAAACGACAACAGGTTTATTCTCGTCCAGTTTCTTTATGTATTCAAGGAAATCGTCTTCCCATTTCATTCTGTATTCCAGTCTTCTCAGTCCGTCTTGTGAATTAGGCGTATATACAGTAACGAGATAGAAGTCTTCCATTTCGAGCGTTATCACTCGTCCCTCGTGGTCGTGCTCTTCGATTCCCAAGCCATAAGTAACATTCAAGGGTTCATGTTTTGTGAAAACAGCCGTTCCGGAATATCCTTTTTTCTCGGCATAGTTCCAGTATGATTTATATCCCTCGAATTCAAGATCGAGTTGTCCTGCCTGCATTTTTGTTTCTTGCAGACAGAAGAAGTCGGCGTCAAGTTTTTTGAAGCTTTCGCTGAAGTCTTTTCCTACGCAAGCCCTCAGTCCGTTAACGTTCCAGGAAATGAATTTCATAGACATATTATTTTTATTTAATGTTTTGTTTTAACTTATCAGAATTTCTAAGAAAGTGCATTTACAATAAATCCGGGAATTCCTTATCTATAAATAAGGGCGGACTCAATGTTAAGTCCGCCCCAATTATAGATGATTCTATTACTGATTTAAAATTTTGCTTTTTTATTGCAACAGAGAAGAATTAGAATTTAGCCATCTTAATAGCATCGACAGCACATTCGTCACCCTTGTTTCCGTATTTTCCGCCGCTTCTGTCCTTAGCTTGCTGCAAGTCGAGAGTTGTCAGCAATCCGTAGATTACCGGAATTTCGCTTTTAGCGTTAAGCCTTGCTATACCGTAAGTTACTCCTTGACAGATATAGTCGAAGTGTGGGGTTTCACCCTTTATAACACTTCCGAGAATTATAATGGCGTCATATCCGCCGTTCAATGTCATCTGGTGTGCTCCGTAAATGAGTTCGAAACTTCCAGGAACCGTCTTCACATGAATATTCTCAGGCAGTGCACCATGTTTCTCGAGCGTCGTCATACATCCGTCGAGCAGAGCTCCAGTTATTTCCGGATTCCATTCAGCCACGACAATGCCGAAGCACATGTTGCTGGCGTCAGGCACTTTATCAAACTCGTAATCCGAGAGATTGTGTAATTTTGTAGCCATTATTTTGTAGAAGCTCGTTCGATATATTTGTCAATCTCCTGTGAGATAGGCGAGTTAACGTATTTCTTCTTGATGTCCTGATAAATCTGCAGAGCGTCATCTTTCTTGTTCTGGCTCTCAAGAATTTCTCCGGCTTTAATAAGAGCGTTAGGAGAAACACTGTTGTTTGTGTTGTCCTCAGCCTTGCTGTCAGCCATCTTGGCAGCCTTTTTGAAAGCCTCAACAGCCTTGTCGAGCTGGTTGAGGTGAGCATAAGCGTCGCCGAGAGCAACAACAGCCATCGGACTAACCATCATGTCGTCGCCTGTAGAGTAAGCCTCAAGATAATTTACTGCATCATTCCATTTCTCCTGCTTAGCGCAGCAAAGACCGGCATAGAGGTTAGCCAGATTTCCGGCATCAGTGCTGCTGTAGTCAGATGCAATAGCCTTGAAGCCTTTGAATCCGGCACCGTCACCATTGAGTGCTTTGTCAAACTGCTGGTTAGCGAAGTACTCCTGTCCCTTAGCCATTGCAGTACTTGCCTCGTCCTCTCTCGGACCGGCAACGTAAGTATTGTAAGCCAATACGCCAGCGACAATGATAATTACTGCTAGGATTCCGTAGATGATAGCTTTCTTGTTCTTCATGAAGAAAGCTTCATTCTTGTTCAGGGCGCTGTCAACATTCACTACACCCTTCTTTTCAGATGAATTTGCCATTTTATGTTTTTATTTATTTTATTCCTAATTTAATTAAGCGTGGCAAAATTACGTAAATATTCTCATATATTGAAATTTATGACTGTTTTTTTTCTTTATTGTCGTATAATCACGTAACTTTGCATCGTTATCGCAATTGTTTAAGCATTAAGGAATAGGATTGTTTGCAATGTATCTGAAGAAATTGTCAATTATCGGTTTTAAGAATATCTCTGAGTCTACTCTTGATTTATGTCCTGGTATCAACTGTTTTATCGGTCATAACGGAGAGGGTAAGACGAACTTCCTTGATGCCGTATACTACCTGTCGTTCTGCAAGAGTTCCAATTGTTCTGTCGACTCGATGGTTATCAAGCATGATGCAGATTTCTGTGTGCTCGAGGGAACTTATGTAGACGCCAACGGCGATGAAGAGAATATATATTGCGGAATGAAGCGTGGTGTGAAAAAGCGTTTCCGTAGAAATAAAAAAGACTATAAGCGTCTCTCGGAGCATATTGGTCTGATACCTTTAATCCTCATTTCCCCTTCCGACACATATCTTATCGAGGGGGCAAGTGATGAGCGGCGCAGGCTTATGGATATGGTTATTTCCCAGACCGACAACAGTTATCTGGCGGCATTGACGCGTTATGGTAAGGCTTTGCAGCAGCGCAATTCGCTTCTTAAAATGGAAGAGGAGCCAGACGCTTCGTTGCTTGATATATGGGAAGAGCAGATGGCTCTTGAGGGGGAGCTGATATATAGAAAAAGAAATGAATTTGTAGAGCATCTCATTCCGTTGTTCCAGAAATATTACAGTGTTATCTCCGGTGGTAAGGAGGAGGTCGGATTGAATTATGTCTCTCATTGTCAGCGTGGTCCGTTGCTCGATGTTATTCGTCGCGACCGTTATAAGGACCGTGCCGTCGGCTATTCCTTGCATGGAGTACATAGGGATGACTTGGAGATGACGCTCGCTGGATATCCCATGAAGCGTGAGGGGAGTCAGGGACAGAACAAGACCTTTGTCATTGCCCTGAAACTTGCCCAGTTCAACTATCTGTGTGATGTTGCGTCTATGACGAAGCCGATACTTCTTCTTGATGATGTATTCGACAAACTTGATTCCAATAGGGTGGAGCAGATAGTGAAACTTGTGTCGGGGGATTCTTTCGGACAGATATTCCTTACTGATACCAATCGCGACCATCTCGACAAAATCCTTATGTCTGTAGAGTCGAGCTCAAAGATTTTCGAGGTTGTCAACGGATCGATAGTATAGCTTGGTTATAGTATAATCTGGTAGTAGTGTTTTATAAATATATGATATAATATATATGTTTAGACGTGACGTAAAGAACTTGTCGGATGTTCTGAATCTCTATCTTCGTGAAAGTGGTTTGGAGACTCCACTTCAGCAACGCAGACTGATTGATGCCTGGGATGCTGTAGTGGGGAAGGGCATTGCATATTATACGGCAGAGAAGTTTATCAAGAACCAGACACTCTTTGTTAAGATAACCAATCCGGCGTTGCGTGGCGACTTGTCGATGATGAGGTCGCAACTCGTAAAGCGACTGAACTCTTATGTCGGCGGCATGGTGATTGCCGATATAAGGATTTATTGATATATCACGATGTCCATTGGGATGTCGTTCTCGTTTGCCGGTATGGCATCGAAAATCTGGAACGGAAAGCATATACCTATTTTATATATATGCTTCATGCCGTTCAGGAATCTGTCGTAATATCCCTTTCCGCGTCCCATCCTGTTTCCTTTTTTGTCGAATCCCATTCCCGGGATAATAGCAACGTCGATATCTCCCGTTTGGCTGAATCTCTTGCCGCACGGCTCGGGAATGTTATAATATCCGGTATGCAAGTCATTGTCGCTTTCATACTTCCTAAGTTCCATTTCCGTATCGCTTGTTACAACAGGCAACACGATTTCTTTTCCCATTTCCTTCAGCTTGTGGATTAAGTCCATGGTATACACTTCGTCGGGAAGCGAACAGTAGAGCATTATTGTTCTTGCTTCCTTTACAGCAGAAAGCTCAAGGAGCTTTCGCACGATAGACAGCGAAAGGTCCTTGAGCTCATTTGCGGAATACTGCTTCTTGCGCAGTCTCACCTCTTTCCTTAATTCGTTTTTCGTCAGCATATACACTTGTCCGTAGTGTTAGTTCTCTCCACGCCAACCTTCTTCACCGAATCCCTTTTCACTTCAGCCGTCTTCTGCGGTTTTCCCTTCTTTACTGGCTTTGCCGGTTTCTTAGGGAAGGCTGCATTATTGCGGAACACGTTCAGCGCGGCGTCGATAACCTTGTCGTCCTGGTTGATATACTGAGTCCATGCGTTGTCGTCGAGCATGTTGTAAATAATCCTACTGTTGATGGAGCGCTCCAGCAGACTGTGTGATTTCTTAATCATCAGGTTGCGTCGCTGCAAACCGTTCCTGTTGGCGAAGGTAGCAAACTTGTCTACGGTGTTCTCCTTCTTCAGGTAGTTAGCAAGTTCCATCATGTCCTTATACGTATTCAGCTTGATGCGGTTGTCGTCAGTATATGTGAAGGCAAATTGCAGAATCAGTCCGCTCATGCTTGCCTCCTTGAAATACGACGTCATTCCGATAGTGTCCTCAGGAACGAAGATATCCGGAGTGATGCCACCGCCACCGTAAACCACTCGTCCGATGCCGGTATGATAAGCCGGACCAGTATGCTTAATGCTGTCTTGCGAGAAGAATTCGCCGTGCTGGTATCTTGCCAGCAAGTCTTCCTCGTAATCCACGTTGTCGCCGGCAGTATAAGGCTTCTGGATGCAGCGACCCGACGGGGTGTAGTATCTTGCTACGGTAAGGCGTATAAGACTTCCGTCAGGGAATTCCATCTGTTTCTGTACGAGACCCTTTCCGAAAGAGCGTCTTCCGATAATCGTGCCGCGGTCGTTGTCCTGTATTGCTCCGGCGAATATCTCTGATGCCGAAGCCGAAGCCTCGTTGATGAGTACCACAAGCGGTATGTTCTGATAACTGCCCCTGCCGTCGCTCTTATAGTCCTGTCGAGGCGACTTGCGTCCTTGAGTATAAACGATCAGCTTGTTCTTAGGCAAGAACTCGTTAATCATCTGCACAGCCGACTCCAGGTATCCTCCGGTATTGTCTCTAAGGTCGATTACGAGATTGCTGAAGCCCTCCTGGGAGAGTTCGGCAAGTGCAACGAGAAGTTCGGCGTAAGTATTCTCTCCAAAGTTCTTCACCTTTATATATCCCGTATTCTCGTCGAGCATATATACGGCAGTAATACTCTTCTGTGGGATGTCGGCTCTCGTTATGGTGAAATACTTCACGTCCTTGGAGCCGTATCTCATCACGCCTACTTTAACTTTAGTTCCCTTCGGACCTTTAAGTCGGCGCATAGCCTCTTCATTGGTAACAACCTTTCCGACAAAAGGTTTCCCGTCGACATTCACAATCTTGTCGCCGGCAATGATACCAGCCTGTTGAGCCGGTCCGTTTTTTATAACATTCTGAACATGTATCGTGTCTTGTCTGATAACGAATTCCACTCCAATGCCCGAGAACGAAGCCTTCAAGTCATCGGCAGCTTTCTGTGCATCGGCAGCCTTGATATATACAGAGTGTGGGTCGAGGTCAGAGAGGATTTGTGGAATCGCCATGTCTACAAGAGAGTCGATATTCACGTTGTCCACATACTGGTCGTCGATGATATGCAGAAGATTGTTAAGTCTGTTACTTCCAGAATTTATGATGTTCAGTCTGTTGCCCGAAAAGTGATTGGCATAAAAAGTTCCTATGACGATACCTACGATGGTGCATATAGCCATGATAAGCGGTGTCAGTCTGTTTGGCTTATTTTGTTTCATATTCATCCGGATTAATGTGTATCACTTCAATGTTAGCCCTTCTCAACAAGTCAAGTCCGTCGGTCAGCCGGTATTCTTTAGCATACACAACGCGCTTTATCCCCGCCTGTATTATAAGCTTTGAACATTCGATGCAGGGAGAATCCGTAACATACAATGTTGCTCCGTCGCTGTTGTTTGAGCTTCTTGCCAGTTTCGTTATGGCGTTAGCCTCGGCATGAAGAACGTAAGGGTGAGTAACGTTGTTCTCGTCTTCGCATACATTCTCGAAGCCGCTCGGCGTACCGTTGTATCCGTCGCTGATAATCATCTTGTCTTTCACGACAAGACATCCCACCTGTCTTCTCCGGCAGTAGCTGTTTTCCGACCATATCCGTGCCATGCGCAGGTAGCGCAGGTCGAGCTTGAATTGTTTGTCGTTATTCATATTAAACTGTTTTTTTTATTCCGTTTCTTTCGAGCAGAGCGTCAATAGTAGGTTCGCTGCCGCGGAATCTCTTGTATAAAGTCATCGGATGTTCCGTTCCTCCCTTCGACAGGATATTGTCGCGGAAGCTCTGTGCCGTCTGCTGGTTGAAGATGCCGTTTTTCTTGAAAACGCTGAAGGCATCGGCGTCGAGCACCTCTGCCCATTTATAGCTGTAGTATCCGGCAGCATATCCGCCAGCCATGATATGACTGAACTGAACGGTCATGCAGGTGTTTGGCAACTGCTTCAGAACCATAGCCCTTTCCCATGCCTTCTTCTCGAATTTTATCAAGTCGCCTTCAAATGGTTCCTTCTTGGTATAATAAGCCATGTCGAGCAAACCGAAGCTTACCTGTCTCATGCATCCGTATGCAACCATGAAGTTGCGGCTTTTCACAATCCTGTCTATCAGTTCGTCGGGTATTGGCTCGCCAGTCTTGTAGTGGAAGGCAAACGTGCGCAGGAATTCCTTCTCCACGGCGTAGTTCTCCATGAACTGCGAAGGCAGTTCCACAAAGTCCCACCATACGTTTGTTCCGGAAAGACTTTCAAACCTCGTATTTGCAAACATCCCGTGCAGCGAGTGTCCGAATTCGTGCAAGAACGTTTCCACCTCGCCGAGTGTCAGCAGAGCCGGTTTGTCTTCGGTAGGTTTCGTAAGATTCATCACCACGCTGACGTGCGGTCTAACGTTTTCGCCCTTCTTGTCGATCCATTGACCTTGGTATTCCGTCATCCATGCGCCTCCCTGTTTTCCCTTTCTCGGATGGAAGTCGGCATAGAACACGGCAAGATACGAGCCGTCTTTATCGAACACCTCATACGCCTTGACATCGGGGTGGTATACTGGAATATCCTTGTTCTCCTTAAAAGTAATGCCATATAGCTTGTTGGCAAGTCCGAACACGCCTTTTATCACTTTGCTGAGTTCAAAATACGGGCGCAGCATCTCCGCATCAAGGTTATATAGCTTCATTTGCAGCTTGTGAGAGTAGAAACTGAAGTCCCATGGCTCAAGGGTAAAGTCCTCGCCCTCCATTTCTTTCGCCATCTTCTCTATATCCTTCACCTCCTCCTTAGCCGTAGGCATATAGGCATCGATAAGGTCGTCGAGCAGCTTGTACACGTTTTTCGCATTACTTGCCATGCGGTTTTTCAATACATAGTCAGCGTAAGTGTCGTATCCAAGGAGCTGAGCAATCTCTCGTCTTAGATTAACAATCTTCTTGCAAATCTCAATATTGTTCTCCTTGTTGTCGTGAGTGCAAACGGTGTTGCGTGCCATATACATCTGCTTTCTCAGTTCGCGGTTCTTGGCGTAGGTCATAAACGGACTGTAGCTTGGGAAGTCGAGAGTAAACGACCATCCCTCCTTGCCGTTTTCCTTAGCCGTAACGGCAGCCGCTTCCCGTGCCGTGTCGGGCAGTCCGTCGAGATCCTTCTCGTCCGTGATGTCAAGAGCAAACGCCTTGTTCTCCTTCAGCAGGTTCTGCGAGAAAGTCAGCGACAGCATGCTTGCCTCTTCTGTCAGCTTGCGCAGCTTCTCCTTACCCTCATCATCGAGCAGAGCACCGCTTCTTACGAATCCGTCGTAGCAGTTGTCGAGCAGCATCTGTTCCTCTGGCGTCAGTTCCCTGTGGTTGTCGTGAACCGCCTTTATTCTCTCAAACAGTTTTTTGTTCAGTCTGACGTCGTTGGCATGTTTCGTCAGAATCGGCTGAATCTTTTGTGCCAGGTCGTCCATCTCCTGGTTCGTCTCGGCGCTCAGCAGATTGAAGAACACGGTAGAAACCCTCGACAGCAGGTCGTAATATCCGTCCTTGTCGTCGTCAACATTAATGATAGTGTTGTCGAAAGTCGGTTCGGCAGGGTTGTTTATCGTCTTCTCTATTTGTTCGTCGTCTCTCTTGATTCCCTCCATAAAAGCCTCCTCGTAGTCCTCGAGTCTAATCTTGTCGAAAGGTACGGTTTCGTGTGGAGTCTTGTAGGGTTCAAAAAACGGGTTTATTCTTTTCTTGCTTTCTTCTATATTCTCATTCATACTAACTATATTTTTTATTGACGATGTGCAGCTTGTCTTGATATGCCGCTTATCTTGATATGCCGCTTATCTTATGCAAAGATAATGCATTTATTTTTTATACCTTATATATTGGAA
>DBKQ01000078.1 GCA_002298545.1 Prevotella sp. UBA746
TCTCGCTTAATCGGATTTTTCCGGGGGCGGAGCAGTTACCTTTGATTGCTATAAAGACTTGCATACTTATCAGTATTTATTCGATAAACAAGACATTAATAACAGAAGTTGTTTCTGATTTAGTGAGTGAGTTATAAGAGTAACTGCTCCGCCCCCGGAGGGGGAGGCGGGGGAGGGGAAGAGTGTTCCCAAGTTGTTTCTGTTGTATATGTTGTTTTTTTTAAAGGTTATGAGGGGTGAGGGTAATTATTTATCCCTCACCATACCCCTCACCAACCTATATTATTGACACACACGCATTTAGACAGCAAGTGTGAGGGTGTGAGGGTAAAATCATCAAAAAACATTTTTTTCAAGTTTCTCTCTACCAATAAGGAGAAAAACATTTGGAGCATAAGGAAGAAAAGAGTATTTTTTGCAAAATTTGTTATTTGCCTTCAGCATCAAATAATTTTAATCACCATCGCCTCCGGATCAAACCTTAAACCCGGTTTGTCGATAAAGCGAGACAATGTGCCATCGGCAGCAAGAGAGCGAGGAGTGCCGGTTGTTACTCCGTCGGGCATCATCACCCACAGTTCGTCGGCTATCTGAAGGGCAAGCTCAAGGTCGTGGGTGGAAAGGAATATTGTTTTTCCCTCTTCATGACACAGGCGGTGGAGCATCTGCAGGGTGTCCACCTTACTGCCATAGTCGAGAAACGACGTCGGTTCGTCGAGATATATAATACTTGTCTGCTGGGCAAGAGCCTTTGCCGTCATCATCTTCTGGCGCTCACCGTCGCTCAGCGTATGCACCATACGGTCGGCAAGACGGCTGATGCCAACCATCTCAAGACTTTCATCCACTATCTTATTATCCTCTTCGGTCAATCGCCCGAAGAAGCCGGTGTAAGGACTGCGTCCCATCGCCGCCATCTGAAAGACGGTGAGGTTCTGCACCTGTGGGCGTTCCGTCAGTACTACACCGATAACCCTTGCCAGTTCCTCTCGGGAAAACTCCGCAATCTCCCTCTCGCCTATCATTATCTCGCCAGCCAGTTTAGGTTGGAACGCAGAGATAGTGCGAAGCAAGGTAGACTTGCCGGCACCGTTGCTACCGATAAGACAGGTCAGTCTGCCGGGCATTATCTCGGCATTTATATTCTGCATCACGGTATACGTCTTCTTGCCGTGGCGATAGCCGATAGAGAGATTGCGGAGGGTGATGTTCATATTACAATGTTTTTACAAAATTATCCAATGACATATATTCAACACATGGAAATTCTATTTTTGAAAGAATATCATAATGCCTATCATTTGTAACTATACACTTTGCATTTGCAGCAATAGCACAATCAACAAATTTATTGTCATCCGGATCAGATGTTATAAGTTGAAACTTATAGAATGGAGTTATAAACTCGGTAAAAGGACTATTGACAATAGTCTTAACAATATATTCTGCTACTTTATAATTCACTAAGCGCTGAATAATCTCAATATATTCATCAATAATTTCATTTGAGACACAAAGTATATTCTTCCCCGACACAAAGCTCTGCCATACAATATTATATCGGCTGTGTCGGGGAATACTCTGAATCAGGCAATTTGTATCTAATACTATTCTTGCCATTTTACAGTGCATGCAAATCCATTTTATTAATCTCGTCGAGTCTTTCCTGATTTAAATCTCCAGACTCCCATAACGAATCCAAAGCAGAATTCATCTTCTCAGAATAATATCTATAGAGCAAATTCTTCAACTCATCAAGTCCTGATTGAGAATTGTCTATTTCAAACATTTTAAGAAGATGTCTCTGAACGGGATTAAAAACAGTAGCTTCCATATTCATATATTTTTTACTTCACATTACCAACCTTTATCAGATACTCAGCAATCTGAACTGCATTTAGAGCCGCTCCCTTGCGAATCTGGTCGCCGGTGAGCCACAGGGTGTTGCCGTTGTCGTCGGCAAGATCCTTGCGGATACGACCTACGTATACATCGTCCTTACCTGCTGTTTCGAGAGGCATTGGATATACGTAGTTCTGGGCATCGTCTTTTACGGTTACACCAGGTGCTGCCTCGAGAGCCTTGCGAATCTGCTCTACAGAGAGAGGCTGCTCGGTCTCGAACCATACACTCTCGGAATGGGCACGGAGGGAAGAAACACGAACACAGGTGGCACTGGTGCGAACATCAGAGTGCATAATCTTGCGTGTCTCGTTGAACATTTTCATCTCCTCTTTGGTATAGTCGTTTGGCATCATCTTGTCAATCTGCGGAATGACATTGTATGCAAGCTGGTGAGGGAACTTCTCAATGTGGTCGGTCTTGCCGGTCTCCACAAGGTCCTTATACTGCTGCTGAAGCTCTGCCATGGCTGCAGCACCGGCACCTGATGCACTCTGATAAGAAGCGATGTGTATCTTCTTGATATGACTTAGGTCGTCGATTGGCTTCAACACTACAACCATCATGATTGTGGTACAGTTTGGATTGGCAATGATGTTACGCGGACGGGTCAGGGCATCCTCGGCATTAACCTCTGGAACTACCAATGGCACATCATCACACATACGGAAGGCGCTGGAGTTGTCAATCATCACGGCTCCGTATTTTGTTATCGTCTCGGCAAACTCCTCTGAGGTGCCGCCGCCGGCAGAAGTGAAGGCGATGTCTACGTCCTTGAAGTCATCGTTGTGCTGAAGGAGCTTCACTTCATACTCTTTGCCTTTGAATGTATATTTACTGCCTGCCGAACGGTGGGAACCGAACAGCACGAGATCGTCCATCGGGAAATTTCTCTCTGCCAGGATGCGAAGGAACTCTTGTCCTACGGCACCACTTGCACCTACAATTGCTACTTTCATATTTCAGTTGTTATATATTGTTAGAATATTTGTAATAAAAATCTTAATTATTATTGCAAAAGTACAACTTTTAAGATACATCTCGGCGTTTCTGACATTTTTTTTGCATCTTTGCAGTTAATTTAAGCATCTTATAGAGAAAATGATAGCTAATCTGGTTCATTATTTGCCAATTACCGACCCTACGATGATTTTTTTCGTCGTGCTCGTGATTATCCTTGCGGCGCCTATCGTGATGGGCAAGCTGAGGATTCCACATATCGTGGGCATGGTGCTCGCAGGAGTGCTCGTGGGCAAATATGGACTGAATATTCTGGAGCGCGACAGCTCGTTTGAACTCTTCGGAAAGGTGGGACTGTATTACATTATGTTTCTCGCCGGACTGGAGATGGACATCGAGGGACTTAAGAGCAACGGGATTAAGATTATCTTCTTCGGACTGCTGACGTTCCTTATTCCCTTCGGACTGACTTACTGGACGGGGACGAAGATTATAGGATACAGTCCGACGGCATCGCTGCTGCTCAGCAGTATCATGGCGTCGAACACGCTTATCGCCTACCCTATCGTATGCAAATACGGATTGCAGAAGCATCCCACGGTAACGATGTGTGTCGGTTCGTCGATGATTGCACTTACACTTGCCCTCGTGGTTCTGGCAGCTATCGTAGGTTCGTTCGGCAGCGGGGCGGGATTGGCTTTCTGGGCGTTGTTTATAGTGAAGATTGCAGCTTTCGTGGCTGGCGGCATTTATCTGTTGCCAAGGTTGGCACGATGGTTCCTGAGGAGATTCTCGGATGCCGTAGCACAGTATATTTTCGTTATGGCACTACTGTTCCTAAGTGCGGCGGTGTCGAGTCTTATCGGACTGGAAGGGGTGTTCGGGGCTTTCTTTGCCGGACTTATCCTCAACCGCTTTATACCGCATGTTTCGCCATTGATGAACAGAATTGAATTTATCGGCAATGCCTTGTTTATACCGTATTTCCTTATAGGAGTGGGAATGTTGATAAACGTGAGGGTGCTCTTCTACGGATGGCACACGGCTTTCGTGATATTCTGCATCATCTTCTTCGGCACACTGGGCAAGGCTATTGCGGCTTACATGTCGAAATGGGCGTTCAACCTGCCGTGGTCTAACGGCAATATGATGTTCGGACTTACCTCGGCGCATGCTGCCGGTTCTATCGCTATCGTGATGGTGGGAATGAAACTTGCCACTTCGCCGGGGGAATATCTCGTTGACTCGAATATGCTGAACGGTGTGGTGATTATGATTCTCTTTACGTGTATCATCAGTTCGGTGGTTACCGATAATGCTTCGCGAACTATCACTCTTACGGAGAGCCTGCACGGCACAGAGGAGAAGCGGGGCGACGACGAGAAGATTCTTATCGCTCTGAAGCCTGACGGCGGACTGGACACGCTGATGAGTCTCGGTCTGATGATGCACAACGACAAACTGAGTCGGGGACTTATCGGACTGAACGTGGTTTATGATGATGCAAACAGTCATAAAAACCAGAACGTGGGGAAACGAACTCTGGAACAGGCTACAAGGATTGCAAGTGCTGCCGACGTGAGGATGCTGACGCAAAGTCGACTTGCCACGAATATCTCTAACGGTATCATTCATGCCTTTAAGGAATATGACGCCTCGGAGATTATTATGGGACTGCACAACAAACGGAGCGAGACGGACAAGTTCTGGGGACTGTTCACGCCTAATCTCGTAAACTCCCTAAACCGACAGATTATCCTCTGCCGATGCAACCGACCACTGAATACTCTGCGCCGCATCGTTGTGGCAATACCGTCGAGGGTGGAGTTTGAACAGGGCTTCTACCGATGGATTGAACGGCTCGCAAGGCTCGCCGAGAACCTGGGCTGCCGCATCGTATTCCATGGAAGGATTGAGTCTACGGCTCTTATAAATGAATATATACGCAACCAGCATCCTGGCGTAAGGGCGGAATATGTACTGATGGAACACTGGAAGGAATTTCCACAACTCGCCGAAGACTTGAGCGACGACCACATGCTCGTTGTCATTACGGCACGACAGGGCACGGTGTCTTACAAGCCAATCTTTGAACGTCTGCCATTGGAACTCGACAAGCATTTCCACAACAAGAACCTTATGGTGGTGTTCCCCGACCAGAATGGACAGTCGCCTGAGGACATGACGTTCACTGAGCCTCAACACCATGCCGTTGACAGTGCTTACTCAAGCATCATCAACTGGTTTAACAAAAAACTGAGAAGATAACAGTAGTTCTCCCTGAACTCCCAGTCCTCTCAGAACTCCCAGAACTTCTAAAAAAAGAAATATGATTGACATTAAAAACATAACAAAAAGCTTTGGCAAGCTACAAGTGCTCAAAGGCATCGACCTCCACATCAACAAGGGCGAAGTGGTGAGCATCGTCGGACCGAGCGGTGCCGGCAAGACTACCTTGCTACAGATAATCGGTACCCTCGACACTCCCGACACCGGCGAGATTAATATCGACGGTATTGATGTAAGGAAACTGAGTCAGAAGAAACTTGCCGACTTCAGGAACAAGCATATAGGATTTGTATTCCAGTTTCACCAACTCCTGCCGGAGTTCACGGCATTGGAAAACATCATGATTCCTGCCTTCATCGCCGGCACCTCCAAGAGCGAGGCAAAGAAACGGGCAATGGAACTGCTCGACTTTATGGGACTTGCCGATCGTGCCAGTCACAAGCCGAACGAGCTTTCCGGTGGAGAGAAGCAGCGCGTTGCCGTGGCAAGGGCCTTGGTAAACAATCCGTCAGTAATTCTTGCCGACGAACCGTCGGGTAGTCTTGACTCAAAAAACAAGGCTGAGCTACATCAGCTCTTCTTTGACTTGAGAGACAAAATGGGACAGACTTTTGTTATCGTAACCCACGACGAGGGATTGGCAAGCCTAACCGACAGGACAATTCACATCGAAGACGGTGCTGTCTTATCAGAGAACTCCCAAAACTCCCAATCCTCCCAGAACTCCCAAACAACAACAATATGAAAGGAATAAAATTAGGCGAAATGAACACCTTGAAGGTGGTGAAGTCAGTAGACTTCGGTATGTATCTCGACGGAGGCGACGAAGGCGAGATTCTCTTGCCCACAAGATATGTGCCCGATGGCTGCAAGCCCGGCGATACCCTCGACGTGTTCATATATCTCGACCAGGACGAACGCCCCGTTGCCACAACACTTACACCAAAGGCAATGGTTGGCGAGTTTGCATATCTCGAAGTGGCATGGGTGAACCAGTTTGGAGCTTTCCTCGACTGGGGATTGATGAAAGACCTGTTCTGTCCGTTCCGCGAACAGAAGATGCGTATGCTGAAAGGCAACTCATATATCGTTCATGTGCATCTCGACGACGAGAGCTACCGTATTGTTGCCTCAGCTAAGGTTGACCGCTATTTGAGCGACGAGAAACCGCCATACAGGCATGGCGACGAGGTAGACTTGCTGGTATGGCAGAAGACTGACCTCGGCTTTAAGGTGATAATCGACAATAAGTTTGGCGGACTGGTTTACCAAGACCAGATATTCAGATATATCCACACCGGCGACCGCATTAAGGGATATGTAGACAATGTGCGCCAAGACGGCAAAATCGACGTAACACTACAGCCTACAGGACGAAAGATGACTGAGGAGTTTTCTGATATTCTGCTCAACTATCTGAAAGACAACAACGGCTACTGCAACCTTGGCGACAAGAGTGACGCCGAGGAAATATACGACCGCTTCCAGGTTAGCAAGAAGGCATTTAAAAGAGCAATCGGCGACCTATACAAACGCCATCTCATAACTCTTGAAGAGGGCGGCAAAGGAATAAAACTTGCCTAAGAACCGCATTTATAAGCGGCACACAACATTTGAGAAAAGGCAAAATTTGGGTTTTGACTATCCACAGGAAACATATTATGTGATTGTGGATAGGGAAAAGGATATTCAGGATAAAAAAAACAGTAAGACGGTAAGGCAATAGCCAAAGTGTCTTTACCGCACATTTGGGTTTTAGAATATAAGTTTAAGTACAGCTAAGGAATATTAACATGACAAAGATTAAGATTAGAATCGAAAAAGAGGGTCAGACGACGCCTGCAAAGGAGTTCCTTATTGATGTAGGGAACGAGGGCGAGTATGTCCTCAAGATACCTTCTGCCGGGGATGAAACGCCTTCGGCTGAGAACGGGGATATCGAAATGGAAACTACACACAACAATGCAACTGACAAGTCGTTTATTGACTTGATTACCAAACAGGCTGAAGACAAGAAGGCTGAGGGTAGCAACAGGACCTTTGAAACTTATTCTGCCGCTGCAAGGAGTCTGAAAAGTTTCAGAGACGATATTCTCATAAGTGAGATGACTCCGCAGTTGATGAAAAGATATGAGAAGTTTCTGCTCGACAAGGGACTGATGAGAAACAGTATCGGCTTCTATATGCGTGTCTTGAAGGCGGTTTATAACCGTGGCATCAAGACCGGTGCCATTGCCGTAGACTTGCATCCATTCAGTGAGGTTTACTCCGGCAAGGAACCTGTTAAGAAACCTGCTGTAACGCAAGAGACTATCTACAAAATCCTGGAATATAAACCACGAAGAAAGTCTACCGCACTTGCACAAGATCTTTTCTTGTTCAGCTTCTACACTCGCGGCATGTCGTTTGTCGATATGGGATACCTGAAGAAGACTGACCTTAGGGACGGAAATCTGAGATACCGCAGCCGCCACACAGGACAGATGACTGAGGTGAAATGGGAACCGTGTATGCAGGAGATTGTAAACAAATACATCAGCAAGACGGCACAGAAATATATGCTCCCCATCATTCTGAAAGAAGGCAACGAAGACGAGGAGCGCAAACAGCTACGCAACATGCAGCTGAAAATGAACAGGAGCTTGAAAACTATATCCAAGGCTATCGGACTTGAAAAGCCTGTCTCTATGTTCATGACCCGTGGCTCATGGTCGGCAATAGCCAATACTGTTAATGCCGGACTTATCATGCTCAATGCGCAAGCCCAAAATGAACGGGGGGGGGAATTTTTCGGTAAGTCAAAAGCCTTTCCACAAACGCAAGCGAAAAGTCTGCACTAAAACCCTGTTCGACTTGCTTGAACTTTAGCTGTACCGTAAGAGTGTTGCGAGAAGGCAACACATCTTATCCTCATTTTTTAATATTATAACGAAAACAATAACTTCAGTATGAAGAAATAGAGAGGCAAGAAACTTTTATATGGTTTCTTGCCTCTCTCATTATGTATTTCTCTTATACCTTATAATATAAGCAACATTCAATTTAGAACTCAGCAGACTTCGGAGTTCTCGGGAACGGAATGACGTCGCGGATATTCTGCATACCTGTTACGAAGAGAATAAGGCGCTCGAAACCGAGTCCGAAACCGGCATGAGGACAAGATCCGTACTTACGAGTATCGAGATACCACCACATATCCTTCATAGGAATCTGGCGCTCGTCGATTTCTGCCATCAGCTTGTCGTAGCTCTCCTCACGAAC
>DBKQ01000071.1 GCA_002298545.1 Prevotella sp. UBA746
CGGCAACAAGGTGCTGGAAGACGCAAAATAAAACCAAAAAAGTTTTTGGCACTTTTACCCTCACACCCTCACCCGATGTCCTGAAACGCCCTGTTTATCGGCATTCCGAGTGGTGAGGGTAAGTGTGAGGGGTGTGAGGGTAACAGCCGGTTCACCCTCACATCCCTCACCCTCCTTTTTATACAATCGGCAAGCTGATGCCGTTTATCTTCTGATAGATGTCGAGGGCATACACGTCGGTCATGCCGCTGATATAGTCCACCACCGCCATAAGGCGCGTGTCAAGGTCGGGAGCCGTGATGTCATACTGACTGCTCACCCTCCCTATCAGCTGGCGCGAATAGAAGCGGTCGGGATAAACCGCCGCCTCGGTCATCATCTCCATCAGAGTCTCCATAATCTTAAAACCGCTCAACTCAACGTCGAGTACCGGTTTACTGCGGTATATCTTCTGTTTCGACACCTCCGTACAGCGGCGGTATGCCGTGCGCTGCGGTTCCGGAATATTGTCTACAAGACTGCCCCGGAACTCCCCGTCGAGTATTTTCTCCTCATTGTCGATAAACGTCTGGGCACAGGCGTTCTCCAACTTCCCTATCACACAGGCACGCATGTAGATTACCTTCTCGTTGTCGTCGGTAATCCCCTCGTCAACAATACGCTTCTCAATACTCTTTTTCACGTTTTCATCGAAGAAGCCAAGCAGCAAATCCTTGGTTTCATCGAATGACAGGATCTTCAGCTTGTGGGCATCCTCGATATCCATTATCTCATAGCAGATGTCGTCGGCAGCCTCAACGAGATACACCAGCGGATGGCGAGCATAGGCAAGCGGTTCGCCGGGTTTCGACTTGCGGATTATGCCGAGGTCGTCGGCAATCTTCCGGTAAATATCCTTCTCGCTGCAGAAGAACCCGAACTTGCCGTGACTGCCGGCAAGGGTCGACTCGAACGGATATTTCACTATCGAGGCGAGCATGGAATAGGTCATCACGAAACCGCCGTCTCTCCTGCCCTTAAATCTATGGGCGAGCAGGCGGAAGGCATTGGCGTTTCCCTCGAAATGGGTAACGTCGTTCCACAACGCCTCGCCTACCATACCTTTCAGCTCCGCGCCGCGACCCTCGGTAAAGAAGGTCTGTATCGCCTTCTCGCCACTGTGTCCGAAGGGCGGATTGCCCATATCGTGGGCAAGGCATGCAGCACTCACGATGGTTCCTATCTCGGGAAACAGAGTATGGGTAAGTTCCGGATGCTTCTTCGTCAGGGCGGCAGCAACGTCATTGCCGAGCGACATGCCCACGCTTGCCACTTCCAGACTGTGCGTCAGGCGGTTGTGCACGAAGATGCTGCCCGGCAGCGGGAACACCTGTGTTTTGTTCTGCATGCGGCGGAAGGGAGCAGAGAAAATCAAGCGGTCGTAGTCGCGCTTAAACTCGCTACGGTCGTCGTGTCGCTCTATATGGCGTTCTTCCTGTCCAAGTCTTTTATTTGATATCAGTTGTTTCCAGTTCATAATTGTCATAATACATCATTTGTATCAATAATTCATGCCGAAAGTCCACAACGGTATAACAATACCGTGTCCGGTCTCTATATCATCCTTCACGATTCTGCCGTTGTCTACATTCTCTATCTGTTTCTTTCCCTTCTTCCGTCCTCCGATTTCAAACGTATAGTCGCCTATCGTAAAATCAGACACTTTAGATGCTGTAAGGTTCTGTTTCTCGCGCATTTGGTTATAAAAGAACGTTTCCCTCACGTTTCCGATATTTGGTACGGAGACGAGAGTCGACATAAGGCTCGTGTTGTCCACATAAACTTTCTCCACCTTGCCCAGTCCTCTCATGCCGGCAGTATCGTCTCTAAGCAGTCCTATCATTCCTGCCCTCTCAAGATACACGAGATAGTCGGGCACGTTGTTTTTGCTTACTCCTATTTCGGCTGCAAGGTTTTCCATACTCGGCTTATAGGGTGCCAATCCGGCAAGTACCACAAGCATACGCTTCAGCTTGCGTGCCGTTGATGCCCTCATGTCGGCATACTGCGGTATGTCTACATCCATCGTCTGGTCTATTACCTGCGACATGCGCATCGGGAAATCTCCTTCTACGGCAAAGGGATAGTAACCTCTTTCAAGATAATCGCGGAAGAGCGGCAGCGGATGTTCCACTTCGGGAATCCTCACTTCATTGCGTATAATCTCGCTGAACGAGAAGGGACGGCTTTTTATTCCATGGAACAAATGGAGATATTCGCGAAACGAGAGTCCCTGCATCATATACATTAATGCCCTGCGGCTAAGGTCTGCCTCACCGCGCTTTATGTCGAGCACAGACGAGCCGGTGAACAACACGTGCAGCGAGGGGTGCATGTCGTATATCTGCTTCAGCTCCCGGCTCCATCCCGGATACTTGTGTATCTCGTCTATATAAAGATTCGTTCCACCCTCTTTTATGAACTCGTCGGCAAAGTCTGTCAAAGTATGATTGGTAAAATAAACGTTGTCGGCAGAGACATACAAATGATGCCCTGAAGACGACTTTTTGATATGTTGCAATACCATTGTTGACTTGCCGATACCGCGCGGTCCGATAATTCCTGTCAAGCGGCTATCCCAGTTTATTTCGCTGTATTTATATCTCACGAAATCAGTTGGGGTCCGCCTAAGCAGTTCATCCATGTATTCATATAGAATATTGTCTATCATATTATATCAGAATTTATAATACTTGAATGCTGTTTTAACGCTGCAAATATAATAAAATTCCCTCATTGAGGGACGATTTTTATCAAAAACATCCCTCATTGAGGGACGAAATACGCCAAAAACGTCACTCATTGAGGGATTTTTTGCTGTTTTTCTTCTGATTCTAAGTCTTACAGGAAAATCTTTCGGAGTTTTTTCATTACCTTTACGCCACGAAAAGTCGCTTCTGCACTTTACTACTAAGGAATAAAATTATAACAGTATGAAGATATGTATATTCTGCTCCGCCAACAGCAATATTGAGCCGGAGTATTTCGAGAAAACAAGAGAACTGGGTGAATGGATGGCTAAGAACGGGCATACGCTCGTGTTCGGAGGCTGCGACATGGGACTGATGGAATGCATCGCAAAGGCGGTTTACGACGGGGGTGGCATGACGGTTGGCGTGGTGCCGTCGAAGATTGAGGAGAACGGGCACGTTAGTCCGCATCTCTCTGTGGAGATTCCGTGCGACAACCTCAGCGACCGCAAAGACCTGATGCTCCTGAAGAGCGACATCGTGATTGCACTGCCGGGCGGCATCGGAACGCTCGACGAGATTTTCACCGTGGCTGCCGCTGCTACCATAGGCTACCACCGCAAGAAGGTTATCCTCTACAACATCAACGGCTTCTGGAACTCGCTCGTCGCCCTACTCGACGACCTTCAGCAGCGCGGCATGATTCGCGGCGAATGGCAACAGCATATCGTCGTGGCTAACTCGCTGGAGGATATCGAGAGCGTATGTAAGGGCTGATTCACTGTTTCTCCATGAAATTCCACATAAAGCTGACAGCATGGGCAAGATGTTAATTATGACGAACAAAACGGCATGTATTACCGGCTTTGTTAGTTATACCAAATAAAAACACTATTTTTGCAAAAAGTTTTAAGTATAACTAATAAGAAGTCGACATATATGATTAAACTTATAAATCGTAAATATTATACAGACCGCATCACTCCGTTCATTGACAAAAACATCATAAAGGTGCTTACCGGTCAAAGACGTGTGGGAAAGAGTTGTATACTTAGGCAAATACAAGAACATATTGAGCACACCGACAGCACATGCAACACGATATGTATAAACAAGGAGCTTGAAGAATTTGCCTTCATACGCACCCACGAAGACCTGACGAAATATGTTGCCGACCGGTTAAAGGAAGGACGGGCAAACTATCTGTTTATCGATGAGGTGCAAGACATCAAGGGTTTTGAGAACACACTGCGTAGTTTTCAGGCGCAAGATGCCTGCGACATATTCATCACAGGCAGCAATGCTACAATGTTGTCGAGCGAATTGTCAACATATCTGTCGGGACGATACGTGGAATTCCGCATCCACAGTCTTTCTTATGAAGAATTCATGGAGTTCAACCATCAGACACACTCCACACAGACGCTACGCAATTATCTCACGTTTGGCGGTCTGCCATATCTGAGCAACCTACCCTTGCAAAGCGACATAGTATTTGAATATCTGCGCAATGTATATTCAACAATTCTTCTAAAAGACGTCGTAAAACGGGAGAACATACGGAATGTGGATTTTCTTGAGAGTCTCGCTCTATACACTGCCGACAATGTGGGCAACCTCTTCTCTGCCAACAACATCAGCCGCTATCTCAAATCACAACGTGTAAACATATCGCCACTGCAGGTAATAAACTATCTTAAAGCCATGCAAAACGCCTTTCTGATAAATAAGGTGCGCCGCATTGATGTGAACGGACTAAAGACATTTGAGATAGGCGACAAATATTACTTCGAGGATCTCGGGCTGCGCAACTGCCATTTCGGGTTCAACATGCAGGGGGATATTCACAAGCTGATGGAGAATGCCATTTACTTGCACCTTGCCGGACTACACTACGAAGTGTTTACAGGACAGCAGACTGGTGGAAAGGAAGTGAATTTCGTGGCACGGAAAGATGATGAAGTAGTTTACGTACAGTCATCTTATCTTATGAACGACGAGTCGACCCGCCAACGTGAGTTCGGCAATCTGCAAGCCATCAACAATAACTATCCCAAGTATGTCGTCAGTCTTGACGAATGGACAAGCGGCAGCAATGTAGATGGTATAAAGCATGTGCATTTGGGAGAATTTCTGCAAATGAGCACTTTCTGACATATCACTTGTCGCCGGTCTCTTCCATGCGATACTGCCGCTGGTATTCCGATGGCGTCATGCCATTTACCTTCTTGAAGGCACGGATGAAGCTCACGCTGTTAGTGTAGCCCACGTCCTCGTATATGGCCTGTATCGTTAGGTTGCCGTAGTGTTCTGCATCGAGCAGACGTCGGCACGCCTCGCGTATGCGGCACTCGTTGAGCAGTGTCTTGAAGTTTTTGCCGTATGTGTCGTTGATTACCCACGACACGTAGCGCGTGTTCGACGATACCGCCTCCGCCAGAGCCTGCAGACTGAAGTCGGGCTTTGAGATATAGCCAATATCGTTCATCACGTCAATCACGCTGTTAAGCAGTCTGTTCCTATTCTCCTCACTCATGCTGATGCCGCTGCCGTTCTTATCCTTGTCGGCGGTATCGGTCTCCCCATCTTTCTCATATACCGGAGCTTCGCCAGTCGATTCCGCATCGATAACCGCAGTTTCTGTCACGGTGGCTGGAGAGTTGTGCCGCACGGAATCCTCAAGCAGCTTTTTCGTGCGCCGCTCCTGCTTGTCCATATCCTTCTCCTTGCGTATCAGCAGGCGGTAGGCCATGTTGAGACGACGGTTATTGCGCAGCAGAAGCACGGAGACGGCGGCAAGCGCAAGGAGCAGTACGCCAAAGACAACCATAACGAGAAACTGCCGCGATATGGTGCCATTGAGCGAGTTTATCTTCTGACTGGTCTTGCGGTTTTCGTATTCCATAAGGTTATTGCCGGCAGAATAAAGGCGACTGCGGTTGAACACAGAGTCTTGCATCACGAAGTATTTGCCATTAAAGTATTCGCCGAGCTTCTTGTCGCCAGACATCATGTAGGCATCGGCAAGCAACTTATAGACGCTTGTCAAGAAGTCGCGAGGTTTCTCGCCAACCTTCGGGTCGAGACATTTCTGTCCCCACTCCACCGCCTTGGCATACTCGCCCTTCAGCAGATATACGTTGCCTATCTCGCAATACTGGAACAGGCGGTATTCGGGCGACATCTCGTTGCGACGGGCAAAATCGAGCGTTTCGAGATGTCTTTTTATAGCCTCGTCGTATCGTCCCTCCACTGTCAGTATGCGAGCTGTATTGTACATATAGTAGTAGCGGCTCACGCTATCGCTATTTTTATCAAACAGTCTATCAAGTTGCTTTATGTATTTCTTCGCCAACGCTAATCGTCCCGACTTGCAGCATGCCGCCACCATGTTCGAGAGATAGCTTTTCTGCATCCGCGTCTCGCCGCTGGCACATGCCGTCTCGTATCCGCGCGTCTGGTAGTAGAGAGCGCGTCCGTAGTCGCCGGCATTGTAGTATACGTTGCTGATGTATCCTACGCTGACCAACCACGTGTGTTCGTCACCGAGACTGTCGGCAAGTTCCATGCTACGCGTGAAACATCTCATCGCCTCGGGGAAGTTGTCGTGTTCGAAATATTCAAGAGCCCTAAGCATGCAGTCCTTGGCAACGGACTTTTCCTGGGCTCCAAAGGCATATATATTTAACAGCAACAAAACGCTGCATAGGTAAAGTCTCATAGTTATCTTAATTTTGACTGCAAAAGTAATAAATTCATTTATCTTTTGCGAAATGTAACATAAAAAACACCTCCTTGGAGTAGAGGCATTATCTCGCCACACATTATTATATAGTCGCCAACGACCGCCACAAAGCTACAATATTACATATACAGCATACTATAATGTTACAAAATATAAGTTAAAGCTATTTTAAAACTTTCAAAATCATACATAAACGGATTTTTACAATAACATTTCTTGAATTGTAACGTAAATCCCATGATTTTTCATCCGGATATTGACAAATATCGCTACTTTTGCCAGCGAGAATAATCAAAATGAAATGTAAAGTTGCATTTTAAAGACAAGAACACAATACGAACCTTTTAATTAAGACGCTTATGAAAAGATTTACTTTAGCGAGCGCGGCAATTGCAGCCGCATTGACAGCAAGCGCACAGTGGAACACAAGCAATGTGCCGGTACAGATTGGCACCGCAGTAGGAACGAACGATCCGATTGCCGCCCTGACAAACGACGGCAAGATGTACGTATCATGGAGGTCGTCGGCGAGAGTGGACAATGCCATCTGCTACAGCTTCCCGCATCTGCAGCTCCTCGACAAAGACGGCAAGGTACTCTTCGGCGAGAAGGGTCTTGACATCGCAACGCACAAGTCGCCGTCGTGGAACAGTGCTTATTCTCTTGCCGTTACTTCCGACGGCTGTGCCATCGTGAGCAATGCCGACTCGAGGGCTGAAGAGGCTGAAGACCTTGAAATGTACAACGCGTTTACCCCGGTATGGTATAAGATTGACCAGAACCAGGACTACGTATGGGGACTTGACGGACTGGCACTGACCGACCGCATCAACTCGCCGTTTACCGACACGTTTGTGGTGGGCGATGATGTATGGATTCAGGACCACTCGGCTACATCTGGCGAAGTGAACTATTTCAACCGCGTCTCAGCCGACGGAACGTTGGGATTCACCGAACCGCTAAAGATATTCGGACAAGTGATTCAGAGTGTCGGTTCCGACTTCCTAACTATCGGCTCCGGCTCCGACGGCGTGGAGGTGCAGCGATACACACGCGACGGTAAAGCCGTATGGGCTGAACCTGCTGTGGTAACTTCTACGATATTCGGCGGACACGACCTTCATCCTTACAAGATTCTCTCTGACGGCAAGGGCGGCGTGTATATCACATACGTGAGGAACGTGGGCGACTTCGGCCACACCATCGCCACACAGCATGTTACTGCCGACGGCGACCCGACTTTCGGTCTTGATGCCATGGACGCTCTCTCCGACGAGAATAAGGACATCGACTACCCGAAGATGGCTGTCGACACGAAGAACAACACGGCTCTCGTAGCTTTCGCACAGAGCCTCGGCAACGGCACATACTCAATGAACGTGCAGAAGTTCAACGAGGAGGGCGACCGTCTCTTCGGCGACGACGCGAAGCAAATTGAAATAAAGTATGACGATGATGCCGGATGGGCATTCAATGTCTATGGTGCTCAGCCGGTAGGCGACGGCGAGTGGCTCATATGCTACTCCGACGTGATACAGTGGGGCAAGGAGAAGCTCTACGTGGCTCGCATCGACAAGGACGCCAACGTGTTGTGGAAGCAGCAGATTGCCGAGGACGGGGAAGTAAGCGACGTGAACTTCCTTAAGGGCGATGACTGCTCTTACGTGGTATACAAGGGAAACAACGAGGATGACTACTCTATCCTTAGAGGTGCAAGAATCTACGACGACGGTACGTTTGAAAAGGACAACACCACAGCTCTGCCTTACAGCATAGACTTCACCGTCGGCAAACCTGCCGACTGGGCTTATCTCGACAAGAGTACTCCCGCCAGCGACTACGGACACTGGGCTTACGGTGAGGCTTCGGTAAAGACTACTGAGGGCAAGAAATACATAAGCTGCGTGTTCACCGGCATCAACTTCGACGACACGCCTTGGAACGACTACTATATCTCTCCTGAGTTCAAACTCGATGCGACAAAGTCTTACAAGATTAAGAGCCAGTCTCTCTGCGACGGCGAAAGCTACAAGCTGACTCTCGAAAGAGGCACTTCACTCACCGACGACGCTACATTCACAAAGTTTGCCGACTGCCAGATGCAGAAGAACACTCTCGACCAGAGCAAAGAGGACGAGACTACGCTGAAGGTTGACGAGAGCGGCGTATACCGTATCGCTTTCCACGTAACAAGTACGGCGAAGAGTCCTACTGACAATGTTTACCTGTTCAACTTCTCTATCGAAGAAGACAAGACTTCCGGTATCGACAACGTTAACGACAACCTGGCAGACATCACTTCTGCCACAATCCGCAGCATCGACGGCAAGCTCGTTCAAACCGTAAAAGGCGGCAAGTTCAACTCCGCTACACTCGCTCCGGGCATGTACATCGTAACTGTAAAAGACGCACAGGGCAGAACACAGAGCATGAAGATATCTAAATAAGTAAACATAACAGTGAAAATCTCTCCTTGCAGTGAAAGGTCCCGCACCGGGAGATTTTCTCTCTCTTATTACTTACAATAAGTATAACGCATAACATTATATGCACAAAAAGGTATTCAATATGATAGGATTTTTTAAGCATAAAAGATTGTTTGTCGGAATGGCTCTTTCTGCCGTATGCGGAATGATGCCATACAGCGCCGCAGCACAGAGGTATCTCACCGAGGACTTCAACAGCTACTCCGCCGGCGACCTCTACCAGCAGGGACCATGGGTGAAATATGGTGCGGGGACAAGCGAGAACACGATGAATGTGGTGGAGGGTAGCCTCACCTACGACGGATACTCTGACGACGCCACAGGCTACAGCGTGAGGATGGCAAACCTCAGCAACTGCTACTCTTTCCAGTCGCCGCTCGACAAGACTATGATTTCAAACGGGGCAGTATATGCAAGCGCACTCGTAAAAGTGGAGAAGGCTGGAGACGGCAAGCCTTTCATGAGATTTCTAAGGAGCAAGTCGGGCGACGGAAAAATCAATGACGGCGACTATGGCTTCTCTGTGGGCTTCGTGTCAACAACGGCTTCTGAAACGGAAGGGAAGTTCCGCTTCGGAGTGGGAAAAACAAGGCTTGCCGACTTGGCAAACACAAGCGAGGAGTATGACCTTAACAAAACCTATCTCGTGGTTATCAAATACGAGTTTGTAGAGGGTGACGCCAACGACGTGGTGTCGCTATGGGTAAATCCTACCGATTTCAACGAAGAACCTGCCGCTCTTGCTGATACAAAGTCTGCGGGAATCACATCGCAAGACCTTCCCGAGATTTCAGCCATCGCCCTCTCGAGAAACTCTTCAAAGAGGGAGCAGGAATACAACGACATGGATATCGATAACATCCGCGTGGCTGGTTCATGGCAAGACCTGTTCACAAACGCAACGACACCTGTTGCAGGTCCTGAGCAACTCGCCAACAGAAATATAGTGGTGGTAGAGAACTTCACCAACACTGGCTGCGGACCGTGTGCAAAATTTGCACCGGTGCTCGACCAGGTGGTCAACGAACGTCTCGGCGACGTGATCTGTCTGAAATACCACGGAGTATATCCCGACCCGGAAGACCCGTTCTATCTGGCAGAGAAAGACAACCTGGACAAACGCATCGCCTTCTATGGCGTAAACTCTTATCCTACGTTCATCGTGAACGGCACGCAGTTAAACTACTCGCTTAGCCCAACATTGCTCAATGGCATCTTCACCGGTGCCGCAAGCATTGACATGAAATACGACATAAAGATAAGCAGCAGTGTGGCTGACCATACGCTGAAGGTTGATGGTAACGTTTCATCGCCGATCGACGTGGAGGATGCGTCAAACCTGAGACTCTTCGTCGCTGCCATCGAGGAATACTACGAGGCTCCAACGGCTTTCTCCAACGGTGAGAAAGAGATGGAATACGTGGTGAAGCGTATCATGCCCGACGGCGATGGGGCTACCTTCGCACAGAGCATGGAGAAGGACAAGGCCTACGACTTCAGCTATTCGTGCGACTTAAACTCTTTCTACGACGAGGACGAACTTGGAGTGGTGGCTTTCGTACAAGACATCTCGACGAAGCAAATCGTGGGCTCTGCCTACATACCAAAGAAGGCTGTGGCTGCCGACTATGCCAATCTTATCAGCGTGAACGACACGCCTGACTTTATCTGCACGCCTGACTTCTACGGCAACGTAACCTTCCGCAACGACGGCGACAATGTACTGACAAGTGTTAAGCTTAACGTGGAGGTGAACGGCGTGGCACACACCTACAATTGGACGGGCAGTCTGGCAAGGCTCGAGAAGGCGACGCTGCCGCTTGAGGACATACGAGACTTCTCGCTGTCTACAGACGGTTCGAAGAATACTGCCAAGGTTTGGCTCTCCGAGATTAACGGCACCACTACCGAGAGTAATGCCGTAATCGTGAACTTCAGCAACTCTATGCAGGCGAAGGGCGCTGTGCGAATGGATATATATACAGACAAAAAGCCTGAGGAAACAACCTGGAAGGTGTTCAACTCTGCCGGCGACGTGGTACAACAGGGCGGACCGTATACCGAGGCACGCCACAAATACAAGGAGACTTTCAATCTGAAGACTGATGACTGCTACTCGCTCGTAATCTATGATGCAGGTGGCGATGGAATCAGCAGTGCAGCCTATGGCAACGGATACTACCAGATTTACCAACTTGGCAGGGACGAGAACGGCGAACAGGTTACTACGAAACTCACTCAGGGTACGTTCGGGAACGCTGAGTGCGACATCGCCTTCAACCTGAAGGATGCCGACAGCACCTTGGGCATTGCCGACGTGAAGGCTGCAAACGACAAGAACTCGCGTATTTCCATCTTCGACGAGAGCGGCAGACTGCTGCTGCAGACCACTGTGGGCAAGCTCACGGATGCAGACATGATGTCGGTGGGAGGCGGAGCGAAAATCGTGAAAATCAACGACGGCAAGCACACCTACGTGAACAAGTATGTTATAAATAGATAATACGACTAATAGTGGCACAAAAGGTGCAACGACCAAGCACCTTTGGTGCAGTGACCATGCAACACAAGCGTTTGGCCGCAATACTCCAGCTGTAAATAAAGCCCGGACTGCTTTCGACAAGCAATCCGGGCTATTTTTATATTTCTACGTTGCCTAATGGCTGTTTTTCCCTTTAGATTATCTCTTCATGAGGATTACAGGAACAGTGGTATCGCCCATTATCCTTGAATGTAGCGCCACCTTCAAATCGGCACAAGCGATACCTTTGATACTTGTCTTTACTGCAGTTTTGGCCGAATAGCTTGCATCGCTCTCCGACTGGTCCTCTATCGCACTGGCGTTGCCCGTGTAGTTCATCACCACCATATGTCCCTGCGGCGTCAAACAGTTGCAGTTGAAAGTCAGCTCCCCGAGACTGTTCGTCACTGTTACCGTTCCGCCACAGAACATGCCGTATGCCTTGGCATATCCCTCGTCGTCGAGTTCCTCATAATAGGAACCCATTGGCAGAGTACCGTAGGACGTCTCATACATCGTTCCGCCGATAAACTTTCCTGCCTCGTATTTTGCTCCACTCACGGGCATCACCACATCGTATGTGCCAGCGATAGTACTGATATCCATCGGCACGGCATAGGGAGTGAGAAGCACAAGATTGAGCAGTTCGCCGGCACCCGACACGAAACCATCGTCGTCAACAGTGCAATTGTAGAAGGCGATACTGTAGTCGCAGTATTTGTCTGTGGCGCGCACATATCTGCCGCTCATTGCCGCAGGCACAAAGTTTACGTCAGACGTTATATAGTCGTAGCCGGTATTCTTGTCTTTGTTGACAAACTCAAGCTTTCCGTCGTAAACGAAGCGTATGGGACCGCACTCGTCGAGTTCTCCATTCATCTCCAGACGATATGTACCGTCGCCCCGGTTCTCCACGTCCAGCGTACATACCTTTAGCGAATCGAGGAATCCGTCAACCTTTCCGGCAGCATTCACCGTGTTGGTTTCTATATAAACGCTCTGCTTTCCAAAGACGCCGCGTTCATTCGGGTTGTCGGTCAACGTGTACGTGCCCGTCTCAAGCGAGGCATTGTCAGAGTCGGCAGACGGCTTTGCCATCACTGTAAGCCGGATGTCATGCCGGTTTATCTCCGTGGGCAGTCCGCCAGTAGTCAGTTTCCCATCGCAGAGATGTATCATGTACATTCCCAGTTCGCTCGAAACTGCCCCGTAGTAGAGATTGTAACTATCTGTAGCTGCTACGTCAGCATAAAGCTGGCTATTTCCCTTGCTGAAGGTTATCTTATCCACATCTTCACACGGGATAGTCTTCAATTCACCCGACTTCATGTGGATGTTCATCATCCACCCGTTTTGGGCAAATGTCGCCGATACCACACTCCATGCCGCAACGGCGGTTAAAAAAATTTTTTTCATGTCTACTCGTTTTATCGTTTACTTTATCTTACTGTTGTTTTTCAATGCAAAAATATCAATAAAACGTCAATATCATGAAATGCTGCTGAACTTTCTGACACACTTTATATTACAATTCATGAATTGTTCGCAGATATAAAAAAAACTGCCACTTTCTCACGAAAGCGACAGTTCAGCAATCATTGGTAAAACAAATAAAGTTTTACCTGACATACCAACATTATCCAATCAATATTTTTCCGTAAATTATATAGTTATGAAAAAACATTCTTTACCATGGCCGTCCGCCACCGCCACCCGAAGATCCGGTGAGAACTGCCGTTACTTTTAATGAAGACGTACCACTTGTAATTGTGTAACCACTTCCTGACGATAAATTTTCGCAACTTATCAAAATTGAACTTCCGCTGCCGCCCCAGCCACCGCCGGGACCGCCGCCACCGGGTGCCGCACTGACATGCGGACCACCGCCTGAAGATGATGCGGAATAGTTCTCCGGCACTGTAAACGTGGCGAGTACCGTATCACCGTCTTTCAGCGTTATCTCCTGATTTGCCGTTACACTCATATTGCCGCTGACATACGGCTGGGTTGATTCCGATGTGCTCGGCACGGAGTTTCCTCCGCCCACGGCGAGAAGTGTTCCGCCAGTGAAGATTACGCTATACCCTTCCTCCTCGTTGGCATCTATGCCACATTCCGGCGATGTAGTTCCGAAGGCACGTATCGTTCCACCCTGGATATACATGTTGCCGTTGGAGTCGAGTCCGTCGTTGTTTGCTGCCACCACCGTGATGTCGCCACCTTTTATATACATGTGGCTCGATGAGTTGATGGCGTCATCGTATGTATAGCAGTTTACCGTTCCGTCGTTGATGGTGAGCACTGCCTTGCTCTCTATTCCCTCGGCACCGTTTCCTTTCGTCGTAACGTTTATCGTTCCGCCGTTTATCGTCACGTTGCCGTCTGCCTTCATTCCCTTGGCAGAAGATTTCTGGTCGCTGGTCAGACGGTCGGTATTGCCCGTATAGTTGGTGTATTCCGTACCATTCACGTAGGCATACATTCCTCCTGTAGTGTTCACCGTGATGTCGCCGCCGTTAATGATTAGTTCGGCATCACAGCTTATTCCCTTGCCGCCGCTTCCGCTGCTCGCGAGCGAGAGCGTTCCGCCGTCAATCTGCACATTGCCGTCGGCACTGATACAGGTAGATGCCTTTGTCTTTGCAGCATCCGTGTCCCACTTTCCGCCGCCGCTTGTCGTAACGGTCAGGTCGCCGGCAGTAACGAGCACATTGCCGTCTGCCTTCAGTCCCTTCGTGGCAGTGCCGCTAACGGCGATATTCAGCGTTCCGCCGCTTATCGTTATCGAACCGGTATCTTCCGCCTCGCGCAGCGTTTCGTCTTCCTCTTTATATGCAGTCTGCACTCCGTCGTCGGCTACGCCAGATATATTCAGCGTTCCGCTTTCCATAAGGAAATACTGGTTGCAGTTCACTCCGTCTTTCACCGCCGAAAGTACGTTCACCGTTGCGTTTTTCAGCGACACGTATTCCTTGGCATAAATGGCATGCGCCGTATTGCCATATACGTTGAGCGTTCCCTTGCCTTTCAGTTCCAGATGTCCCTTGCATACGATACATCCCTTTTGTGTGCCGGAGAGACAGTCGGCAAGCGTATTCTCCGTGTCCTTCTTCACGCTCATCTCTATGCGCTTACCGTCTTGTATGTTAATCGGCGCACCGGCAAGATTCGTCAGCGTCAGTCCGCGCAACTCTACCGTTGCCTTGTATGAGCCGGTCATCGTAAACTCGCCGTCGGGCGATTCGCCCGAGAGTGAATAGGTTATCTCGCCACAGGTGTCGTCGCCTACGTTATCGCTCTGCATTATCGACACGTGGGCTCCCTCTACTACGGGGGTAACATACTGCGCGATATTTCCCGCCACGGTTACCGTTGCTTCCATGCCGTTGTATACTATGTTCACGGTATTGTCGGTTACCGTGCTGTTGTCTACATACATCCTCGTTATGTCTGATGTCTCGAGGGTCTTCCCCATCACCGTTAGCGTGGCGCCATTCTGATAGGTCATGTCGCCAGCCTGTGCCGCCGGAACGGCGTAGGTTACGCTACCCGAAACGATATTCAGTGTCTGCGCAGCTGCACTCATGGTCATGCCTATGGCGGCAATAGTTAATAATGTCTTTTTCATTTCACCATGATTTTCGTTGTGTTGCTATTATCCTTTATTATATACAGTCCGCTCTTCAATATTGACTTCAGGTCCGTGCCGGCTGCATATCTTCCGACGAACATTCCCGAGGCTGTATATACATCGCGGTCGGCACTTGCAACAGCCTTCACGTCGGTTATACCTGATGCCGTTGCCGAGAAGAACATCCGACCGAGGTCTGCCACGGAGAATTCTTTCCTTCCATCTACATTCTCCACAATCAGCCGGTTGTCGCTGAATGTCATCGAGAGCGATTCTATGGAGACGGACTCCAGACTCCCGTCTGAAGTTTCGAACGACAGGTAGGCGTATTCATCTGCACTTGCCGCAAGGGGCAAGGCAACCGCCATAAGCGACATTATTAATTTTCTCATAGCTAAAGTCTCCTATACCTTTAATATGTTTTATATTCTCTTTACTTACATTGCGTACGCCATTATATCTTTTTCGCTGCAAATATAGACTTTTTGTTGCATTCTGAATAAATATTTTAGACAAATACTTACATTTATTAAACAAAAACGCCGTGATTAACATTTTAAAACATAATTAAAGCACTAACCTGTATAATTCATAGAATGTAACAATGTATATTATCGGAAGTGCGAGGAAATTTTTTAGACAAAAACAATA
>DBKQ01000098.1:0-12568 GCA_002298545.1 Prevotella sp. UBA746
GAGGAGACAAAGCCTGAGCTTGAGGGCTACGAGAAAGGTCAGGTTACCGAGCTCGGCGCTATCAACGTCATGACTGGTATCTACACCGGACGTTCTCCTAAGGACAAGTACATCGTTATGGACAAGAACTCAAAGGACACCGTATGGTGGAACACTCCTGAGTACCCTAACGACAACCACCCGATGTCAGAGAAGGTTTGGAAAGTTGTAAGGAAGACCGCCCAGCAGGAACTTTCCGGAAAGAGGCTTTTCGTTGTCGATGGCTTCTGCGGAACCCACAAGGACACCCGCATGAAGGTCCGCTTCATTATGGAGGTTGCATGGCAGGCTCACTTCGTGACCAACATGTTCATCCGCCCAAAGAACCAGGAAGAGTTCGACCAGGAGCCTGATTTCGTTGTTTATTGCGCTTCAAAGGCCAAGGTCGCGAACCACGAGGAATTGGGACTGCGCAGCGACACCTGTGTTGCTTTCAACGTGACCAGCAAAGAGCAGGTAATCCTCAACACATGGTACGGAGGCGAGATGAAGAAGGGTATGTTCTCAATGATGAACTACTTCCTCCCATTGAAGGGTATTGCTTCTATGCACTGCTCAGCAAACACCGATATGAACGGTGAGAACACAGCAATCTTCTTCGGTCTCTCTGGTACAGGTAAGACAACTCTATCTACCGATCCAAAGCGTAAGCTCATCGGCGACGACGAGCACGGATGGGACGACGAGGGCGTGTTCAACTTCGAGGGTGGTTGCTACGCTAAGGTTATCAACCTCGACAAGGAGTCAGAGCCAGACATCTACGGAGCTATCACACGCGACGCTCTTCTCGAGAACGTAACTGTAGACAAGAACGGCAAGATCGACTTCGCAGACAAGAGCGTAACCGAGAACACCCGTGTTTCTTATCCTATCTACCACATCAAGAACATCCAGCGTCCGTTCTCACAGGGTCCTGCAGCTAAGCAGGTAATCTTCCTGTCAGCTGATGCCTTTGGAGTTCTTCCTCCAGTATCAATCTTGAGCGCAGAGCAGACAAAGTACTACTTCCTCTCTGGATTCACAGCTAAGTTGGCTGGTACAGAGCGCGGTATCACCGAGCCTACACCAACATTCTCTGCTTGCTTCGGTCAGGCATTCCTGGAGCTCCACCCAACAAAGTATGCTGAGGAGCTTGTAAAGAAGATGCAGAAGAGCGGTGCCAAGGCATACTTGGTAAACACTGGTTGGAACGGAACAGGCAAGCGTATCTCTATCCGCGATACTCGTGGTATCATCGACGCTATCCTCGACCATTCAATCGACGCTGCTCCAACAAAGACAGTTCCATTCTTCAACTTCGTTGTTCCTACACAGCTTGAGGGCGTTGATCCTAAGATTCTCGACCCACGCGACACTTATGCTAACGCATCAGAGTGGGAGGAGAAGGCTAAGGACCTCGCAGCTCGCTTCATCAAGAACTTCAAGAAGTATGAGACAAACGAGGCTGGTAAAGCTCTCGTAGCAGCTGGTCCACAGCTCTAATCTCAACATTGGAATAATATAATTCCGATATAAAAATTAAATCCCGTCAAGCTAATGCCTGGCGGGATTTTTTAATGACGGATATTATAATAAAGAAATGAATGAACGCCTTATTTTTACAAATATTCATTCATTATCGTCGCCACTCACGTATTCAAATAGTTTCCTGTAGAAAGCCGTATGACACATTGTTTCGGCATTTCCCATGATGACGAGTTTCATCCTGGCACGTGTTATCGCCACGTTCATACGTCGCAGGTCGCTCAAGAAACCAATCTGTCCGTTACTGTTGGAGCGCACGAGAGAGATGATTACGATGTCGCGCTCCTGTCCCTGAAAACCGTCTACGGTATTAACGGAAATCAGTTTGCGGTAAGGACGGAAAAACTCGCTCCGCTTAATCATGCTGCGAAGCAATTGCACCTGTGCCCTGTATGGCGAGATGATGCCCACGTCGATGCCCTCTTCAAGAATTCTGCCCTTGCCAATCTTTTCAAAATACTGGCGTAAGGTGGTGAGAGTCAGCTCAGCCTCCTTCTTGTTAATCCTGCCGAAGCTTTCGCCCACAAACTGTTCATAAGCCTCCGTCTCTGACGTATCGACCCACATCATCGGTTCGTCGTAGTCAAGAATGCCGCGGTGTTCCACTTCGGGAGCAGCCACCATTCTGCCGCCATAGAACCATTGGCTGGAGAATTCCATAATGCGCCGGTTCATACGGTATTGCATAGTTAGCAGCGTAACCACCTCCGGTTTGTTCTCCACGATACGCTCCATGAGAGTCTTCGACAGTCCGCCGCGCATCGCCTCCATACTCTTCACCGTAGGCGGTAGCTGACAGTGGTCGCCGGCGAAGACAACCCTCGTGGCACGCCGGATGGCAATCCAGCATGCGGCCTCAAGAGCCTGTGCAGCCTCGTCGATAAAGAGGGTAGTAAATTTCTGTCCCGACATTACCCGGTTTGCGCTTCCGGTGAGCGTTGATGCAATGACGCGCGCTTCGCCGAAGAGTTGAGCGTTGATGCGACATTCGATCTCCGTGGCACGGCTTTTCAGTCGGTCGAGCTTCTGATGCCAGTTGTCGCTGCCGCCCCGCTTGCGGTTAGAGCGCAGTTCGCGGATAGCCTTGCGTATGCTCCACAGTTCGGGATAGTCGGGATGCGACTCGAAGCGCCGCTCATAAGTAAACGACAGCATCTTGTCGGTAACTCGTGTAGGATTCCCGATTCTGAGCACGGGCACCCCACGGTCGGCAAGTTTCTCGCTAATCCAGTCCACTGCCATATTACTCTGTGCGCATACCATAACCTGACTTTCTCGCTTCAGCGTCTCATAAATAGCCTCAACAAGAGTCGTTGTCTTTCCCGTTCCCGGCGGACCGTGTACCACTGCCACGTCCTTAGCCCTCAACACGTTGTTGACGGCAAGTTCCTGAGACGAGTTAAGCCATGGAAATTTAATCTCGTCAAACGAGAACGTCTGTGCTTTCTGTCGAGAGTAGAAAAGGTCTCGAAGATAAGCCAGTCGGTTTCCCTTTGCCCGGATTGCGCGGTCGAGAGCTTCAAACATAAGTCGGTAGCTCGTTTCATCAAAGAACATCTGCACTCCGAGGTTGTCGGCATTCTGCAATGTAGTGGCGATACCTGTCTTTTCGGGTATCGTGACCACCATCCTTTCGTTGTCGGCAAAGCTGACAACACCTGTCGTCAGAACATCAAACGTTTCCTTTCCTCCATTGTCTTCAGCACCTTGTGTCTTGAAGAAACAAACAGGTTTTCCGAATTCAAAGTTGTGTTCGATGTCCTCGTCCCTCGTGCGGTAAACCTCCACGGCAAACTGGTTTAGCGAGTTGTAGTAGCACCTCCCTACCTTTACCGGGAACCATGCATCGCCCCTTTTCACCCGTCGTGCCAGTCCCTGAGCCTGCATCTGCCGTTTGAAGTCTTCCTTCTCCTCGTTGTATTCCGTTTGCAGCAGAGCTTTCTGCCGCAGCAAGGCATAAACAGGAGATGATATATTATTGTTCTCTTGCATATAGTCAGTCTTTAAGTTTCCTTACCACCTCTTTGCAGGCATCCTCGATAAGGTCGAGAGCAAGGTCAAAATCCACATCCGTTCCGTAGTAAGGGTCGGGCACGGTATCGTATTCCGGATGTTCAGTCATATAGTCAGCAAGACAGCGTATTTTCTTCCTGTCATCCTCATTCCGTGCCACGCGCCTAAGGTCGGCGATATTCTCCTTGTCCATGCCGAACACGATATCAAAACGGTCGAAGTCGTCCGGTTGAATTTGTCTGGCACGGCTCGTCAGGTTGTATCCGCGTGCTGCGGCATGCTTCCTCATTCGTGGGTCAGGCAGCTGTCCCGTATGCCATGCACCGATGCCGGCAGAGTCTACCACGATGCTTCCCCTGAGTTCCGGGTCGTCGAAAACCATCTGTTTCATAATTCCCTCGGCAGCCGGCGAGCGACAAATATTGCCAAGACATACAAAAAGGATATATTTTTTAAGTGGGCTCTTGCGCCCGTTAGTCAAATCGTTCATAGTCTGTATCTTATGAATTAAAATTGTTATACTTATTATATTTTCTGCAAAGTTACATGTTTTTATTGTGTTCTCGTACACAATCTTGTTGATATAAATCAAGAAACGTAAAGAAAAACATAAAAAAGTTTGTTTTGCTATTGCCAGTTTGCAAAAACTTCATACCTTTGCAACGTGTTTTTCATAGTATTAGATTTAAGGTTAACAAAGATTGGGACTCAGCGGAGCCCCTTTTTTTATGCCCGTAAGATTCTTCTGGCGTGACGCCTTTCCTTTTCATATATAATGATATGGAGTGATTATTCCGTTATAAATGAGATAATTATTCATCTTTCCAGACTCCTTATTTCAGAAATTGTTTGTTCTTCAGAATTTCCATTTAGCCTGCACCTGAATATCGGTCATCGCCGAGTGGTCAATCTGCTGCAGAGCCGAACCTATCGTATTGCGGTCGAAATAGTCGGTAGTCGACACCTTTGCCGATAGCGTAACATTCCTTATAGCCTGAGTGCTCAGGAGCAGGGCATAGTGAATACCTTCGCCATAATATGAAGGAAAGGAGAAATCGTATGCCATGCCGCGCTCATAACTGTATATTCTGCTGTTGTAATCCTGAGTGTGGAAATATCCTACGGCGGCATACACCGAAAGTTTCCTTATTGCCGAGCATCCGCCACTCAATGCTGTCATGTATCCGAAACTGCGGTCTTTGTAGGTCGACAGCGAAGAGTCAAACTGAGCTTTTGCGTTCCATGCCTTACTGTCGTATCTAACAGCAAACCTTCCGCGCTGAGTAGTCTGGTTAATAAGAGCCGTCTTGTCGGCATTGTCCTTCTCCCTTACCTTAATACGATAGCGTGCGGAGACAGTCAGACAACCGCGGTTGTAGGCAACCGACAGCATATTGTCGAAAGAGTGGGAGGCAGAAGCAGCCTGGTATTTAGCCCACGGGAAATAGGCGACATCAGAATAGGCATTCATTGAGAGCCCCTTAACCGGTTGCCAGTCGATGCCGAGATACACACCGCTCTCATTCTGCACGCTTCCGCCATCGCTAAAGCTCTGAGAGAAAAGTGAGTAGTATTTATATGCATAAAACCGCTGTATAGCCGTAACGCTCAGGTTGTTCCTTATCCTCCATGAAGCAGCATTTATCGTGGCCCATGCGTTGCAGTCGCCGGTAGCCGTCTCGCCGTGGAATGAGAACTTGCCGTTTGTATAGCTATAGTCCATGCTCATGTTATAAAACTGCTTTCCTGCAGCATAATATTTCCTGTATAGCTGTGAAGTCTTCGGTTTCAGTTCGCGGCTGAGCGAAGCATAAATTCCCGACACACCAATGTGAATCCTGCCCAACCCCCAGTGTAGGTTCATTCCCGTTGCCAGTTGCGAGGCATTGTTCTTTTTGTCCATTTCATTTTGTGTGCGGTGATACCCCGACTTAATAATCGTGGCAATCGAACCGTTGTCGTTGTTCAGTGTAGCGTCAAACCATTTATATGATACGAACCCCGTCAGGTAGATATTCCTTGCCACGTTTACCGTAGCCGCTGCCCCCTGCAAATAATTATAGCTGGAGCGCGAGGAATGAGGGCGCACGGTAGTTCCGCGGCGCGACAGCGATGCCATGCTTACGGATTTTCCGAACGACAGACTGTTGTTCATTATAAGTCCCATACCCATTCCTATTCTGTATCTTCCAATCGTCAAGTTCTTCAGTCTTCCCATCTTTCTCACGTCGGCATAAAAGGAGTAGAAATCGTATCCGGCGCCATTGCCGGCAGAGAAAAACGGTTCCCCTGCATCTTGTGCGCCCACCATACCGATGCGCAGCAGATTACTGTAAGAGTATTCATACCTTATGCTGTGGCGGTATTTATATCCAAGATATCCGTTTTTGTCACCTTTTCGTTCGTATAGAGGAATATTGCCGGAGGCCGTAAGCGAATTGTCGCCGTATTTAATAAGGTCTTTGAATTTTGGTAAAGAAAGTTTCTTTTTCGTGTTTACAGTTATGAAAAACTGCAGCAAAGTCCTTTTCTCCATTGTCAGCGATGGAATCATCGTCAGTTCACCTTCAGACAGCATCTTGCCGTTGCGGTAGAGATACTCTAAAATATTTTGTATCTCATTGTCGTCGAGAAACGGAATCCGTTCAAGATCTTCCTTCGTTGCAGAATTTATGTCAATCGGATTGTCGGCAAGTTCCTGAAGGATATCGTAGGTATCTTCCCAGCTTTCAGCCTCGTTGTCGCTGTCGTCAAGCACGCTGCCGATAATGTCCTGCCAGCCTTGTTGCGCCGGAGTCTCCGTCTGAGCCATTGCCATGCCGGTATGTGAAAGGGCAACAGTTGTGAAAATAATAATCCCTACGAATCGTCTATTCATATTTTTGATAGTATTAAGGGTTAACAATTAGAATCATTCATGTTGTTCCTGTGGTCTTAGCATAATAAGTAGCGTTGCAACATTATCAGCGATGCCCAAGCCACATGATTAAATCTGTACAAATATATGAATATTGTTTGACAGATACCTCATAAAAGCGTAAGAAAATGTCGATACACATTTGTTTTTTAACAATTCATTTAGCAGAGAACCTCCTCATCAAACCATTATCTTGCTAAATGCAACTTGTGCTTTGCAAATTCAGAAACAGACATTAAGGAAAAAGTGGAAAAGGGACAAGAAAAACGTTTTTTGTCGATAAACTTTACAATAATTAGGGTTACATATCACAATCTGTTACATCATATAGACAAAAGAAACATAATCTATATCTATCAACCTAACAAATATCAAAGAAAAACTATGCAAAAAATTCCACTATTAAGCAGAGCATCGCTGACAGTGTCGGCGCTGATGCTGAGTGTTGCAAGTTTCGCCCAATCAACAACGACAAGCGGCATAGTAAAAGATGCGGCGGGAGATCCGCTCATCGGAGTAAACGTGTATGTGAAAGGTTCCAAGCAGATGGCAGTAACCGATCTCGACGGCAAGTTCACGCTCAAGGACGTTCCGGCAGGAAGTACCATACAGTTCTCGTATATAGGATACGAGAAGAAGGAGCAGAAGGCTACGGCAAACATGAACATCATGCTGAGGGAATCCGACAAGACCCTTAATGAAGTGGTAGTCATCGGTTACGGAACGGTAAAGAAGCGCGACCTCACAGGTTCCGTAGCATCCGTAAACAAGGATGCGCTGACGGCGAACCCTGTATCAAACGTGGCAGAGGCACTGCAGGGAAAACTTGCCGGTGTTGCCGTTACGTCGCAAGACGGACGCCCTGGTGCCGATGTGTCTATCCGAGTTCGCGGTGGCGGTTCAATATCTCAGAGCAACGAACCGCTGTATGTAGTCGACGGATTCCCCGTTTCAACCATCAGTGATATCCCAGCCGACCAGATAGTATCAATCGATGTGCTCAAGGATGCTTCGTCTACTGCCATCTATGGAGCGAGAGGTGCCAACGGCGTTATCCTCGTAACCACAAAGGCAGCCGAGAGCGGCAAGATAAGCATAAGCTACAACGGATATTACCAGGCTAAATGGGCAGCAAAACAGTTTAAGACCCTCAACGCACAGGAATATGTAAAGAGCGTTTGGGCATACGCCGCGACACCGGGCACCGGAGGCTCTGCCGACGATATAGCCAAGTATTTCGGACTTGGAGCAAAATACGGCAACCACTATGACGAATACGCCAACATGTCGGCACACGACTATACCGACGACCTTTTGCGCACGGCATCATCGTGGAACCAGAACCTGAACCTTTCAGGCGGAAACGACAAGTCGAAATTTACCCTCTCCGTAAACTATTCAAAAGACGACGGTATCAAGATAAACTCCGATTTCGAACGACTCGGACTGAACTTCAAGTTCAACCAGAAACTGGCAAAGGGACTCGACATGTTCCTCGACCTGCGCTATTCAAATATCGACATCAACGGTACTGACGGATGGGCAACCTCAAAGGGCTCGCTGCTTTCTTCAGCTTATACATACAGACCGATCGACACCCCACTCGGAACCGACGACTATACGCTCTTCGGTATGGGTTCGCCAAACATCGACCCGTCGCAAGACCCGGTTGCAATAACAAAGACACTGTATAACAACAAGTCCATCCAGCGTATGCGCGCCAATCTCGCCCTTCAGTGGGAGATGATAAAGGGACTCACCCTGCGCACGGAATTCGGCTACGGACAGCGCTGGAATGACACCAAATACTACGACGACGGTTCTATCACCAGTTCATACACCAAGGGATATAAATATGCCACATGGGAAAAGAAGGAGCAGCGCAACTGGCGCTCCGTAACGACCCTCAACTGGCAGGTACAGGGACTTGGCGACAACCATCGCCTTTCGTTCCTTCTCGGCAACGAGGAACTCTACAAGAAAGAAGATGCAATAATGCTCAGCGGTGCAGGATATTCGATGGACGATGCCTGGACACGCAAACGCGTGTTCGGAATGATGAACATGGGCGATGCAACGAAATATCCAAGCGAGAACTTCTATCTGCCTACGATGGGCGTGGCTGAAACAACGGCTTCCTTCTTCGGCAGAGTGAACTACACGCTGATGGACAAATATCTCTTCACCGCAACGCTTCGTGCCGACGGATCATCGAAGTTCGGACCAAACAACCACTGGGGATATTTCCCGGCAGCAGCACTGGCATGGCGCGTTTCCGACGAGAAATTCATGAAGGGAGCAAGCGGATGGCTCGACAACCTGAAACTGAGACTCTCGCTCGGTACTTCGGGAGCAGACAATATCAACTCAAGTCTGTGGCACGAGACATGGACCTCGTCGAACGGAGTATGGAACGGCGGTTCCGTGCAGTATTATAAACCAAGCGGACTGAAGGAGAATCCGGATTTGAAATGGGAGACTACAATCTCAAGGAACATCGGTCTCGACTTCGGATTCCTTAACCGCATCAACGGTACATTGGATTTCTACTGGAATACCACCAAGGATTTGCTGATGCGACAGGAGATAGACTCGTCTACCGGATACAGTTATCAGTATACGAATATCGGACAGACTTCCAACAAGGGTATCGAACTCGCCATCAACGCCAGTCTGGTTCGCTCGAAGAATTTCAACCTCAACATGAACCTGACTTACAACATGAACTTCAACAACATCGACAAGCTGCAGAACGGCAAGACGCTCTACGGCTCAGGATGGGCAAGTTCATCCTTAATGCCGGGCAACGACTATATCCTGAGAGAAGGAGCACCTGTTGGTGTTATCCGCGGATATAAGAGCGACGGATTCTATAAGATAAGCGACTTCGACTATGATGCCACAACAGGAGTTTATACACTGAAGAAAGGTGTGCCCGACATACAGAGCAACGTGTTTACCAACTACCCGAAACCGGCAGAGCTGAAAGTGCCTACAGGACAGAGTGCATTCCCAGGTGCTCTGAAAGTAAAAGACACCGACGGCAACGGAATCGTGAATGAGGGCGATGTGGTAGAACTCGGAAATGTGATGGCTCACCATACCGGAGGCTTCGGATTCTCAGGAAACTACAAGAACTTCGACTTCTCGGCAAACTTCACTTACCAGCTCGGCGGAAAGGTATACAATGCCTCAGCAATGTGTGAATATACTGGCGGCAAGGAACCGGGAATCGGCAAGAACAAGCGCGACTTTATCCGCAACTGCTTCCAACTCTATGATGTTAGAGGAGGAGAACTCGTAGCCGTTACCGACCCTACGGAGCTTGCTGCACTCAACGCCAACGCTTCGCGCCCGGTGCCTTACTATGAGGCAAACACCGTGCTCTCCGATTTCATCGAGGATGCATCCTTCCTTCGTCTCAGCAACATCACCGTGGGATACTCTCTGCCTAAGTCTTTGCTGAAGAAGGCATATATCCAGTCGGCACGCATCTACGTGACAGGTGGAAACCTCTTCTGCATCACCGGCTACAAGGGACTCGACCCAGAGGTCAGCACCAACGGTTTCGCCGGCAGCAGCGGCTACCCTACACCGGGACTCGACTACGGTTCTTATCCACGTTCAAGAACATTCACCGTTGGACTTAACGTGACATTCTAATCGTCTTACCTTATATAATATAGATACAACTATGAAGAAAATCATATATTCAATGATGCTCGCGGCAATGCTCGCCGGCACCGCAACCTCTTGCTCTGACTTCCTCGACCAAAGCTCAGACTCCGAGGCTGATCCTACTTTCGTATTCTCTGACCCTACTACGGCGCGTGCCGCTCTCATGAATGGCTACGAGCAATGGCGCTCGTGTGGTGTGGCGTTCGGCACGGGAAGTTTCTACCACTATGTGGTGTCGAGCTCCGACATCGAGACCCAGGGCGAGTCGTATAGCGCACAGCCTTGGCGCTGGGTTCCGTCATACTTCTACGGATATACCAACGGAAACCTCTCTAAGCAGGGACCGGGCACTTACGGACTCTACGAGAACGGAATGATGAGCAGTACCTGGACCGGACTGTTCAACGTTATCGGTATAACGAATTCGCTGATAGAGCAGTTTGAGAAGTCTTCTTCCTTTACAGCCATGATGAGTCAGACGTCGCCCTCAACCATGAGCGAGATTTACGGCGAGGCTGTTGCCTTGCGCGCCTCTTGCTACTATGAGCTGATGAGGCAGTATGGCGATGTGCCGCTGCAGACCAAGGCTGGCGTTGAACCCGAAAGACTGTCGCCGCGCGATTCCATTGCCGACTTCGTAATCAACGACTTGAAGAAAGTAATCCCGCTGATGTATCGCTCGGGAGAGTCTAACGATATAAACAAGACCTACATGACACGTACCTATGCCGAAGGACTAATGGGAAGAATTTGTCTGTGGGAAGCCGGCTACCAGACCCGTCGTCTCGACCTCGGCGGTGAGGCTTTCTATAAGGGACTCGACGGACAGCAGGTGAACTTCGACAAGGTATCGGCAAACAACCTCTGCTTCTACGGTCGCCGCACTGACTGGAAGAAATATTACGAGATAGCCGAGCAGTATCTTGGCGATGCCATCAGCAACCACGGCAATATCATCCTTCAGACCACCGACCCGCGTGATGCTTCGCGCTTCGGAAACCCTTATCAGTATGTGTTCCAGCAGATGAACGACCTGCAGATGTGTAACGAGAGCGTATACGAGATTCCGGAGACCCAGACACAGAGTTCTCCGCGTCCTTATGCCTTCGGACGCCCGTCTAACGGCGGCAGCAGCAATTTCTATCCTTGCAAGACCTACGGACAGGCTCGCTTGCATCCGCTATACTACTATAGTGAGTTCGACCCTAACGACATGCGCCGCGACGTAACATGTACGGTAACCGGTTCCGACGGTCATGGTGCTGAGGCAATCCTCTCGTTCGTGAAAGGTTCCCGACTTAATGGCGGTATCGGACTGAACAAGTTTGACGAGAACCGCATGTCGAAGCCATATACCGTAAAACAGGGACAGGCTGGTATCAACGGCGTATATATGCGCTATGCCGACATCATACTGATGCAGGCCGAGGTGAAGGCAGCTTTGGGTAAGGACGGCGAGGCTCGTCCGCTGCTCGACCAGATCCGCAACCGTGCCTTCGGCTCTGCCGAGAAGGCAAACACCGATGCATGGATTGCAAAATGCGGATCGCTGCTCAATGCCGTAATCGAGGAGCGCAAGTTTGAATTCGGCGGCGAGGGCAGTCGTAAGTGGGACCTCATCCGCACTAACCGCCTCGCTACAGATGTTCCGGCATTCCACGAGGAGTGTGCAGAGATGATAAGCGACCTGCGTGCACAGGGCTACCACCGCTTTGCCAACGGCAATGTGATATCCAATTACATCTGGGTGAAACTCGTTGACGGAAAGAAGCAGTACGGCTATCGCCTGACGACACAGTGTCCGGCAGACAAGAAGGACGACCCGGTGCTCTATCCAAGTTGGCGCGGACAGAACGACGACTGGTCTACCGTGGCTGAAAACAACGGCGACTCTAAGAAGGAGGCTCTCACCGCCGGTAATCTGACCAACCTTTCCATCAAGGGACTCTTCAATTACATCGACCCTAACGGTGCTGAGGCTCAGGCTCTTGAGGCCGACGGATATACTCGTGTCGACTGGGGATGCATCATTGCCGGAATGGAAAGCGTAAACGTGAAGTACAAGGATGTTGACAAACAGTATAATGACCTCGTGTACAACGGTTACAATCCGTCGCAGCCACCGGTATATATGCTCCTTATGCACGGAAATATCCTGAAGAACTCTAAGGGCAGATTTACCAACGGATATGGATTCAGCAATGACTATTGATAGTAAATGTTGTCTTCCCCTCTCCCGTCTCCCCTTCCAGGGGAGAAGCGGTTACCCTATTCTTTATGGGAAGCGCTTACCCTATTCAGTATGGAAGCAGCTACCCTTATTATCTAAAAGTCAATAAGAGTCTTTGGCAGACGAGGGAAACTGCTCCGCCCCCGGAAAAATCCGATTAAGCGAGA
>DBKQ01000098.1:12604-14779 GCA_002298545.1 Prevotella sp. UBA746
GGAGGCGGGGGAGGGGAAGAAATAAATTAATTTGATAAAGAAAATATTAGATTTTGTAGAATAAATGATGTCGGGGCATTACGGAGTTCTCTCTCAGTGTCCCGACTTTTGGTATCTTATAATTATACTGAACTAACCCCGAAACTTAAATAATTGTATTTTATGAAGAAGATAAAATTTCTTATTACTATTGCGGTATTTATGCTCGTTGCCGTTGCCGCAAAGGCGGCAGAAAAGGCAAGACTGTGGAGCTGCTATGAGATTGCACTGAAGTGCAAGACAGACAGGAACCCGTTTACTGATGTCGCTCTGACTGCAACCTTTACTAATGCCGATACGGGAAAGAAGATAACAGTAGACGGCTTCTACGACGGCGACGACACTTTCCGCATCCGTTTCATGCCGATGGAACCCGGAACATGGACCTATACCACCGCCTCGACGGAAAGACAGCTCTCCAACAAGAGCGGAAAGATAGAATGTCTGGCTGAAGGGAAAGACTGCCATGGAATGGTAACTGTCGGCAACGACATGAATTTTGTCTATGCCGACAGTACGGCATATTATCCGCTCGGCACTACATCGTATGCCTGGATGCATGCCGACAAACAGAGGCAGGAGGAGACATACAAGAGTATGGCGGATGCCGGATTCAACAAACTGCGTTTTTGCGTCTTCCCTAACGAGAGCGTTACGGAAGACCCGCAACTCTTCCCCTTCGAGATTTTGTCGAATGGGAAACATACCGACGGCAAATATAAGGGATACAACAAGTATGAATGGGACTTCTCGCGCTTTAACCCCAAGTTCTTCCAACACCTCGACGACTGCGTGAGACGACTCGGCGAAATCGGCGTTCAGGCAGACCTCATTCTCTTTCATCCTTACGACATGGGTCGCTGGGGCTTCGACAGCATGACGATGGAGCAGAACAAGAGGTATCTGAAATATGTAATGGCAAGGCTCGGTGCATACAACAATATATGGTGGTCGCTCGCAAACGAGTGGGACTTGGTGAAGGCTCGCACCTATGACGACTGGATTCAGCTCTCCACTTTCGTCCACGACAACGACCCCTACCGCCATCTGTGTTCTATCCACGGCGGAACGGCAAAGTATATCAACTATACTCTGCCTTGCTTCACCCATGTCAGCATACAAGACCAGGGACCGCTCGTCGCCTTCGAGGGACCGGCAACGATCCGCAATATCTACGCCAAACCGGTTCTCTTCGATGAGGTATGCTACGAAGGCGACCATGAGGCTCGCTGGGCACAGCTTAGCGGTGAGGAAATGCTGGAAAGGATTTGGACGGGACTCATCGGCGGGGCATACGTTACCCACGGAGAATGTTTCTGCGTAGCTCCCAACCATTATACCGGCTATGCCTTCCTCGCCACAGGAGGAAAATTCAAGGGCACGAGTCCGGCAAGGGTGAAATTCACTCTCTCGTTGCTCAACTCCCTGTCTGCTCCGTTGAGGCTCGCCGACCAGAGTTGGGACCCCTATACGGCGAGTGGCGGCAAGGGCGTTTACCTGCGCTATTTCGGTAAGGACATGCCCGGGGAATGGGCTTTCGAATTGCCGGTGCGCAACGGCAGGTTTGGCAGACTGCAGGAGGGCATGAAGTTTAAGGTTGAGATTATCGACACTTGGAACATGACCGTTACCCCTTGTCCTGATACTTTCATCCTAAAGGCAAAAAACAAATACCGCATGGTTGATGTCGACGGCAGCAGCGTAAAGCTACCGGCAAAACCATATCTGCTGCTACGGATAACGGAGCTGCGGAAATAATAATTTTTTCTTTCACAAAAAATAAGAAATCCTTCACCGCGTTCGTAAGCTATTGATAATGTGCTTTTTACGGTGAAGGATTTTTTTCCTCGTTGTTGGCTTCATTATGGTGTTGCCCCATGTCGTTTCTGTTGTAAATGTTGCATCCTTCGCTTACGTTGTTGCAAAGAGACAAGACTTTCTGAAAGTGACAAAAACGTCAAACTAATTCTGCACTTTTGTTATTCCTATCAAATACCGCAACGATTACCCCCAAACGCTCCGGGTGTTTCGCCTAAACGCTTCCGGTGTTTCGCCCAAACGCTCCGAGTGTTTCGCCTAAACGCTGTATGTAAAATTTCCAAGTGGCATGTTTACGACCTCCAAGTGGCATGTTTG
>DBKQ01000098.1:14945-37412 GCA_002298545.1 Prevotella sp. UBA746
CGGAGCAGTTACCTTTAATTGCTATAACCTTGCATATAAGGGACGATAAAAATCCTTCACCGTAAATCTTTGGTAATAAGCATGTTATAACCACGGTGAAGGATTTTTGAAAATTTCTTATATCAATCACCTCCCCAATTGTCAGTGTCGTCCCAATCCACCTTGCTGTCTTCCCATTTCTTAACGGCGAAATTATCAACAGGTATCTCCTTCTGTTCCTTGCCTTCCAATCGTATTACAGAAGCGGTTTTCATATCCACGTCGCACAAATAATCAGTGGAAATAACCCTAATTTCGGGTGATATATATATTTTCTTGTTCATAGCCATAGTATTTTTATTTCATTATTTTCTTACCGTTCACGATATATATGCCGCTTGGCAAACCTTCTGTAGAGGAGCCGCGGCGCATCATCTGTCCGTTGAAGTTGTAAACGGCATTGCTTTTATACACTCTTGCTACGCTGAACAGACTGCTGCCGTCTACGATATCGTCAATGGCTGTAGTCTCGTCCTTTACGCCATCGATGTACAGACTCACGTCCTTTGCCGGAGCGGTGGCAGAAGCACTGGAATCGGTATTGCCCGTAAGCTCAAACCAGCAGCGGAAACCTTTCAGTCCGTATTGCTTGTCGGCAGGTACTTTCCACATCGTTCCGTCCTTGATGAAGTAGTCGCCGGCGAGGTTGTCACGCTTGTTGCCGTCGTCGGTATAGAAATATCCCTTGCCGTCTTTTACGTAATAAGTCTTTGCCAGAGTTCCGCGACAAGTCATGCCGCCGGTTTCATCATTGAATGTTTCAGTAGTAGCCCAGTGGCTGTCGATTTTCGCTTTCAGCAAATCGCGGTCGAGACTGATTCCCGACACGTCGTAGTGGTTAGCCTTCACGGTTACTACGCCACCCTTGTATCTCGTTACTCCGTCCTCGGTATTTGTTATTCCCTCGTTATCGTCGAGCCAGTTAGAGTGGCCGTCAGCCTTCAGCAGTTTCGGCGTTGAATAAGAGTTGTTAGTTCCGGCTTCCTTCGTAGGCTTTATGATATAAGGAGTGAATGCCTTAAGCATAACGTCGTCATCGCTCGTACAGTCAACAGTTTTAAACTGCACGCTGTTGTCGGTCAGCGTATACAGTTCCGCCAGCAACACCTCATCGCCGAAGGTTCGTTTCATCTGTCCGTATGTCATGTTCACGGGCAGTATCAGCGTATTCCATTTGTTGAGCGTGAAAGTACGGTTGAGGTGCATAATGGTGTTCTTGTATGTGTTGCCCGGCTCGGTAAGGTATATCAGGTCTGGGTTATCCTCGTCGAGCACGAGGTTAGGATCATCTGAATCTCTGGCATAAAGCAGACGGAAGTCGTCGAATACGGTCCACTCGTCGGTTGGGGTAACGCTTGCGTCGCCGTCGATGTATATGCCGAATACGATTCCCTCGGAACCGCCCATATTTTCAAGGTCTTTGTCTGTAACATGCATCATCACCTGGTTTTCGTATTTCCCTTGACTGAACATCTTACCAGCCTCAAGCATGGTCTTCGGTCCGTTGGCATCAATGGGGTTCAGCGGTGTGGTGGCAATCATCGCACCATCATTATAATAGAAATTAGAGAAGTTAGAGACAAATAGTTTTGCCAGTCCATTTGTATTGCTCACACCATTGCATCTTATTATATACCATCCCGGCTTAGTAACTGGCACCGTTTGACTTATTCCATTCTGATGACTGTTTCTGATGTCGGCGCAGAAATACTTTCCGTTTTCATAGAGATATTCCAGGTCGTTTACTTTACTGCCTTTGTAGACATTTTCGGTTGCGTCTTTGTAGTAATCGTCAACGCCATAGCGTATAGCATTTTTGTTGGCTCCTTTCCCGAAGTCAGCCCAATAAGCATTATTTGTCCTGTCGTAGTTGAATCCCGGATTTTGCAAAATAAAAGAGGCGTCAACCGGAGCGGAAAGGTCTGATGGGGCGGCATCAAACAGGGCATAATATTCTGCTACGGTAACGAGTTTCCATTTGCGGTAGTCGTCGGTGAGAGGTTCATCGGTCGTGGCTTCACACAGGTTGCCGTCCTTGTCATCTGGCGTTGCCATCAGATATCTGTTGCCGTAAGTGGAAATGTAATATACCTTATTGTTTTCGGAGTAACCGTCTGCCTTCTCGAATTTCCATCCGTAAGCGTGAGTGGTGCTGGTTGGCTGCAGACCAATATATGCACCGTTGCGGTATGTGCTTTCTTCGGAATATTGTATATAGCTGTCGGCATTGTCCTTGTTACCCGTGGTGTAGTTATGTCTTGTCCTTATGTTGTATGTCCCCGAGGTAGTGGAATTGTCGAAAATCCACAGATACATGCCATAGTCGTAGAGCGTTACATGTTGTCCGTATGCACCGCCAGTGTTCAGAAACTGCTTTGTCGCCATGTTGACGAGCAAGAAGGTCTTCTTTCTGTTATCCTCGCTGTTTGGTGTTTCGCGCAGACTGTTGTCGGTGGTCTTGATATCCTCCGGGTCCACGCCGGTCATATTTTCCACGTCGAGCGCAGTATTGTTGCTGCCGGTCGTTTCCGCCCTCATAACGTAGTTTTTCTCACTTTCTTTGGCATTAAGCCTCGTCCCCTCAAATGCGAGGAGTGCTGCCGCTACGGCAATAGCCAACGGCAGTCGTCCGCCGGTAGAACCGGCCAGACACAGTCGTTTGATTTTGTTCATAATACTAATAGCTTATTATTTTGTTATCCTAATTACTTCATAGCCGTAAAACGGCTTGCTACATTATATTTTACGTTGTATTTCCCTGATAATATATAGGCTGCAAATGTATGAAAAAAACGCGGAAAGGAAATTATAAAACAGCAAAAAATAGGATAATCTTTATTATATTGACAAATATCAAGATATGGGAAAATCAGGCTCTTGCAAGTGTGAGGGTGGGTGCATCTGCCCTCACACTTACCCTCACACAGATAAATCCCTGTTTGCCAACATGTTATTATGGCTTGGTGAGGGTGTGAGGGTAAAACGGCTGAAAAAAAGGTTCTTCGTCAATTTAGGTGGTATTTATTGTTTTGTTTATATCGATATGTAGACAGAATATGTCATTTCGTATTCCGCAATGACAAAAAAACTGTTATTTTCGCTACGTTATGAAAATAAAAGCGTAACTTTGCCCGATAGAATTGTATTTATTTACTTTATAAGCTAAACAAACAGTAATGAATAAAAGAAAGATAACCGTGCTGTTCGCCATTGCCGCCCTTACGGCAAGCGCACAGTCGAAGCTCGACCAGGAGAGCCTATGGCGTCTGCAAGACCTGAGAGAGCAAGTGGAAACGACAGCACAGAAGAATGGTGTAAGTGCCAAGTCCATGGAGGCACAGCAGAATATCGAAGTGTTTGTGAAGATGAACGATGGCGTCAGTGCTGCAGAACTCTCCGGCAAGGGCTTCAATGTTGAGGCTCAGCGCGGTGAATTTGCTGTAGTGTCGCTACCCGTGAGCCGTATCATGGACCTCAACGACGTGGCAGACGTAAAGTCGATGAGCTACGGAAGAAAAGTGCAGCTCCGCCTCACGGAGGCAAACAAGCAGACGGGCGTCGACGAGGTGCACAGCGGAGTGGGCGACGACAAGACTCCATATACAGGTAAAGGCGTGATAATAGGCGATATCGATATGGGCTTCGAGCCAAACCACTTGATGTTCCTCGACAAAGACGGCAAGTCGCGCTTTAAATACTATACGGCAAGCAACAAGGTCTACAACACGCCGGAGCTGATAGCTGCTTACACCACCGACAGTCGCTCGGATACCCACGCCACCCACGTGATGGGTATTGCCGGAGGAAAATACGAGAGTGAAAACTACAGCATCTCGGGAGTTGCCACGGAGGCAGACCTTGCCGGAGCATCCATTGAAGGATACGACACGGAGATTATGAAAGGTATAGAGGATTTCGTGGCATACGCCAAGGAGCAGAACAAGCCGCTCGTAATCAATATGTCGCTCGGCGACAACTACGGTCCTCACGACGACAGCGACGCCATGTCGCAGTATATAAATAAGGTAATCGACGACAAGGCAGCCGTAATCTGTATGGCTGCGGGCAACGAGGGAACATACCCTATAGTGCAGCGCAAGACCTTCGAGTCGACAACCGACGAGTTGAGGGCAAACCTCTTCTGCGTTCACCAGTATTATGGCTACACGTATGAGATGCCGAGCGTATATTTCAAGTCTGAGAAACCTTTCTCCTTCTCGCTCGTAATCTATGATAACCTGTCGAAGAAAATAATAAAGCAGTATGACCCTATCACGGAGCCGACGATAAAGACTTATCAGGCTACCGGACTGAAGGCTGACCCGGATTACTCGCAGTATTTCTCGGGCACCCTGCGTATCAGTGCCGACAACGTAAATGATAGAGGTTATTATTATCTGAAGATTACTTCGCAGAGCTTCCAGCGTAAGAACAGCAACGTTACCATCGGATATATCGTTACCGGCGACGAGGGACAGTCTGTCGTTGCCTATGGCGACGACGCTACATATCTCGTAGACAGTTTCACGGCATCACTATACGGTGCTCCAGACTATACCCCTGCCAAGGACGTAACCTACGACGGAACCGTAAGCAATATGGCATCAGGAACCAAGGCAATCATCGTTGGTTCTTACAACAGTCGCGACAAGGGTAAATACAGCAACAACAAGCAGTATTCACTCTATACCGAGGGCGAGACGAACGCTCTTGGTGACATATCGTCGTTCTCGAGCTGGGGAACAATCGACGGCGTTTCGCTGCCGGATATCGCAGCACCGGGTTGCCTTGTAGAGTCGGCTATCAGCAGCTACTATCAGCAGGCTACACGCGGTTCGTATACCAAGGGAATATATTACAACGGCAAGACATACTACTGGTCTATCGAGATGGGTACATCAATGGCTACTCCTTACATGGCAGGTGTGGCTGCCCTTTGGCTGGAGGCAGACCCTACGCTAAGCAATGACGATATCAAGAAGATTGCCAAGGAGACGGCTATCAGTGATGATTATGTAAAGAATACCAAGTATCCTGTGCAGTTCGGTGCCGGCAAGATTGATGCCTACAACGGGCTGAAATATGTTCTCGACCATAAGGCAACAGCGCTGAAGACCGTAGATGCCGACAAGGACATGATGTTCCGTCAGACGGGCGACAATACCTACGAGGCTTATGTTGCCGGCGAGACAGCAATTACCGTTCGCTTGTTTGACATGAGCGGCAGTTTGGTAAGGGAGAGTCGTTCTGCTGGTAGCACGACAAGTTTCTCTGTTGCCGGCATGCCTAAGGGCATTTATGCCGTTGAGCTTTGTGGAGCTAAGACGAGTCATAAGATTAAGATTGCAGTGAAGTAAACGTCATTGACGGTTTATATAAGAAAACAACAGTCCCCGGAATGAACAATAGTGTGTCATTCCGGGGATTGCTGTTTTATAAAAAAGCCGATAACTTCAAATAATGTATATTATCGGGAGGATATGGTATTTAGACAAAAACATTTAAAACCCCCGAACCAAGTAAAACCCTCGTTCCTCGGGTCTGCCGATGTATTATCATATTTCCTTACGAGAACAAGTTATCGCCGGAAATCTGCTAATCCATCGACAATGCCTATGGCTTTTTTACTTGGTTCGGGCGATAAACATAAAAAACAAAGGACAATCATTTTGCGACAATTAAAACAGAGTACTATTAAGATATTTATATTTTGTAAAAGACAAAAATTGCAGTATTATTCATATTCTGTTTTAATTGGTTGTTACAAAATATTGATTTCCTATGTTTTTTATGTTTATCGCCCGATGTCGGTTTGTAAGAGGAACGAAGTGACTCTTTGTGTTATGGCAGATGTGGACGACAGAGAGCTTGCTCTCTATAGGACACATCAGACATAACACATAAGCCGAAGGCTTGCAAACCGTCATCGGGGGTTTTATAGGTTTTTGTCTAAAACGCACCAAAGAGAAAATTTCAGATAATATACATTATATACTTATATGAATTATTCTTTTACTGCTGGCGATTGAGGACAAACTGTGCCGTCTGTATCATTGAGAACACGTAGTGCTGCAGGGGCTTGAAGGCGCCACTCATTGCTGTCTCCTTCAGACTGCCGTCAGGATTAATAAGGTAGCAGAAACTCTTCTGCATCTTGGGGTTATACACGTAGACCATCTTCTGGTTGCGGGCGATAACCTGGTTGTCGGCAGAATAGAACACCATAGGGCGCGGCGTCTTCAAGACGTTCTGTCCGAAGCCGTCATACTCGTAGCTCATGTTGAGCATGGAGAGCAGCGTAGGCATAACATCAACCTGTGTGGCAAGTCCGTCGTAATGTTTCGTCGGGATGCCCGGTCCGAACATGATGAGCGGAATATGGTTGTAAGATTCAGGAGCCTCTGTCGTAGCCTTGCCCACGAGCTTACCGTGGTCTGCCATAATGACAAAGATGGTGTTCTTAAACCACGGCTCCTTTTCAGCCTTCTTCAGAAAATCACCAATCGACCAGTCGGCATACTCCACAATCTGTGTCTCCGGCTCCTTCGTCTTAGGTCTGAAGAACGACGGGATGACATACGGCGGATGGTTGCTTATGGTAAGAATGGTGGCAAAGAAAGGTTTCTTTTTTGCTGCCTGACGGTTAATCTTGTTTAAGGCATAGCCAAAGAGGAAATGGTCGGAAACGCCAAAGCTGTTCACCACCTCGTTCTTTGGGTAATCCTCCTGAGAATAGATATCGTCGTATCCGTTGGTAGTGAAGAAAGCCTTCATGTTGTCATACTGCGCCTCGTGGGTCATGAAAAATATGTTGTGGTAGCCGTATTTTTTCAGTACCGTAGGGATGCCCGTGCGGTGTGGCGTAACCGTTCCCTTCATCAGATTGCGGAACATCAGGGCAGGGAAGGAATAGAGCGATGCCGTCATGCCGTGGTTGGTGTGGATGCCGGCACTATAGTAGTGGGTGAAGGCAAGCGAGTGGTTGTAGAGCGAGTCGAGGGTTGGAGTGAGATGCTGTTCCTGTCCGAAGGTGGAGAGGAAGTTTGCCGACATCGACTCCATGAGTATTACCACCACATTGCGCTTCTGCGGTTCACCCGTGGTCGTTACCATGCGGCGCATCACGTGCATGCTGTCCACCGGTCCACTGATGCCAAGCGACTGTCGGGCTGCCGTTATTGCCTCGCCGTAGGGCATTAGATGCAGTTCGCTGTTCTCCTTGCGCATGTCGTCGAGCGCACTGGTAAGGAGGTTGAATGCCGGGTTGATGCCGAGCTGGTTGAGGAAAGGATCGTCGCAGTAATAAGCCTGACTAATCTTTATAGGGTTATAGCCCGTTCTGCCGCGGATGCCGAAGAGACAGAGGAGCGAGAGAGCAACGGCAATAATGAAGCGGCATGCCATGGGGAGGATAAAGCGGTCGTCCTTGCGACTGTCGCCAATCTTGCGGTCGAAGTAGCGGCGCAAGAAGATAAGTCCTGTGATGTATCCGGCAGTGATGATGAAATAAAGGGCGATGTGCAGGATATACGATTTCTCCTGAAACACCATTCCCGCCGTTGTAGTGGCATAGCCGAACCATTCGAAGATGGAGGAGTTGATATTCTTGAAGAAGTATTCAAAATATGGAGTGTTTGCCGCCGATGCCATAAACACGATGGCATAAAAGACGAAGAACCACCAGTTTGCCGCCTTCCTGATCACTCTGCCTGTATATCCCAAGGCTGCGGCAATGAGCGTAACGGCAAGTGGAATGATCATCACGTAGCATGCCGTGACGTTGTCGAACCACACGCCTTTCAAGAATACTGTGTCAACGCTCGCACTCTTGTCGGTTATCATACTGTGGAGACACAGAAGCTCGATGAGTCTGAATACAGTTAATACTAACAGTGAAACGGCATGCACGGAGAGTAGCCATGCCAGGGAAAGAAGGAATTTTCTGTTTCGAAACATTTTGTTATTATATTTTTAACAACTTAATTAGCTGTCTTGTATTATGTATTATTTATTATGTATAAATTAATTTTTACTGTCAGAAGAAAATACTGCGGGTACGGCATACAACGGATAGTTGGTTAACCATTCTTGCTCGCGGTATGGCGACATGGAAAGGCGGATGCCGTGAAGGTTAGGATTTCTCTCTACAAACGTGCGCAGACTTTTTGCCTGAAGATTTTCTTCTGCCTTAACTTCAACAGGTATGATATTGCTGTTTTGCTGCAAGAGGAAGTCGATCTCGCCACGAGAAGAATCTGCCGACCAATAATATATGGATAAGCTGCCGTTTGTCTTTAGTTGTTGCATTACATATTGTTCGGTAAGTGCCCCCTTAAAATCGGAGAAAAGACTGTTGCCGGCAAGCAGACTTTGTGGCGGAAGTTTGCTCATCGCTCCCATAAGTCCTATGTCTGACATGAAAATCTTGAATGCAGAGAAGTCTTCGTATGCAGCCAACGGCAGTAAGCCTTTCTTGCAGCGGTTTACCTTATATATTAGTCCGGCATCCTTCAGCCATTCTATTGCAAGCTCAAAGTCTTTTGCTCTTGCCCCTTCCTTCACTACTCCATATATAAACTTTCGGTTTTCCTTGGCAAGTTGTGCCGGAACCGAGTGCCATACCATACGAATTCGTGGTACCTCTATGGCTGGTGCATGCTTTGAAAAATCGCGTTCATACGACTCCAATATGCCGTTTTGCAATGAACGAACCTTTTCCAAATTCTCACCGGAAGCAAATGCCGAAACGGCTGCAGGCATGCCACCGACGAAATAGTATTGTCGCAGGCGTTCTTCAAACTTTGTGCGGAACATGGTAATCATAGACCAGTCTTGCGCCATTAGCAACTCTACCATACGGTGTTCGCCGACGGCATCGAGAAATTCAAAAAACGACAGAGGGTAAAGGTTCATGAAATCCACCTTTCCCACGGGGAACGAGTCATTCTGGTGCATGGCAATGCCCAATAGCGAACCAGCTGCAATGACATGGTACTGCGGAGCTTTCTCCTGAAAATATTTGAGCGATGTAATTCCTCGTGGCGCCTCCTGTATCTCGTCAAAGATAATGAGTGTGTCGTCTGGATTAATATCAATCCCCGTTGTCCACTGTATGCTTGTTATAATACGTTTTATGTCAAAATCATGCTCAAACATCTGGCGCAGCATGTCATTGTCTTCGAAATTGATATATGCACACTGTTTGTAGGCTTCGCGGGCAAACTCTTTCATGAGCCAGGTCTTTCCCACTTGGCGTGCACCTTGCAATATCAAAGGTTTGCGACTGGTACTCGCTTTCCATTTATACAGTTGTTCTATAGCTTTTCTTTTCATAACTTTCTGAAAATCTTTATGATTTTACGTTGCAAAGATACTGTTTTGTTGGAGTTTCTACAAAAAGTCGAACTAAAAAATGTGGTATTTTACAAAAAGTCGAACTAAAAAGTGTGATATTTTACAAAAAGTCGAACTAAAAAGTGTTCTTTCTGAAAATAGCCGTGATGTTCCTACAGATAGGAGAGAAGCAGAATATGACGAAAAACGATACCGTGTGGATGGAAAGGAGGCACTTTAGATTTAAAAAGAGGTGGAAAATCAGTTATTTCAACGTAATAAATGTTGAATAAAGACAAAAATATGTATCTTTGCATGGCATTATGCCAAGAAGTACGGCATTCTTGCGAAAGGAATCATACTCTTTAAACAAAAGCATGAAGATTGTCATAGCAGAACAATATAGAAAATATACGGATTTCATAAAAACCATACCGTCGATGTTCGACAGCGGTAGTGTGGAGGTGCTCAAGGACAAGCGCAATAGCGTAATACGTCTGCAGCACGACGGACTGACGTTTATCGCCAAGCGCTACAAGCGTGTCAACTGGATTCAGAGCATCATATATACCCACTTCCGCCGCACCAAGGCAAAAAGGGCATACCTCTTTGCCGACGAGTTCAGAAAGCGCGGTGTCAATTCGCCGCGTGCAGTGGCTTATATGGAGGAGTATGAGCGCAGACGGTTCACCGTGGGATATTTTGTATATGAGGAGAGCAAGGGGCGGGAAGTGTTCCAGGAACTCGTGAAAAAGGAGAACTTCGACCACGAGCTTGCCGATGCCGTGGTCGACTATATAGTTTTCATGCACAGTCGCGGAGTGCTCCACGGCGATCTCAATTCCGCAAATTTCCTTTATACCAAAGACAGCGACGGCAGGTACCACTTCGATATGATTGACACCAACCGCTCACACTTTTGCGACGGCTGGCCAACGGACAAGCAATGTCTGGAGAACCTGAAACGCTTTACCCATCGCCGCGACCTCTACGAATATGTAGTAAAGGGATATGCACAGCGCCGGGGATGGAGCGAAGAAGAGACAGTGAGGAAGGCCGTGGAACTGCTCGACAGGTTTGAGAATAGGAAAAAGATACGTTTGTAAACGCATACCATATTTTGCCTAAAATACAGTTCGGGGTAGTTCAGCTCTCTTTGAGTCAATTACTTTTTTTCAATGCCGAGTATATCAAGATAATAATTGATATAGTCATCCACTGTTTTGTCCCAATTGAATTTAGCGGCACGCTCCTTCAGCTTTTCGCCCTTTCCTACAGGATCTGAACTGAAATCAGCCAATCCTTTTTCAACTTTCTTCGCCATATCGGAAGGAGTAAGGCTGTCGAAATAATATTCCAACTTTCCTCCAACTTCAGGAAGAGACGTAAGACGCGTTATAAACGACGGCTTACCGAAACACATTGCCTCAACGACAGGAAGTCCGAAACCTTCGCTCAATGAAGGGAACATCATTGCCTTGCAGCGGCTCAAGAGGGCAGCTTTCTGACCGGTACTTACCTTACCGACAAATATAACATTCTTTATGCCCTTGCTTTTTACGAGATTGTTCAGGAACTCCACATATTTCTTGCCTGCAGAACCGGCAATGACAAGTGTTTCACCGGGAAGGTATTTCATCATCTGCACAAGCAGATGTACATTCTTCTTCCTTGACCATCGCGATATATGGAAGAGGAAACTCTTTGGAAGGTTCATTTCTGAAATAATGTTGTCGTATTCATCTTGAGGCTTCGTATTTAGGTTTGTTACTCCATTGTATATAACCCTACCAGGTTTGTTCCCAAGTCTGAAATTAGCCTCGACATCGTTTTTCGTGAAATTTGATATATATCCATAATGTGTTGCCCTATTCAATCTACGGCTTGTCAGCCAAAGCTTCTTGCTCTTGTGTAGCGTTCCAATCTCATTATGAAGGAAGTTCACGTCGTGGACGGTCATTAACTGTAGTGGGGCAAGCTTTACACGAAACTTCAGGAACTGATTGGTCCAATGAAGCAAATCGAAATGCGGAAGCACCAGTTTCTTTATATTATGCAACAGAGGAAAATTCATCAGTGTGCGCATGTTGCTACCTATGCTCACATATTTAACATCATCGCCATAGGCACCTATCTGACATGGCTTTACGATAAAATATAGTTGTATTCCATATTTCTCCTTCAGTTCTGGAGCTTTTTTGCTAAGGCGTTTTGCTATGCTGTTTTCAAATTCGCCCAATCCTGTATTGAATAGATGCGAATTTGTCATCGACACGGCAATTCTTATTTCCTTTGTTTTTGTAGTCATATTATTTTGCAAAATATATTTTATTTGTCTAAATCATCATCCTTTATCCTTATCCTCCCGTCGTAGGTAAGGAGCGTGTCTCTCGTGTATTTGTATTGTGGCGAGGCAATCGACTGCGTCTCGTCGTAGCGGTTTGACTCCACGTCCATGATGCCGCACATGAGTTCGTAGACAAGGTCGTTGGTGAAATATGTGTTGCGGTGCATCTTCAATGTATCCGCTACTGACGGATGGCATTTTTTGTATTCGTCAGACAGGTATATCCACATCGGAATCCTGACCATTTTGAAACCTAAGAAACGCGGCGAACGGCGCATGTCGGGGATGCCGCCGTGGTCGGAGAAGTATACCATTGCCTGCAGGTTGAGCCTCTGCTTAGCCTTTTCGAAAAACTGCTGCAACACGTGGTCGGTGAAGTGTATGGAGTTGCGGTAGCACTCCACGTCGTCGCCCTGGTGCAGATGGTTGTCATGGGCGTAGCTCTCCGGGTAGCGGTTGATGTAGTTGAAGTGGCTGCCCTTGAGATGGAGCACCACGAGATTGTTTTTCGTAGGGTCTACATCGTCGAGAAAGCTGATTAGCGAGGTGTCAAACTGCTGCACGCCGCCTACCTTCTTTACCCACGTTGCCGTGTCAGACGTGTTGGCAACGAGCGTTACCGAAGTGTCGTTGATGCCGATGTAGCTCTGGTTGCTGAACCAGCGAATGGTGTAGCCCGCCTTTCGCGCAATATCCACAATGGAACACGAGTCGCTGAAGTCTTTGTTGTTGTACTGGTTGCGCTCCGTGAGCACACGCTCCAACGAGGGCACCGTCTGCATGGCGCACGAGTAGGCATTTTTGAAAAACATGAAATGTTCCTCGTCCCTTTTCATCTTGCTCTCCCACGGGGTGGTCTCAAACGGCTGTTCCGTGAATGCGCTCATATAGTCGCGACAAGCCGACTCGCCGATTACCATTATAATAGTATGTGGCTTTTCTTTTTCTGTGGATGATAAAGCCGAACCGCTATCGGCGGCATTGTCTTTCAGTGAAACTTTCAGATCGGCAAGCCTTTGCTCCATGCCCGTGCGGTAGCGGCGCAGACTGCGGTTGTAGTTTCTCACGTCGATATACAGGTTTATCACTCCGCAGCGCACGAATAGTCCGTGGCGCGGCTTCCATATATATATCGAGAAATATATGAACAGTGCAGCAACCAAAAGGATTTGCCACCATTGCATGTCCTCAGCGGCTGGGGCATAATTGGCAGCAATGCCTACTGTAAACACGAGAACAATGGCTACGAGAGCCAACGCTGACTTGAATATTCCGAACGACTTGACGAACTCCACTGCCTCGCTGAAATATGTGTTGAGCAGTGGCGCCATGCCGGCATCGTCGATACACACCTTGTATGTGGCGTAATAGACTATCTGGGCAAGTGGGATAATAATAAGCACCGCTTCTATGATGCCTACAACAACCGTTGCCGCTACAGGGGAAACCGGCGCCAATAGTGCGTGAAGAGCCGTGAGCCAACCGAAGAGGTATATGGCGAAGGCAATGTCCATGTGGTTGTCGTAGTCGGGCGACGACGGGCGGTGGGTCTTGTCATACAATATATTATATGTGAATATCCACAATAGCGAAGTAGACAATGCCGCTATTACAGGTATGTTTAATTCTGATACTCTGGAAAAACATATCGGCAATATCGCTTGGATTGAGGCAATGAGATAACGGCGAAACTGCTGTCCGATGGAGTTCCTTGCAAGTCCCATATTATATCTTCGGAATATGCCATAGCCTATCCCAAAAAGTATTATTGCGATAATTGCCGGTAATATAAATGCCATAATCTATCTTTCTTGTTATAACAGAACAAATGGTTGTATCATATAAAATAGAGATGCAAAGGTAAACATTTTCTTATATTTATCCAATTGTTCTCATTTTTATAACCATATTACATATATTAAATATAAAAATCAACAAGATATTGCATCTACATTATGCCTTTTTTCCACGATTTACATGTCAGTGCCATAAAATTCTGTTAAATATATCTTGCAACTTGCTGTAAGCGGACAATAATCATTACTTTTGCGCCATGATGAGAAAAATTCTTTCCTTTATAATATTCCTCCTTGTCTTTGTTGCGACAAGGAGCATGGCGCAGAATGCCGTCTTCGGCAACAATGTGAATCCGGAAGACCGCGAAGTGGACATGGACAACCCTACGTTCGTGCCAATGGTGAAAGTGGGTAAAGTGTTGCACGGCAAAGACAGTATTCAGTATGTTGAACTGAACAACGTGTATGTATATCCGCCACAGGTGTTCAAGAACGAGAAGGCGCGCCAGCGTTATACCCGATTGGTTTATAACGTGAAGAAGGTTCTGCCGATAGCCAAGGAGGTGAACCATATCATTATCGAGACTTACGAATATCTCCAGACTTTGCCCAACAAGAAGGCAAAGGACAAGCACATGAAGCTCGTGGAGGCAAGTATCAAGAAGGAGTATACGCCGAGAATGAAAAAGCTGACATTCTCTCAGGGCAAACTGCTCATAAAACTCGTTTACCGCGAATGTAACTCCTCGTCTTATCAGCTCATAAAAGCCTTCCTCGGTCCTATTCGTGCCGGTTTCTACCAGGCGTTTGCCTGGACCTTCGGAGCAAGCCTCACCAAGAAGTATGACCCGGAGGGGGAAGACAAGGAGACGGAACGCGTGGTAAGACTTGTAGAGAGCGGACAATTGTAATAATTCCTCTTTCCTAATTCCTCTTTCCTAATTCCTCATTCCTAATTAAATAGCCAGATTGTTAACCATCACGGCGATGGTTTTCAGTCGGGCATAGTCGAACGACATATACATCAGTCCGCCATACCTATTCTCAGTTCCCCAAGAATTCTTGCAGATAAAATATTTCCTTCCCTGTTTGTCGTGTGCAATACCTATAATTGCCATGCAGTGGTCATCGGTAGTGCGGAAAGTTTCAAACTCCCTTTGTCTCAGTTCCTGTCCGGCATTGCGCTTGCTTTCCGGCACGTCAGCCACTCCGTTTTCAAACGAAAATCCTTCCTCGCTGATATCCCCCTCCCAACATACGGGATGTCCGGAGCGTAGCGAGCGCTCCATGATATTCATCATATTATTTAGGCTGACATTCTGGAACCTCTCATTATTATAGTTGTCGGGGAGAGACAACACCGCCCTTCTGTTCATCGGGATATGCGTAAAGCTGGTAAAAGCCTGATATTCGTCGGGCATGCACACGCTATGGGCAAACTCCAGCGGAGTATACTCCATACTGTACATATACACATGAAAGGGCAGCGGATTAATGCTGTTGTCCATCAGTCGGTCGGCATCCGTTCTTGTGCGTTGCAGTCCCCAGCCCGCCATAGCCTCCGTCTTTATCATATTGTGCAATTTATGAGCAGTAGTATTCATGTTGCAGTCGGAATGATACGAGTCGTAGGGCATCAGTCCGTAAGTTTGAATCAGTCGTATCAGCTGCGGCATCACTCCCCGTGTAGAAATCTTCCGTGCTCCTTTGCTTAAGAAGCATCTGTCCACCTGTTCCCTCATGAACATTCTTGCAACATAGGCGACAGAGAGATTAACGGAGTCTCCCCTCGTGATATGTTCCGTTTCGATAGTGGCGAGCATGGCGTAAGCCCAGCACAGACTGCTGCTTCCCTGGTTTTTGACCGGTGTTATCGGCAGCCGCACCTCATCAGAGAAAGAGACATGTTGCGAAGTCTTGCTGTTGTTGGCGCATCCTGCAAATAGCGCAACAACAATCACTGCTGATAATATTTTATGAATATATCTCATATTATGAGGAATTTATAATATTTATAAGACTAATAAGACCAGTATGACTAATAGAACCAATATGATTAATGGAACCAATAAAACTAATAATCCATTTACCCAACACGTCCTTTCCCCCCACTTCTCATATAGTTTCTCAGAGTATCTTCCTTCCCTCCCTTCGGGAGGGTTAGGGCGGGTGTTAGTTGTTTCTTACTCCACCAATTTCCCCTCAGCCATCAGAGCATTCCACATCGAGAACCTTGCTTCGGGAGCCATCTTCTCTATTTCCTCAAACAAGTGGGCGACGCTGGAGCGATGGCTGTCCGTTTCATACGGACAGAGTTTCTTCTGCTTCTCATATCCCTGCAGTTCAGCATAGCGGCGAATGTCGGCCTCCTCCTCCATACATAGCGGACGGATTATCGTTATCGGCATCTTCCTCATCTTGAGCCTTGCCGGCATGGTAGAGAAATGCCCTTGGAAAATCTGGTTCATCAGTGACGTATGAATGATGTCGTCCTGGTGGTGCCCCAGGGCAATCTTGTTGCAACCCAGCTCCTGAGCTTTCATGAAAATCTGTTTCCGGCGGTTCCATGAGCAAAGGAAACACGGCGACTTACGGCTGTCGGTAGACATGTCGAAGCCCGTGGTTACTATGTGCAGCTTTACGCCGTTTTGTTCGCAGAAATCCTCAAGATACTTCGTGTCGCTCTCGTATTTGATGTTCTCCATCCGAATGTGTATGGCATGGACGCTGATGGCAGGTTTGCTGATTCGTGCCTGTCTGCCGAGCATCTCAACGAGAAACAGCGAGTCCTTGCCGCCAGAGAGTCCTATCAGAATACTGTCGCCGTCTTCTATCAAACTAAACTCTCGTATTGCTTTCCGAAAACGTCTCTGCAGTCGCGCTGCAAGCTTTTGCTCTTCTGTGGGTTTAGGCATATTTTTTAGATGAATATATTATTTATAATGTGTAGCCTTTATTGTCTTTTTATTTAAGAAAGACGAGGTATACAGCTCCGATGAGCATGAGGAATGCGAGATAATGGTTCCAGTGCAGTCCCTGACCGGTGAACATCATGTTTATTATGACGGTAAACACCACCAGACTCACACATTCCTGTATAACCTTCAGCTGCACGAGAGTAAACGGACCGCCGTTGCCGTCGAATCCAATCCTGTTTGCCGGCACCTGACAGCAATATTCGAAGAATGCAATTGCCCACGAAAAGGCGATGACGCCAATCAGAGGCCAGTTGCTGCTCGTTCCCGTCTGCTGCAGTTTCAGGTGTCCGTACCACGCCAGTGTCATGAAGATATTGCTTGCCACGAGAAGCAATACAGTGTATAATCCGCTCATTTTTAATTCCTTGTTTTTGTAGTTCCCTGTAATAGGTTGCGAAATTACATATAAAACTGCTCATGACCAAAATATTGCATGAATTTATATTAAATTCTGAATACTACTTCATACCGAAAGGAACAAACTGCAAGAAAGATATTTCTAAGTTTGAAATCATCATTTCTAAGTTTGAAATATATATTTCCATGTTTGAAATAACATTATTTCAATGTGGAGAGAAAAACTTTTCAACTGTACGTTTGGAAATTGTAGTAGGTGCGGTGTCTCACCGCACCTACTAACTTGAACATCATTTCGTGATGGTCAGAATTCTCATTTACAGCCGTACGGTTTGAATTTAATGGTAAAACTCTGATTTTAAATCTCGCGAGGAATAAGTTTTTAGCTGAATATGTCTTTTTCAACTGTACAACTTGAATATTTTCTGATATTTTTATTACCTTTGAACCTGTTTTATAGACGTAACAACCAATTTGTATTAAATTAACAATATTACAACAGAAAAAAGCATGATGAAAACAAAACTTTTAGCAGCCTTGTTCCTTTGTGGCGTTGCACTAAGTGCAGCAGCCGACGACGGCAAGGTTGACGTGCTCTACGTTGACGGTACGAGCCATGTTATTACGCTGTCGCAAGTGGCAAAGATGCAGGTGGCTGACGGCAATGCCGTTTTCTTTGGCAAAGACGGCAAGACCGCTGCAACTCACAAAATCAGCGACATCGAGAAAATTAACCTTACTGCCGCTACAACTTCTATCTCGCAGACTAAGGGCACAAACGGCATTGTCGTTCGTGCCGACGGAAATACCGTGAGCGTTGAAGGTCTGGCAGACGGCAAATCGCTCGAAATCTTCTCTGCAGGAGGAGAACTGCTGAAGAAAGCAGCTTCAGTGAATGGCAAGGCTGTGGTAGACGTGACGTCGCTTGCCAACGGAGTATATGTCGTAAAGGCCGACGGAAAGTCGCTGAAAATGGTTAAGCGATAGTGTCTCGGGGCGATAGCCCTATACCTATTATATAATATATATAAAGAAAGAACAAGAATATGACAAAGAAGATATTGTTTCTGCTGAGCATGCTGCTGTGTGTCGTCACGGGAGTCATGGCGCAGAATTCCGACGACAACAAGGTTTTTGTGGTTAAGAACGGCCGCATCGTGTCGTCATACGAGATTGGAAAGGACATCGACAACATTACTTTCCAGAAGAGTATCGCCCTCGAAGGAAACGCCGTGCAGGTGGGCGACCAGAAGATAGAGATGAAGTCGGCAATTATAATGCAGCAGAACGGACTGATTTATGTGTTTCTCTCGCCACTCGAAGATGCCAAGACGACGGCAGACGTTGCCGGAGGCGACTACTACATGCAGATTGTAATGTCGCCAACACTGCTCGGAGAGAACATCACGCTGAGCAAGTTCTCAGAGGAGTTTGAAGAGGACGAGATGTTCCAGGTGTCTTTTATGGACAAGAAGAAGTATGACGAGGATGACAACTACGAGCCGCCGATGTTCTCGTCTGACGACTATAGCGACCTTTTCACCGACGGAACGCTGTATCTAAACTATACCGACGATGAACTCGATTTCCATTTCAGTGGCGATGCGGCAGAGGGTGCAGAGACCTTCGCAGCGCAATACAAGGGTCCGTTTTCCGAGATAAAGCAGAACCCGTATTACTTCAGTGTAGACGGCGACCGCATGGATCTGCGTGCGGCATTTGCCGAGAAGGTGGCAGACGGAGTGGCTTTCTATCTTACTCCAGGAAATATCGACAAGGCAAACAGGCTCGACGACACTTATTACTATATCCGTCTCTTCGTGCCAAACTCAGAAATGGACGGTACGGATATCGACATCAAGGGTAACCGCGAATATGAACTTACATTCCATGATAACGTTACCGATCCGAACAATCCGAAACTCGTCAGCCTATACAACGGCTATACGGGCAAGGGCACAGGATATGTGAGCGTGAACGACCTCGGCGACGGACTCTATAGCATTATCGTCGACGTGGAGGGTATCGGCGACGACGACTACGATGTACAGGTTGTTTACCGCGGCACTCCGGCAGAATACGACCTCTCCGTGCCGAGCAACTATACCGTGGCAGACGGCGACCCGATAGATTTGAAGTCGTGTGTAGTAGAACTCGACAATAGCAATGAAGAAAGGTCTATGTATACTATCTATCTCTCGCAGAAGGAGGGCATTACTACCGTTGAGGGTATGGCAGATGCCGATATCGTGGTAACTTATCCAGACGATTTCATCAACGACGACCAGACACACGGATTCTCTGGCACCGACATTAACGCATTAATCTCGGTAAAATACAACGGCGAGACATACAGTCAGTTGAACACTGGCAACGCAACTGGTGCTATCGCACTTGGCGGCAATGCCCGCGCTACGGTGAATGCAAACAATGCCAACGTAGACTTCACCATCTTCGGATCTACCAAGTTCGGCGGTAACCTGAAGGGACACTACGAGGGCAACGCAACAAGAGTAACAAAGTAAAGGAAGGAGGAAACAGACAATGAAGAAAACTATATTATCCGTATTGATAATGGCGGCATCATTCGGCTTGACCGCCAATGCGCAGCAGAAAGTTAATCTTAACCTTGGCGATCAGACCGTTGCCACTGTGCAGCTCGGCGAGGGAGACTATATCGCCTTCGGCAGACCAGAGGGAGTGCCGGAGCAAAAAGACGTAGAGGTGGTGAAAACCGAAACGGGAAAAAACTATGTTTCTTATAAGGTGGAGACGAAACAGGCTGACAAGATGTATCAGCATGTATTGCTCCTGAAATCATACGTAGAGCTGCTGTCAATAAAAATGGGCGGTACGTTTGACGAGAACGATGAGACTTCGTTAAAAAGCCTTTTCCAGACTCTTATACTTGCCGGATATGGAAGCACTGGCACGGGAACGCAGACTTATACCTTCACCGATGGCGTGAAGGATGCTGCCGGACAGACTCAGTTTATTCCGGGCGGACAGGATTACTATATCGTAACATGTGGCGTTACCATGGGTGCCGACAATACACCATCGCTCGACGACGACCTCTCGTACACCAAGGTGCGCACAGCCGACCATGGTGAGAGCAGCGAGACTCTCTCTGTTGAATATAAGGGAATCGACGACAACGGACAGGCTACCTTCGACGTGCAGCCGGGAAGCGGCATAAAGACCCTGTATATGGTGCTTGGCAAGGCGAAGTCTATCGACGAATTTATCAACGTATACAGCTACGACTACTTGATGTTCACACAGAGCAGTCAGTTCACCCGCGACCAGTGGCTCGCTCTTGGCGAAGACAATGCCCAGAAGTGGAATATCACGGAAGAGGGCGACTACTCGTTCTATGTTCTCGGTATCGACGAGAACGGCGACTGGGTGAAGGCGCAGATTCTGAACCAGCATATCAAACCTGCTGCCGACAACGACTGTCCGGAGGTTAACATCACCAATTACACGAGTGGCGATCCTGACGAAGACGGTGTAGGAAGCGTAGCCATTCAGTATGAGATAAAGACAAAGGCTGAGGGCATCAGCAAGGCTAAGATGCTCCTGATGAAGGAGAACGATTGGGACGATGCTCTCAACGTGTATATGAAGACTGGTAAATACGAAAAGCCTTCCGACGCTTGGGCTGTCTATATGGACGAATCTAAGGATGCCGTTGACGTTACAGATGCCGTGAAGGAGCTTGGCAACAAGCTCAACTATTCATGCGGGTTCTCAGAGAATGAGCGTGGCTGGTATGTGGCAGTTCTCGCCGTTACCGACAGCTACGGTACTACCGTAACACGTGCTGCGTTCCACTCTCACATGGATCCAACCAATGGCGAATGGAGCATCTTCTCACGTACCTTCCCGGTAAATGACACTCCGGCTTCGGCAAAGAAGAAGGCAATGCCGCTGATGAGTGGCACGGTAAAGATGAAATAAGCAAAAAAATATAGAGGATGTTTCTTCTATAAAACAAGAGAGAGAGTATACTTTGCGGTATACTCTCTCTCTTTATAGTTTTTTATTCAATCTCCAATTTTGTTGTTGAATTTCGTCATTCCTTATACGCCTCGGCCATAGATGCAGCAATGATATCTTCAGACGTTACCTCCTTCGGGTTAGACTTAATGTCGGAGAGGTCAAACTCGTCAATCTCGACTTCAGTCTTGCTCTTCGCCGTCTCAATCTTATTGTCGGCGACTTCACCATTTACTTCCTCGTCGTTCTTTTTTTGTGGAATAATGAAATCCTGTTTCACCTCCGTGTCGGGCACGGTGAGCACCGGTTCCTCCTCCATCTTCGTGCGGTCGCCCTTGGCTGCAAACACGGCATCGATAAACTGCGGCTTGCGCTTCAGCATCTGTAGCGTCAGCTTGCTTGCCTGCTGCTGGCTCTCCTTCTTGGAATATCCCTCGCCAGTGCCGCCCTCAAGACCTTCCACAATAACCTGGTATTTGAAAACAGGACTGTTCTTGCCCTCTCTCGTCTGTTCCAGGAGTTTGAAGTCAAGTTTCACCTTGTTCTTCTGACACCACTCAATAAGTTTGCTCTTGAAGTTGATCTCCTTGTATGCCACCTTGTCGATGTTGATAAGCTGGGCAAGGATGCGCTTCTCCATGAAACGCATGCAAGCCTCGTAGCCGCGGTCGAGATACATAGCCCCGACCAGTGCCTCAAACGCATTCCCACCCATGTAGCTGTTATGGGAGGGAGTATGTTTGCCTGATTTAATCAACTGTGTTATTCCCATTTCGTTGGCAAGGCGGTTCAGCGTGTCGCGCTGTACAATCTTGCTTCGTGTGCTTGTGAGGAAACCCTCACGCTTGCCCTCGAAATGGCGATAAACGATGTCGCCCACGATGGCATCGAGAATGGCATCACCGAGAAACTCCAGACGCTCGTTGTTGAGCGGACGGCCCTTCTCATTGCGGCGGGTCACGCTCTTGTGCATCAGAGCGAGCTTGTAGTAGTGGATGCGGTGGGGATAGAATCCGAAGATGTTGTATAAAGCCGAATAAAGCTCCTTTTCCTTGCGGAAGGGGAGCCTCATTCGGTCTATGAAGTTATTAATCATCATACTTCTTGAAGATTACACAAGCGTTGTGGCCTCCGAAACCGAAGGTGTTGCTCAAGGCTGCGCGTACGGTACGCTTCTCTGCCTTGTTGAATGTGAAGTTCAAGTTGTAGTCGATATTCTCGTCCTTGTCGTCTTCCTGGTGGTTGATTGTAGGCGGAACGATATCGTTCTTTACAGACAATACCGAAACCATTGCCTCTACTGCGCCGGCAGCACCGAGCAGGTGACCGGTCATAGACTTCGTTGAGCTGATGTTCAGCTTGTATGCGTGCTCACCGAAGAGCTGCTGGATAGCCTTAACCTCAGAGATATCGCCAACAGGGGTAGAAGTACCGTGTACGTTGATGTAGTCGATGTCCTCTGGTTTCATTCCGGCATCCTCAAGAGCATTCTTCATTACGAGAGTTGCTCCGAGTCCCTCTGGGTGAGAGGCTGTGATGTGGTAAGCGTCGGCGCTCATGCCCTCGCCAACCATCTCGGCGTAGATCTGTGCACCGCGAGCCTTGGCGTGCTCCA
>DBKQ01000093.1:0-47246 GCA_002298545.1 Prevotella sp. UBA746
GTCGGGGTTTTCTTTCATCATGCGCTTAGCCTCATCGATGCGCATTTCTGAAATCCAGGAGCTGAAACTCATTCCGTATTTCTCGTTGATATGATAAGAGAGGTAGTTCTTGTTCGTTCCGAGCACCTGAGCAAGATCCTCAAGGGTGAACTGTTCCGAGAGATAGCGTTTCTTCTCCGTCCATGCCTGTATCTTCTTTTCTATCGTTTCACGCTCTATGCCAGAGTTGTCAACGTCTACGCCCTTCTCGTCAGAAGCACATTCCGGTTCAGCCTTTACAAGTATGCCGTATTTCGAACTGTAGTTTACGAAGCTGACTGCGATATATACGTTCAACGAAATGACATAAAACTGGTATATCCAATTGAAATATACATTGCCAAACATTGTTGCAATGGCAAGACACCACGAGATTATACACATCACCACACTGACCATTATCCACCGGGCGAAGCGGTGCATATCGTCTGTGAAGTAATTTTCGAGCTGTTGTCTGTATCTGCGGTATTCTCTAAAGAAGGAATAGACGAATTTGACGATATAGGCTATCAACAGACATAATGCCACCAAGGTAAGAATATTACGCCACTCACGCAATGGTTCGAGCAGGGCGGAAAACGCTGTCAGCGAGGTAAACAGCCACACGGATATGGCAATGACAAAGCGTTTAGAAGTTAAGTAAGTTTTGTTTAGCAATATACAGTATGAATTGCACAGCAGCATGTAGAGAAGATAAAACAGGGAAATGTCTACCGCCGCTATACTGTAGTTGAACTCGTCCCATCTTCCATTGGTAAGTATGCACCAAAGGAACAGGTTCAGCGCCATCGTGGCAAAGGAGCATGTTAGTAGACGCTTCGCTTTGCGATATGGTTTGTATTCATCCGTAGAGGGAGCCTTTATCAGTGCTAACAGTATGGTTATGGTGAGATACGCCACTCCTGCGCAACGTATCAATTCCGCAAAATAGTATTCAAATGGATTCATGGCATACTTAGGTTTTTATAATTTGATGTTTTTGCTTAATTAAACTTTCTGTTGCAAAAGTAGCAATAATTCTTTAATAAACGCACACTTTGCAATATCATATTACGATTTTACAAGAAGTTTTTTAGTCTTCTTTTTATGATTGTTAAAGAATATTGCATACTTATAGTCTAAATTTGCAACCGTAAAAACCAAGCAACACAAAATTTGAGATATATTTTCACAAGCAACTTATGAAACGGGGAAGGCTAATGAAGTCTTCCCCTAATCAAGGAAAAAAGAAGAAACTCTCTGCCGCCTGAAGCATTTTTACCTTTATATATATTTGGTTATAAGGGAAAATTAAGTAAATTTGCACACATATGAGGATATATTTCTACCACACCGAAGATATACAGTATATTTACAGCGAATGGGAAAAGGGAAACTTTCCCGGACACTTTCTGTATGGCGCCACGCATCTCGCCGACCACGGCATTGAAATGGTGATGCACCGCCACCGCGATTTTTCAAGCCGCATAAGGACGGCTCTGTATGTCCTTTCTGAGATAATGAAAAACTACAGACAGATTGACGCCGTTTATGCCACACATTATAAATATCTGGAACTCGTGATATTCTTGCGAGCCCTTGGACTGTTCCGCAGACCTGTAGTGATATGGCACCACCAGCCGATTATTACTCCTAAGAAGAAATGGCGCGAATGGCTCGGCAGACTCTTCTACCGCGGCATAGACGATATGTTTTTCTTCTCTGAGAAACTCTACAACGACTCGCTGAAGACGAAAAAAGCGAGGAGGGAGAGAATGCACGTTGGGCACTGGGGAGCCGATCTCGATTTCTACGACAGGATAATGCGCGATACTGACGATGAACGTCATCATGGATTTATCTCCACCGGCAGGGAAAGGCGCGACATGAAAACTCTTGTGGCGGCTTTTAACCAGACTGATGCTCCGCTCGACATTTATCTGAACAAGAGCAACTGCGGCATAGATTACGAAAAGATGTTCGGCGAGATGACGGTGAACAACAACGTGAAGGTTCACTTCATGTCGGGATACCAACAGGCAAACCTCAGTCGCACGGTGTTCAACTCGGCTTGTGTCGTGATTTGCTGTCTGGAAACAAAATACACCGTGGGACTGACTACTGTGGTGGAGGCCCTTGCCCTCGGACTGCCTACTATATGCAGCCGCAACCCGCAGATTCCGGTGGATTTCGATAAGGAAGGTTGCGGAATATCCGTGGAATACTACGACACGGAGGGATGGGTGAAAGCTATACGCTACATCCAGGAGCATCCCGAAGAGGCTGCCGAGATGGGCAGAAAGGCACGTCGACTTGCCGAAACGCTCTTCAACGACAGGCGTTGCGCCAGAGAAGTAGCTGATGTTCTACTGAAACATAAGAAATGAAGAAACGCGTTTTCCATATTATATCACGCTTCGACCTCGGAGGGGCTGAGCGCGTGGCTGCAAGCATAGCAGAATCCGGCAACAGGGATTTTGAATACCATATCGTGGAAGTGCTCCGCGGCAACACTCCGTTTACAGAAGGATTTATCGGGGAGCTACAGTCTGCCGGAGTAAGGTGTCACCGCTCATGGATGCCGAATTTCCATTTCCACTTCATGGCGGAAAGGATTGCAGCCATACTCTTTCCGTTACGTTTCCTCATGATTTGGCTTAGGTTTAAGCCCGATATCATTCATGCCCACACGGAAACTCCCGACATGTGTCTGTGGGCTTTTTTCCGGGTATTTCCATGGCTGCAAAAGCACTGCAGGATTGTACGGACTATACACAACACCTGTCTGTGGACGGGATTGAAGCGCTTTGGAAGGAAGGTGGAGAAGTTTTACCAACGGAACAATGCCAATATCGCAATATCGAAGTCGGTGCTGGAATGTTACAACAGGGAATACGGCTCCGTTCCACCTATTATATACAACGGCGTGCCTGAGGTAGAACAGGAGAAGTACGACTCGCTTGTCAACGGGAAGGTGAACATTCTTTTTGCCGGACGCTTTGAGGAGCAAAAGGGTATTTCCCACCTTGTATATATAATAAAGGCGCTTCGGGATATGCCGCAGTATCATTTCCATGTAGTGGGCAGTGGCAAACTGAAACAGACGGTAATGGATGAACTCGGAACTCTCGACAATGTGTCTATTGTGGAACCTATTTTCGGTATTTCAAGGTTTCTCGCCTCGTTCAGCTATATGCTTATGCCATCGGAGTTTGAGGGGCTGCCGCTGATGGCTGTCGAGGCATCTATGGCGGGACTGCCGGTGATTTGCAGCGACTGCCCGGGACTCTGCGAGACGGTGCCCTCCGACTGGCTGCTGACGGCTCACGACAATTCGCACGATGAATATATGAATATCTTCCGCAACATTTTACCCAATACCGACAGAGGCAGACTCCGGGATATTGCACGCAACTTCGTAAAGGAACGCTTCTCTATAGAGAATATGCGTAAAGGATATGAACAATTTTATGACGAGAACTGACAATGTACACGATTATAGATAAATTCAAAGATACTTTTTTCCACACTACCAGCAAGTATGACCTTTCGGCATGGGAGCATATGCCTGATACGGAACTGCCCGTATACGGCATCTACCATATCTTCTGCGACAAAGACTGGCAGAAGATGGTATCCGGGCAGATTGATCATTTGAAAAGCAGCGGTCTCTTTGAGCGTACCACGAAACTGTATGTTAGCATTATTGCACGCAACGACGAGGATATAGCGGAACTGCGACGCATCGTGGGCGACGACTCTAAACTGGAGATTATTGCCGACGGTCGCGACCCAAGAAAGTTTGAATACCCTGCCCTGCAGTTCCTTCGCCGAAAGTGTATCGGGGAAGACTGCCTCGTGTATTATTTCCATACCAAGGGTATTACTTACCAGAATTTGTCTACCACAGACCGCAAGTTCAACAACTTCAAGCGCAACATCGAGGCATGGCGACTGATGATGGAATATTTCCTTTTCGACAAATGGAAAGTGGCAGTAAACCTGCTGTCGGGCAGCAGACTTGCCGCTGCCGACGGACCGCAGCGTAGACCTATCGACGGTGAACGCTTCGACGTGTATGGATGCTACCGCTTCCCACCTCCTCCAATGCAGTATTATCTGTATGCCGGAAACTTCTGGTGGGCAAGGGCTCTGTATGTCCGCACGCTTCCCGACTTCGACGAGAGTCGTATGGCGGGCGACCGTTTCTTTGCCGAGGAATGGCTTTTCCGCGGCAACCCGAAGAGTTTTTCAGCCTTCGACACTCTTGCCGACATTTATTGCGTCGACATGGTGCCGTCGCTTTATCGTTCCGACATGAAGGCATCGCTCTGGGAAAGAGCAAAATTCACCCTGCGCTACAACTTCGTGAAACTCTGCCGCCACGGCTTCGGCTACGACTATAAGGAAGTTTGCCAAAAGAGGTATCAAAGGATTAAGGGATGAAAAGGAATGGACAGGAGTCTACGACCTTCTTTCCTCCTTTATATCCGTATACAGATATTTTGTTGCTACGCTCCTTGAGTTTGACATTCTTGAATGAGCAAACATTATAATGAGCCATTCGAATTGCCGTCGCTCCCATTTCATTGATTATCTGCATGTCTCGAAGATTGTCATTATGGTTTAACGCCCATCCTTTGTCTTTCGTTTGTTCTTCTCTCGCTTAATCGGATTTTTTCGGGGCGGAGCAATTACCTTTAATTGCCATAAAACAAAGAAAAACATTTTTTTGCGTTTTTACCCTCACACCCTCACACAAGAGTCTGAAAGTCCCTGTTTATCGTACTTCCAGATGGTGAGGGTAAGTGTGAGAGTAGATCTTTTACCCCTCACACTTATAAGCGTCACCCCACACACTTGAAAGCCAATACAGTTTCTATTCAATGCCGTCGGTATTTCTATGCTGCACCAAAGGTGCAAGGTTACTGCACTAAAATTGCAACTTTTAAATACTCTCCTTTTTCTTTACCTTTAGATTAAGCAAGCTGCATCTCGGTAATAAATAATTCAAGTTTCGAATTAATAATCTTCCTCTCCCTGTTACAAATCCGAAAGTTTGGTATTAATAATTAATTTTGGTTACAAAGCACTAACGCCCTCGTCATTGAAGTAAATAGCAGGTTGCTACATGGCTGTTAGCAGAAAGAAAATCTGTTAGTATAAAGAGGAAACTATTAGCATAAAGAGGAATCTATTAGCATAGAGAATCTAATAAAATAAAGAGAATCTAATAAAATAATCTAAATTAAAAAATAACTTATGAAAATGTTAAAGACAAACGCAATGATCGGCGTGGCTACAGCTGCCCTTTCGTTGAGTCCTTTGGCAGCGACAGCGGCAGGCACGAACACACAGGTTGCCTCTGTCATGCCACAACAACAAACTAAGAGTATGCACGTACGCGGTATCGTTCGCGACGCACAGGGCGAACCACTTATCGGTGTTAGCGTGGTATCGTCGGACAACCAGAAGCAGGGTGTCATCACAAACATGGACGGACAGTATGACATCACCGTTAAGGGCGGAACGACACTGCAATTCTCATATGTGGGATTCAAGACCCAGACTGTAAAGGTTGTTCCTGGCGGAAGCTACGACATCAAGCTCGTGGAAGACAACGATATGATGGACGAGGTAGTGGTTGTAGGTTATGGAGCGATGAAGAAGCGCGACCTTACCGGTTCTATCGCATCTATCAAATCCGACGACATCGTGCGCTCGCCGGCGTCCAATGCCATGGAAGCTCTACAAGGACAAGTGCCTGGACTTGACATCACGCGTAATTCTGGTAAGGCGACATCAAGTGTTACGATAAATATCCGCGGACAGCGCTCACTGTCTGACGTTACTGATGAGTTCGGTAACAGTACCGCAAACGCCCCTCTGTTTATCATTGACGGTATGCAGGGAGGAAGTTTCTCGGATATCGCCCCGTCTGACATCGAGAGCATCGAGGTCTTGAAAGACGCATCGTCAACTGCCATCTACGGTTCGCAGGGTGCAAACGGCGTTATCATCATCACGACAAAGAAGGGAAAGTCGGGAAAAGTCAAGCTGTCATACAACGGATATGTGGGTGTGAACGGATGGGCACAGTACCCGGAGTTCAACACTGGTGAGAAATACATGAACGTGCGCCGTGAGTCTATGCGCACAGCCGGACAGTGGAACTCTACTGCCGACGACTCTAAGATTTTCTCTCTACAGGAATGGGAAGCCATACAGAACGGAGAATGGACAGACTGGATTGACGAAGTTCAAAAAACCGGCTTCGTGCAGAGCCACCAGGTTACGGCATCGGGGGGCAACGAGAAGACTGTTGCACTGCTCTCTGCCGGATATTACCAGGAGAAGGGTATGTTCAAAAATGACGAACTTAACAAATACAACGTAAGATTGAACGTGGAGCACAAGCTGAACAGTTGGTTCAAGCTCGGGGTGAACAGCCAGATTACGCACTACGACCAGGACGAACGTAACAGCAACGTTCTGTGGCGCGCAGCTACAAACGCACCGCTCGGAAGGGCTTACGACGACAACGGCAACGTAATTACTTTCCCTCTCGGAGAGAGCGGACAGGTAAGTCCGCTTGCCGACGAGGCTACAAACGAGACAGCAAAGCACCATCTGCTAAAGACAAACATCATAGCAAACGGATATTTGGAAATTACTCCTCTGAAAGGTCTCTCATTCCGCTCAAGTCTCGGAACAAACTACACTTTCTACCGCAAGCAGGATTTTGCCGCCGCCAACTCAATCGACCGTGCAGGACAGTTTGCCACATCGTCGTCAAGTCAGAACTCGGCAGAAAAGAGTTTCGTCAATTGGGATAACGTACTGAACTATACACGTACAATCGGCGACCATACCTTCGGCGCAACAGCATTGACTTCGTATACACAATCCAAATATACAGGATTTAACGCTTCTGGAACTGGACAGCTCCTTGATTCTTATCTTTACCACAATCTGGGTGCCAACGACCAAAGTTCTTATGCTATCGGTTCGGGGTATACACAACACACGACTTTCTCTTATGCACTGCGCGTAAACTACAGCTACATGGGCAAATACATGCTGACCGTATCTAACCGTTGGGATGGCGACTCCCGTCTGGCAAAGGGTAACAAATGGGCAGCATTCCCGTCTGTTGCAGTGGCATGGCGCGCAAATGAGGAGAATTTCCTTAAAGACGTTGACTGGCTATCCAACTTGAAGGTGAGACTTAGCTGGGGTAAAACAGGAAACTCGGGTATTATGCCTTACGGCACACAGTCGGGTGTAACCTCATACACAAATGCCGCATTCCAAGATCACGGATACACTTACTACAACTTCAACAAGTATATCGGAAACAAAAACGTAGGTTGGGAAATTTCAAAGACATGGGATCTCGGATTTGACTTAGGATTCCTGAACAACCGTATAAGTGCTGTAATCGACCTTTATCATACGAAGACTACAGACTTGCTGCTACCTCGCTCTCTGCCTACATCAATGGGTGGAAGTAATGCAACTTCATTCCAGATGTACCAGAACATCGGTGCCACGATGAACCGCGGTATTGAGGTGGCTGTGAATACTGTAAATATCAAAAACAAAAACTTTGAATGGAACACTAACATCACGTTTAATGCTAACCACGAAGAGATTACCGACCTTATAAACGGAACGGATATCGTTTCAGGAGAGAACCCTGAAACTGAAAGCTTGCTCATCGGCAGACCATTGCACTCGTTCTATACATATAAGCGCCAAGGTATCTGGCAGGAGAGCGAAAGGGAAACTGCTGCAACTTACTACAAGGACCAGAAGAAGACCCAGCCGTTCCAGCCTGGCGACATAAAACTTGCCGACCTTAACGGCGACCACGTAATCGATGGTGCAGACCGTACATACATAGGGTCTACATCTCCGAAATGGACTGCAGGCTTCAACAATACGTTCAGGTACAAAGACTTCGACCTCAACATCTATCTCATCGCTCGATGGGGACAATACATGGACTATCAGTTTGGAGGTGCATACGACCCATACGGAAAGAAGAACTTCCCGTCGTACTTCAACTACTGGACTCCGGAGAATCCAAGCAACGACTTCCCGCGTCCGGCTCAGACAGACCTATTTAACTATATAGGATACCAGTCTTTGGAATACATAGAAGGTTCATACTGGAAACTGAAAACCGTATCGTTGGGATATACATTCCCTAAAAAGATTATGGACAAAGTGGGTATATCAAGACTGCGCGTATACCTTACGGCAAACAACGTGTTCTCTATGAGCGGAAACCATCTCGTGAAGCACTACGATGCTGAACGTGGAGGAGCCGCTACAGACCCGCTACAGCGACAGTTTATATTTGGCGTAAATCTTGATTTCTAAACCTTTTACCAATGAATACTAAAATGAAAAAATATAAAAATTATCTTATGACCGCAGCTATGGCAACAATGCTGCTGTCACTAAACTCGTGCGACCTCGACGAGTATAATCCTGGCGGAAGTACCGCCGATACGGCTTTCAAAAGCCAAACTGGATACAATACTATCATCAACTCTGTATATGCATACTGGGGCGGACAACTTTACGGACGTGAGGACCCTGTATTGCTTTTCAACGGAGGCAATGACGAATGGATTAATATTGCAAACTCCGGATACGGACGACAACTGTCAAAGTATGAGGAGGTTCTCGCTACAACGGGACAGTACAAGAACACTTGGAACCGCCTCTATGAAATTATCAACGATTGCAACGCTGCTATAGAACGACACCCTAACGTTATCTTCACAGACCAGACAATGAAAACCGTGAGACTTGGCGAAGCTCACTTCATGAGAGCTTATGCTTACTGGCATCTCGTGGAAAACTACGGAAACGTGGATCTGCGCACTAAGGAAACTAAGGAGTTTGAGGGAGAATGCAGGAGAAGCAGCTATGATGACTTCTACAAACTGATGCTTGAAGACTGCGACGTTGCCATTCAGAACCTTACAGCACAGCCTTATCCTAAGGAAGACGTGGGACGAGCTACACTGAAAGCGGCTTACGGACTGAAAGCGCGTATTGCTCTGACTTATGTGGAATACCTTAATGACCAGACTGAAAAGGACAAATACTATCAAATGGCTGAGGATGCCGCTAAATATGTAATCGAGCATCAAGCAGAACTCGGCGTTTCTATGTATGACACCCCAGCTGAAGTTTTTGCCAAGGCAAACAACAAGACAAACAAGGAGGCAATGTTTGTCATTACGCACTCGTCTGAACCTTCACTAAACATGAAGAAGAGCAACCCATGCCGTACCCACTCATATTTCCATGCAAAATATTCCGATTGGGCAGGAGTGGCAGGCTCGTATGAATACGGCAACGATAAAAACGGAAAGTCTGGCGGCATGTGCATGATGCCAACCAAACACTTGCTTGAATTGTATAACAATCCGTATGACACAAGATATGCAGCTTGGTTCCGCGAAAACTACTACGTTAACAAGGATGAAGGCTTTACATGGGACGAAACTCAGCTGAACCACTTTGAAAAACCTGTTTCTATGGTTGGACAGCATCTAAACAAGGGGGATCTCGCCATGCAGTTTACGAAAGAAAGAGTGGCTGACAAACGAAACAAGCCTTATGCCGTGGTTGATATCGACGATATCTACGATGCAAACGGTGTGGTGTCTAAAGATGCAAACTTCAATATCCACTTTCCATCTCTTCTTAAATACGAAGACGAGAACCTGGAGAAAAAGGGATACTCATACAAATCTGAAGTCGGTGCCAACGATATTATAGTAATGCGTCTGCCGGAGATGTATTTCATCGTGGCTGAATGTGAAACCATGAAGTCGGGAGGCAACAAACAGACTGCAGCTGACTATCTTAATGTTATCAGGGAACGCGCTGCCGCTCCTGGTCACAAGGAAGACATGAAGGTTGCAGCAAGCGACATGACACTCGACTTTATCCTCGATGAACGCTCTCGCGAGCTTTGCGGAGAACATCTACGCTGGTTTGATTTGAAGCGCACCGGCAAGCTTAAAGAGTATGTAAAGAAATACAACCCGAATATCACTCAAGAGGCAAAGACATTGCGCCCTATACCGCAGTCGTTCCTTGACTCTATACTTAATCCGGACGAGTTCGGACAGAATGATTTCTAATTATCAACAGTAGTAAGAATGGAGATACGTTGTTTTAACGTATCTCCATTCTTTATATTGTACTTACTTAAGCTTTATCGTTTCCAAATCATCAGGCACATGGATGTTGCCATGATAGTTTTCGGCAACTTCGGCTGTGTATCGCTCTTTACGATGAGTTAAGTCGGTATCTTCCGTGTGGTATACTATAAGGTTTTTCACTCCTATCCTTTGGGCTATTCTGCCGACATCAAGGGCTGTGCTATGGAATTTCTCGTATGGCTTGAAAATGTTTCTGTCGGCATAAAGACAGAATGCCTCACACATCATCCAATCAGCACCGACAGCATAATGCAGGGTGTGTTCGTTGCATGGCTCGTCGCCGAAACATACAAGTCGAGTGCCATCGACAAATTTCAAGGTGAAGCCATACTGCTTTTCTTTATCCGACAGGATGTCGAAACACTGAAGATGCATGGAACCAACGCTGAACTTATCACCATCATTAAGCTGATGAAGGATTATTGTCTTGCCTATCTGACTTACATAGTTCTTGTGTAGCGTCATGTCGCAGATGGTATTAATGACCTTTATCACTTTATCGTTTCCATATACGTTTAACTCTCCGTGATACTTGCCGGCAAGTGTCTTCTGCATTACCATCCTTATTACCCATATCACTCCAAGTATATGGTCGGTGTGGGCATGGGTGACAAAGATGTCATGGATGTCGGTCAACTGTACTCCAGATTTTTCCAATTGGCTCAATATGCCGTTGCCGCCACCGGCATCTACAAGCAGAAGTTCGTTACCTGACTTTACTATGAAACAGGTGTTATAGCAGTGGGTAACTGTGGCATGACCGGTCCCAAGCATTATTATCTTATTTTCTTCCTGCATCTTGATTTTATGATTTTCTAAACTTTCGAATTTATATCTTCCCCTCACCTACCCTCACCTACCCTCACACCATCCCTCACCACCTGAAAGTACCATGTATAAAGGGGAAATGGCAAGAAGGTGAGGGTGTGAGGGTAAATTGCAGAAAAACTTTTTTTATTTTTTTCAATAAAAAAGATGCGCCAAAGTTATCTGACGCATCCTTTTATCTATTTTTTGGAGGGGTAATACCCTTATCAAATCAACATTAATATGTAGCAAGAACCTGCTTTGCTGTTGCATTCTCCGGATCGAGCTGCAGAAGCTTCTCGAAGTATGGTTTGGCGGCAGCAGCCTCGTTCTTGATCTTATACAGGTAGATTCCCATATAAGTGTAAGCCTCAGACAGACGAGACTTGTCGGCATCGCTCTTTACGCCGTTTGCCTCGATTATCTTGATAAGCTTCTCGTAGTATGGACGAGCAAGTCCCTTTGCCTGTGTTGGATCAGAGATACCAAGTGTGCGGGCTGCCATAAAGCTGCAGAAGTCTGCATTGCTTGGATACTTCTCTGCCATCTGATTGTAAATCTCAACGGCCTTGTTTACGGATGCTGTCTGAGCAGCACCTGTCTGATTGGCTGCCTGATTGCGGTATATTGTTGCAAGTCCGTTATAGTCGTTGATACCAACCTTTGGATTGTTCTTCAGATACTCCTCGTAAAGCTCGAGTGATTTTGCGAAATCACCTTTTGCCTTATAGGCATCAGAAAGCTCCTTATATACACCAGCCTTCTGGGCAGGATCTGTAGCACTTGCCAACTGCTTGTTGTAGTAGTTGATTGCAGAGTCGTAGTCTTTCAAAGCACTGAATGTAAGACCGGCAAACTTATAGTCGTTGGCTGTAAGCTCTACAGAATCGCTCTTGTTGAAGAGGGCATCAACATATTTTGCAGCATCTTCATACTGTTTCAGCTCTACTGAATTATAGAGAGCCAAACGGTTGTAACCGGCATTACGTGGTTTCTGAGACAGACCGTAGAGAGCGAGTTGCTTTGAAACGTCATTCTTCTGATTAGCAAATGCTGCAAGCGCATACTCTGTAAGATAGCTTGGGTCATGAGCATACAGTTTTGCTGGTGTCAGCTTTCCGTAATACTCGAGAACCTTCTGCATATATGCACCATTCTTCTTTGCTGCTTCATAATAGATATGCGCTGCCTCTGCATCTACAGGATAATTTGGATCAAGCGAGCGAACTTTCTCGAGCTGCTCCACTGCCATATCTGGAGATACGCCACGCATTACGCGAGCATACTTTACGTATGCATTGATGTTGTTCGGCTCATAATAGTAAGCATTCTGGTACATTGCTGCTGCTGCACCTGGATCATCCTTATAATACTCCAGGTCACCCATAAGCATGAAACCGTCGCCAACCTTACCGCTCTTGCTCTTGTTGGTTATGGCAATTGCCATATCAGCATACTTGCGAGTGTTGGCAGTGTCCTTTACGTCAAGATACGCACGACCAATCGCAGCCAGCGCCTTGGCGTCTTTCTTGTATGCCTTTGTTACATCTTTCACGATGGCTGCAACGGCAGCCTTGTCCTTGTTTGTCTTTATGGCATTTACAGCATCCTTTACAGATACTTCCTGTGCCATTGCCGAGCTGCCGACTACTGTCATCAGCGCTCCCATGAATAAATATTTAATCGCTTTCATAAGTCTTTATTTTTCTGATAACTATATTCTCTTTTTCTCTTGATTATGCATTACTATTGATATGCATAGTGTACTTCGCTACAATTTATGTGCGATATTGTACTTTCTCTTTGTTTCTTGCTTTATTTCTTTTTTGAATGTTTTTATTCTTGATATGATTTATTCTTAAAGTGATGCAAAGATAATTACTTTTTATTTTATCCAACATCATTTTGTCAAAGAAATTGCATGCATAATGTAAATAATGCTTAACTTTTAATCATCATTAACCTGTACGCTGCGCCATTCGAGGTCGCCACGGTATGGCAAGAGAGCTGATTTGAGAATTATTTTCTGTCCCTGGGGCGACTGCATGAAGTTGGCTACACCTACTGGCAATCCATGGAACGGGTCTGCAAGCAGAGCATATATCGTTCTTGCAAACGGATACCTGCCGTCGAGGAGATACAGCTGATATGGCTTCCAACTGTTCATCTCTGTTGCCTTCTCCATCTGGCAGACCGACATTACGGTTATGTTTTTCTTAAATGTTACATTTGTAGTATCTCGCTTGTCGTTGAGCCAGTTGCTGCCGATGATTCCTATGGCATTAGGAGTCTTCTCTACATATTTTATTACCTCGGCACTGGTCTTGACTGCCGAGATGTTCGGACTGTTGATTGGCCTACCGCCAAGAATTGAGTCTACAGCCCAGCGAACAGCTGCCGACTGACGGTTGTCGAATACGACATCTATTGTTCCGAGACGAGAACCCTTGTTTATCTGGTTCCATTTTGTTGCCTGTCCGGAGAGGATTCTCTTTATATCTTTTACCGTTATACAAGAGTCAACGTTGTTGCGGTTAATTATAAATGCCAAACCGTCATAACCTAATGGAAACCAACGAGGCTGTATCTTGTTCGTCTTGAAATATTCAAGCTGCTTGGCAGAGAAATTTCGTGCCGTTATTATTAAATGTACCTTCTGCTTCATCAGAGCATTGAAGGCATCAATCTCGTTTGTATATTCCGCCGTGACATGAGCATCCGGATACATGGCATGGAACACGGCAAGCTCTTCCTTTACGATAGGACTGAAGCTCTCGTCGCACATTAATGTCATTTTGCCGGATGCATATGTATCCGTTCTGCCATTCTTGGACTTCTGACCTCCACATGTACAGAAAACCAATAATGCCATCGTCATAACAATATATGTGAATGTAATACGCTTCATGATTAACTTTGTTTTTTATTGTTCTTGATTTATTTATTACCACTAAATAATAAATGCTGTCGACAGATTTTTGCAGTGACCAATGCAATAAGAATAGTCTCTATAACATTATGCAATAAGTAGTAATAAGATGATAAAAAGAAAGGTAGAGACACACCTCCCAAGAGAGACATCACCTCTACCTTTCCATATAAGATTTATGATATTACTGGAGACGGAATGTTACAGGTACAGTGTACTTAACACGTACTGCAGAACCATTCTGCTTACCAGGAATCCACTTAGGCATCTGAGAAACCACACGTGTTGCCTCTTTGTCCAATGATGGGTCAACACCACGAACAACATGTACACCAGAAACGGAACCGTCACGCTCTACGACGAACTGAACGACTACACGTCCCTCGATACCATTCTCGGCAGCCATTGCTGGATACTTGATGTTGCTTGCCAACCACTGGTTGAGTGCACCCATACCACCAGGATATGAAGGCTGCTGCTCTACAACATCGAATACCTTGTTCTGCTCAACTTCCTGCTTCGGAGGCTCAGGAGTAGCAATCTCCTCAACAGCCTTCAACACAGTACCGCCTGCCTCGTCGTTACCTTTCACATCGAAAGCACCGATGGCAGTTTTGGTTTCTTTCAACTCATCCTGAGTTTTCATTTCCTCCTCAGGCTTAACCTCTGAGTCCTTCTTGATTACAGGAGGAGTGAAGGCGATAGAAGACTTAACCTTCTCAACCTTCTGTACCTGCTCAACCTTAGGAGTCTCGGTTTTCTTCTCAACCTTGGCCTGCTTCTTGGTTTCGATGAGAGAAGCCTCCATCTCAGCCTCGAACTTAGCCTTTTGAGCTGCCTGATAAGAGTTATAAGCTGCAAGTCCTAAATATGCAACAGCTGCTACGGCAGCAACGAACACCATAGCCCAGATGTTTCGTTTGCTTGTACCTCTACGCAGTTGGTAAGCACCATAGACCTTATTACGACCCTGGAAGACTATGTCAGCCCATTCATTTGATATAAGATCAATTTTTGCCATTTTCTTTTTTCTTTAAAAATTAGACAACTATCAATCAGATTACTTTACATGAGCAGCATCGAGAAGACGCTGGTCATCCGGGTTAATCTTATCGATAACGTACTTACCTATTGCACAAATCTGCATTTCATCGAGAGCATCAACGAGATTCTTGTACGAAGCTGTATCAAGAGCCTTGATGATGATTGTCAGTGCAGGAACCTTACCTGTCTCCAACTCACCTTTCTTGATTTTGTCAAGACGCTGGTTGTAAACCGAGTCAGGCATGCTCTTGTCTTTTGCACGCTCTGCATCGAGAAGTCTCTTTGCAGCCATAATGTTCTTTACAGGAGTATATCCTTCCTCTGTCTTGTGGTTGATCAGCACGCTGCGAATACCGTCGGCACCCCATGTTGTTTTCTTAAGACAAGCCGGATTGTCATACTGCACGATACCGTCTACGTGATAAATCTGATCGTTTCCTGCCAGATAAAGAGTCAGTGTCTGAGACGCCTTCGTTGCCGAACGGTCCTGCTCGTTTACGTTCTTATCGTTACTTGGCATGGTCAACTGCATAGACTGAGGCTTGCTCAGAGAAGTACAGAGCATGAAGAAGGTGATAAGAAGCATCATCATATCCACCATAGGGGTGAAGTCGACACGGGTCTGGACTTTTTTCTGTCTTGAACCTTTTTTCTTTGCCATATTATTCAGCCTCCTCCTTCTTTAAAGTAGTGATAAGATAGTAACGGTTCTCACTCATATCCTGAAGCTCAGACATCATTTTCTTAACGACCTTGTATGGTGTTGCAGCATCAGCCTTGATAGCAATCTTCATCTTGTCGCCAAAAGAAGCGTTGCGTGCTGCGTCTACCCAACACTGGAATTCGCTCATGCCTCCGTTGATAGAGTCTGTAGGAATACCCATTGTTTTCTGCTCGTTATTGATATCAGCTGCCTCATGCTTGAGAACATCAGACATTTTGTTCATAGGAACACCGAAAGATGCAAGTCCGGCAAAGTTCTTCTCCTGTTTTGGAGAGAGAGTAAGACTGCTGAATTTGCTTTCAAATCCGGTGAGCATCTCCTGCATATAACCTGGTTTGTCAAGTCCGATAAAGATTTTACCGTCCTTGTCAACGAGAATCTGCAGAACTTCAGTTTCTGGAACTTTGATCTCTGACACTGAGCCTGGCGCATTAACCTTAACTGCCTCATTCTTCACGAACGTAGAAGTCAACATGAAGAAGGTAAGCAGAAGGACCATCACGTCAGACATAGGGGTCATGTCTATCCAGATGTCGGCTTTCTTAATCTTTAACTTACCCATAGTGATAAAAGTTTAAAAGGGTTAGTAAAAAAGATTAAGCCTCTTCTGTATGGTTAGCTTCGTATGTCTTTGCGATAGTGTAACCAACCTCGTCAAGAGCGTAAGTAAGCTTATCGATCTTGTTTGAGTAGTAGTTATAAGCAACAACGGCGCACCATGAAGTCAAAATACCAGAAGCAGTGTTGACGAGGGCCTCAGAAATACCGGTAGAAAGTTCGAGTGAGTCACCACCACCACCTGCTGCCAGAGCGGCGAATGACTTGATCATTCCGACAACGGTACCGAACAGAGCGGTAAGAGTACCAAGAGTTACGAGAGTTGCCAAGATAGGCATGTTCATCTGAAGAGTAGGCATCTCGAGCTGAACAGCCTCCTCGTGAGCCTGCTGAATCTTAGAAACCTTCTGCTCTTTCTTCAAACCTGGAGTTTTCTCCATCTCTGCATAAGCCTTCAGAGAAGCGGTAACAACGTTACCAACAACACCCTGCTGCTTGTCGCAAAGCTGCTGAGCCTTTGCCATGTCGCCAGCTGAAACAGCTGCCTTTACATTAGCAACGAACTTAACGAGGCTGCTCTTACCATTAGCTGTGCGAAGAGCAAGACCACGCTCTACTGAAAGTGCAATCACAGTAAAGAGAAGAGTGATAATTACAGGAACGACGATACCTCCCTTGTAGATAGTACCGAGCAAGTTGCCTGGAAGTGGAGCGTTAGCGTTGTCGCCACCCTGGAAGTTACCTGGGTTACCGAGTACGAACTGATAGAAGCATACACCTGCGATGAAGCAGAGTACGATGATCCAAATCGCTGCGCGAACGCCCTGGAAGCCCTTCTTTTTAGCTGGGGCTGCTGTCTTTGAATTTGCCATAATTTTTTTTGATTTTAATTTAAGTTATTAATAAATTTAAGTTATATTCGTCGATTAGTGTCAAGCTACTTGATGTATGATTTTAAAGCTTCAGCCGATACATAGGCTCATAGTGATGCAAAGATAATAATTTAATAATTATCACGCATACTTTCTTAAATGATTTTAACAACCACTTAGCGATTTTTTTTAAAATATCTGCTTTATAGCATATTTTATTCGCCTGACTGCATTTTATATTTACATTTATTGTTATTTCAGTAACGCAAGTGTATCCTTTATGCGTTTCATTGCCTCACGGATATTATCGTCGCTTGTAGCATAGCTCATTCTGAAACAATATGGGTCGCCGAATGCATCTCCACCTACAGTAGCCACGTGTCCTACTTCAAGAAGGAACATTGCAAGGTCTGTGGAGTTGTTTATGGTCTTTCCGTTATAGCTTTTACCGAAGAAGCTGCTGCATTTCGGGAAGAGATAGAACGCTCCCTCTGGTTTGTTAACCTCAAGACCTGGAATCTGGCTTGCAAGTTCTACGATAAGGTCGCGACGGCGCTCAAACGCCTTACGCATTGTCTCTACACATTCCTGAGATGTTGTGTATGCAGCCTCAGCTGCCTTTTGGCTTACTGAACACGGACCGCTGGTGTACTGTCCCTGGAGTTTGTTGCAGCCTTTAACGATCCATTCAGGTGCTGCGATGAATCCGATTCTCCATCCTGTCATAGCATAAGCCTTGGATACACCATTTACAATTATCGTGCGCTCTCTCATGCCGTCGACATGTGCAATACTGTGATGTTTGCCGATATAATTGATATGCTCATATATCTCGTCGGCAAGTACATAAAGATTGTCATGTTTCTTGACAACTTCTGCAAGACCTTTGAGTTCTTCTGCCGAATATACACTTCCCGTCGGGTTGCTTGGTGAGCAGAGGATTATCATTCTTGTCTTTGGAGTTATTGCAGCCTCGAGCTGTTCCGGTGTCATCTTGAAATTCTGTTCAAAGCCAGCTTCTACAATTACCGGAGTTCCTCCTGCGAGCTTTACCATTTGCGGATAGCTAACCCAATATGGAGCAGGTATGATAACTTCCTCACCGTCGTTTACAAGAGCCATTACGGTATTACATACGCTTTGCTTTGCACCGTTAGACACAAGAATCTCGTTTACCGAGTATTCGAGTCCATTCTCGTTTTTAAGTTTGTTAACGATAGCCTTGCGCAGCTCCATATATCCTGGAACTGGAGAATATCTCGAATAGTTCTCGTCGATAGCCTTCTTTGCAGCCTCCTTGATATGGTCAGGAGTGTTGAAATCAGGTTCTCCCACGCTCATGTTGATTACATCGATACCTTGGGCTTTCATCTCTCCGCTTTTCTGCGACATTGCCAAAGTTGCAGATGGTGCGAGTCTGTTAAGACGGTCTGATAATTGTGTCATAATTATTCAACTTATGTTTTACTTGCAAAAGTATATCATTTTATTCTCTTTAACGAGAAAACTGTATTATTTATTTTATAATATGTATTAAAGAGTTGTAAAGACAGGATTTTATTGCATTTTTCTTACAAATGCAGATTGTGTCCCATGCGCAGTTTCTTTGTCTGGAGATATTTATAGTCGTATTCGTTTGGCTCAATCTCGATAGGTACGTTTTCTACAATCTCGAGTCCATACGCCTCCAGTCCTACACGTTTTGTTGGATTGTTTGTAAGCAGTCGCATCTTGCTCACGCCAAGTTCTCTCAGTATCTGCGCTCCGCATCCGTAGTCTCTCTCGTCGGGTTTGAATCCGAGATGTACGTTTGCTTCCACTGTATCCATACCTTTCTCCTGGAGCTTATATGCGGCAATTTTGTTCATCAGTCCGATACCTCTACCTTCCTGTTGCATATATACTACTACGCCCTTTCCTTCCTTTTCAATCATCTGCATCGACTTGTGCAACTGTTCGCCGCAGTCGCAGCGCATACTGCCGAGGATATCGCCTGTAGCACATGATGAATGTACCCTTACGAGCACCGGTTCGTCGTGTTTCCACTCTCCTTTTATAAGAGCCATGTGTTCCAGTCCGTTGCTTGTCTGGCGGAATGGTATGAGTTTGAAGTGTCCGTAGATTGTAGGCATGTCTACTTCTTCTCCCTTCTCCACGAGCACTTCGTGTTTAAGGCGATAAGCTATCATGTCTTTTATGGAAATGGTCTTTAGTCCGTATTTTTCCCCGAATTCGAGCAGTTGTGGCAGACGAGCCATTGTTCCGTCCTCGTTCATCACCTCCATCAAGGCTCCTGCCGGATAGAGTCCTGCCATATTGCAGAGATCTATTGCAGCCTCGGTATGTCCGCTTCTTCTGAGCACTCCATTGTCTTGTGCATATAAAGGGTTTACGTGTCCCGGTCTACCGAATGTCGACGGTTTGGAATTTGGATCGGCAAGCGCCTTGATTGTTTCAGCGCGGTCGTGTGCCGATACACCTGTGGTGCAGCCTTCGAGCTTGTCTACGGTTACGGTGAAAGGAGTACCGAGCATCGATGTATTGTCGGTTACCTGATGCGGGAGGTCGAGTTCCTGGCATCTTGATATTGTTATCGGTGCACAAAGTACGCCTCTTGCATGTTTCAGCATGAAATTCACTTTTTCTGCATCGATTTTCTCGGCAGCGATAATGAGGTCGCCCTCGTTTTCGCGATCTTCATCATCAACAACGATTACGAATTTTCCTTCTTTAAAGTCGGCTACTGCCTCCTCTACTGTATTTAGCTTTAACTTCTCCATTTTATTTATACATTATTATATTATATAAGTAGAAACTTCTATTTCTTTTTAATATCCCATCTCTTTCATCCTATCCACGAGCATATTGTCTGTTGCAGATATTTGTTTCAGATCTCTCTGCAGGCGCAAGCGGAATCGCCACATTCTAAAGTAGAAAAACACTCCAACAGGTATGATTATAGCAGAAACCACGTTCATCCATTTTCTTTCAAACGGTCGTGTGTGTGCCTTTACCATTATTATAGGATACTCGTTAAGCAAGTCTATCACCTTACGGTCTCTTGAATTAGAAAGGTCTGTGATGACATTTTCCATCCTCTCTCCTATTCTTTCTATATCGTGGTCCGGACTGAATTTAAAGAATACGTTTATAAAGTTTGGCGGAGACTTGAGTTTATGGACAGTCGAATATTCCTTTATTTCATTTGTCATTTTCTCAAGACAAGTTTTGTCTGCTGCATAGTCCGGTTCTTCGATGATAACATCCTTTCTCATCACGCTACGTTTTACTCTCATTCCGAGCATCTTCATCAGCAGATTCTTGTAAAGGTCTACATTGAACACCACGGAGTCGTTGTTTGCCTTATATGTGAAGAACACCGCCAATGGTGCAAGTACGGCTGTTGCTATGCTCTTTCCGAACCATATTGCCCACATTCCGCCCTTTGCCATTCTGTATCCCGTGTTGTCGAGGATATAATATACGATGAACACGAGTACAGAAATAATTACCGGCACTCCGAGTCCACCCTTACGGATGATGGCTCCGAGTGGAGCTCCTATAAAGAAGAATATTATACACGACAGGGCGAGAGTAAATTTGTTTATCGCCTCTATCTTGTGCTGTCGCAGCATATTGTCGCCGTCTTTTGTCACCATTGCCTTGAACTCAAGGTTGCCGACAGAGTTTTGGGCTGCCATTATCGCCTTGTTTACCGCAGCAAGTTTTTTGTCAGACGAGAGTTTGTCGAAGTCTTTGTAGAAGTCCACTTTTCCACTTTCAACTTTTTTCAAGAGTGCAAGCGAGTCCCGTTTACTTATCTGCCTACATCCAAACTGCATCATCATGGCATCGCGGTAGAATGCTCTTCCGATACTATCGTATTCATGGCTTATTGAGTCTATTCCCTCTCTAATTTGCGACAGGCTCTTTGCCTTGGCGTTGCCGGATATAGAACCAGCATCGGTCAGATTGAAATCATTGTCGAAATCCAATATTATCTTCTTGTCGGCAAAGGTTTCCCGACGATACGGCACACTTGCGCTACCCGTAACATCGCTTGATTTCATATTTTCAAACCACTCTCCACTGTGTAGCGTCAGCACGAGGTGTTTTTTTTCTGCCGTAGACTGCAACATTCCTGAGTCTGCAAGTATGATTGCTGCATCTTCATAACTGTCGGTCATACGGTAAATCATTATACCATAGAGCTTTCCCGTTTCCAGATTCTTTTTCTGTACATAAAGGTTGCAGTTTGGAATTCCGTCATAGAAGATTCCTTCCGGGATTTCCAGCTCAGGACTTTTCTGTTTCATCGACAATAGGAGTTGTCCGAACTGCATGTTAGCCTTCGGTGCTACGACATCCTGGAAATAGAAAGATACCCCGGTTACGAAGAGAGTTATCACAATAAGTGAGCGAAATGCCTGCATAAGTGATATTCCTGCTGCCTTTATAGCGGTAAGCTCACTGCTTTCGCCCAAGTTTCCGAAGGTAATAAGTGCCGAGAGCAACAATGCAAGCGGTAATGCCTGCGGCACAAGCACAAGACTCATATACCAAAAGAACTGTGCAAGGACCTCCAGAGAGAGCCCCTTGCCGATGAGTTGGTCTACATATTTCCACAAGAACTGCATCATCAGCACAAACTGACAGATGAAGAAAGTTCCTATGAACAGCAGTCCAAATTGCCTGGCTATGAATATATCTAATTTCTTTATTCTAAACATTACCTATAGGTGATATGCTGATTGTTGGCGCATATATTGCTGCAAAGATAATGCAAATAAAAAAAACGGCAAAACAAAGATACTTAAAACATCTTTATTTTGCCGTTTATAGTCCTTATTTTCTTTTTCTGTTGGCACGCTGCTGCCGGTATTTGGCTTTTTGCATTGCCGAACCACTTCCATGAGATCCTGTAATGTAGGCCTTTTTCTTTGCCTTCGTCTTTACCTTTCCGTTGTCTGAACTTCCAGCACGTGCCGGACGGAATGTCATGCCGCCCTCAATAATCTGGTCTATATCCATAATCTGAATGTAGAGTTTAGAATTATTCTAAATTCGATCAATGATGGAACAGACGTACTCCCGTAAATGCCATTGTTATTCCGTACTTGTCGCAAGTATCGATAACATTGTCGTCGCGCACCGAGCCGCCTGCCTGAGCTATAAACTCTACGCCACTCTTGTGGGCACGCTCGATATTGTCGCCAAACGGAAAGAAAGCATCGCTACCCAAAGCCACCTTGGTATTCTTTGCTATCCACTCTTTCTTCTCCGCCATAGTCAACACTTCCGGCTTCTCGGTGAAGAACTGCTGCCATACTCCGTCGGCAAGTACATCATCGTGGTCTTCGCTGATATATACGTCTATCGTATTGTCGCGGTCTGCACGACGGATGCCCGGCACAAACGGCAGGTTCATTACTTTCGGATGCTGGCGCAACCACCATATATCTGCCTTGTTTCCGGCAAGACGTGTACAGTGGATACGGCTCTGCTGTCCGGCACCGATACCGATTGCCTGACCGTCTTTTACATAGCATACGGAGTTGCTCTGTGTATATTTCAGAGTTATCAAACTGATTATGAGGTCTCTTTTTGCCTCGTCCGTGAACACTTTATTCTTTGTAGGGATATTCTCGAAGAGTTTCGGATCGTCGAGTTTCACCTCGTTGCGTCCCTGCTCAAAGGTAATGCCGAATACCTGCTTGTGCTCTATCGGAGCCGGTTTATAAGCAGGATCTATCTTTATGACATTATATGTTCCCTTGCGTTTTGCACGCAAAATCTCAAGAGCCTCATCAGTAAAGTCCGGAGCAATGACACCATCGCTTACTTCCCTTTTGAGCAAAGTGGCTGTTGCTGCATCACAGGTATCGCTCAACGCCACGAAATCGCCGTATGAGCTCATACGGTCTGCGCCACGTGCTCTTGCGTACGCACAAGCTATCGGAGAAAGCTCAATCTTCAAGTCGTCAACGAAGTATATCTTCTTCAGAGTGTCACTCAACGGCAGACCTACTGCTGCTCCTGCCGGCGAAACATGCTTGAAACTTGCTGCGGCTGGCAGACCGGTAGCTTCTTTCAGTTCTTTAACCAATTGCCAGCTGTTTAGCGCATCAAGAAAATTGATGTAGCCTGGACGACCGTTCAACACTTCAATAGGCAACTCACCTTCCTCCATATATATTCTGGAAGGCTTTTGATTAGGATTACATCCGTACTTTAATTGTAACTCTTTCATTATTTTGTTGAATTAGAATCTCTCTACCTTGATTTTGCCTGCAAATTTACTTTTTTTCCTCCATACAGCAAAGGGAACAAACAAAAACTATATATTTTCAACAAAAACAGAAAGCTCCGCAAGTGCTTCTAACAAACGCCATCGGTGTTTATATCAACACGCTGCCGACGTTTATATCAAAATAAAAACTATGAATAAAACAAGTTAATGAAACAAGCGAGAATAGAGGATATATCTGAACGAAAACAATACAACAGTACTACAATTGGAACAGCTATAAACATGAAAGTAAAAAGACGTACAGTCCCTACCCGTTTGTAATAAGCCTCTGTTTCCTTCAATCTGCCAAGTTCTTTGTCACGCCCCTTGTTCAACAGTTCCTCTTCTTCAAGTGCCGACAGTTTTCGGAAATCAAGCAATCCGTATATACACACAATTACGCCAAGTCCAGACGGAACCTTCACGAGATAAGACATCCACCCATGAACGAGCACTGTAGCACCGATGAAAAACACAAGGAAGAAACACAATATTTTAAACAAAGAACTTCTTGAAAACATAATAACCGTTTTTATTAATTACATATTTCACGCCGTTTCCGACACCTCATTCTCTCTGGCTATCAACAAAAAAGGAATACTCAACGAGTATCCCTTCCAGTGATCCGCTTGGTAATACTCTTGTGTTGAGGCTTTATCCTTTAATATTTTTAGTGCCAATATTTTATAGCAACAGTGTTAGTGCCTTATTTGGCAAAAAAAATTAGAGAGAGGAATGAGAGTAGAATTGAATTGCCTACTTTACATATATTTTACCTTGTTTTATATAAGAACTCTGACGCTTTCCGTTGTCTTTCGTTTTTTTTGTTATTTAATGTTCTGAAGGCAAAGGTATATAAAATAAGGAAACAGGCAAAAGAATTTGAGGGAATTTTGGAGAATGACTATAAAAACGTATTAAATGCTTGCATAATACTAATATTTGTGATACGCTTGCATATTAGACAGGCTTTATCTACTGGCCTTATTAACAGAAGCCGTCTGTGCCTACGGATGCGAAGCTCCGGGAGCAAGCCCCGAGGCTTATATATATTAAGGTTATAAAAATAAGTAAATAACAAAAAAGTTAGCAAAAAAAATTGCTTGCTGCTAACTTTTTTGTTACCTTTGCATTGTCTTAAACAAGACAATAGCTCTTTTAAATCATGAAACATTCAGAATTGATTAGGGCCTTGATTAGGGCGGGATGCCTAATCAAACGGCATGGTGCTTCGCATGACTTCTGGATAAATCCTAAGACTGGAGGACAGACAGTTGTTCCGAGACACGGAAGCAAGGAAATCAAAGAGACCACAAAACATGCTATCTTTAAGGACCTCAAAATTGATTGACAATGGAGTTGCCCGGAAAATCCCGAGCGACTTCATTTTCTGAATGAAGCACGGATTGGAAGAGCTTTATTTATGAACTTTATAAGAGGGAAAGAATATGATTAAAGTTATTGCTAATGTTGAAAGAGAGCCGGGGGAAAAGAATTTCTCGTGCCACATGAATGTCGAGACTCTGAATACTGGCGTTTGGGGTATGGGAACATCGGCAAAGGCAGCCATGGAAGATATGATGTGTGGCTGGAAAGATGTAGAAGACGAATTAAAAGAGGAGGGAAGAGAGATCCCTGTTCTTGACATAGAGTACAGATTTGATGTCGGGGCACTTTTTAGCTATTATGATTTTCTCAATATTACCGGAGTGGCAAAAGAGATTGGAATAAATCCCTCCGTAATGCGCCAATATGCAATAGGCGTACGCAAACCGAGCGAAGAACGGAAATCAAGGATTTTACAAGGTTTTGCAAAACTATCTGACAAAATGAGGGGTGTTGTTTTGTTTTGATTATGTTTCATGATAAAGATACATAATATTAAAGAGCTATTTTGAGCCGCTTGCACGGGAGTGTGAGTGGCTCTTTTTATTGTCGGAAAATTGAAAAGTCCCGACATGGCTCAATACCGGGCAAGTGTGATAAAAAAAGTGAATCACAAAGAAAACACTCAGTGAGCCTAATTCCCGGGACATGCCGTTAGGGGAGGATTTAATATGGAAAAGCCAATATAATACAGGCAAGAAACGACCGGGTTTCTTGCCTGATTTTATTTAACATAATTGTTATTATCTTTGCAAATCAATCATTTCTATAAATGACTGATAAATATCTTTTTCGGGTGCAAATATAAGTCTTTTCAAGTAAACACTACTATTATAGACGTATTTTTCGCCCTATTTTAACAAATATTTAAACTTTTATGCACTTATGGACGGAAAAACTTTAAAAAACAAGGTTAAGAACTTAGATATAAGTTTTGCTCAACTAGCAAGGCTTATGGAGGTCGCCCCGCAAACTCTCTCTACTATTTTTACGGCAAAAGATGTTCGCTCCGGAACCATCGAACGCATTGCCGAAGTACTCAACATTCCTCCTACTTTTTTCTACTCTTCCACTCCCAGCGGTACAGCAATAGCATCTGGGACACAGGCTGTTGCCGCAGTAAACAGCCGGGTATCTACTTCTGTCGAATTATATAAAGAGGTAGAGCTGCTCAAACAGAAAGTGGAAGACCAAAAGCAAATAATATACGAGAAGGAACGTCTCATCTCCCTGCTGATGAACCGTCAGCAGTAGTCCTAAAAAGCAACTAATAACAATTATGTTAAATTCAAAGCAAAAGATGATAGAAAAAAATATTGTTAAAATCGAGCCGGTAAAGAAAACCCGAATTGACATCAAGGAGACGTTGATGAAAATCCCGTTGGGAAAGACGGCTCATTTCTACTGTCGCGAGCTTGGCAACCTGAACCTCGTGAGACAGCACTGCTCGATGCTGAAGAAGAAGGGGGCGGTGTTCAATATCGAGCTGAAGGACTTCGGCGTGGAGTATTTCATTACGAGAATGAAATGACCGGCGTACGGTACTAAGGAAGAGAGAGTTTTTAAACCATAAGTAAAAAAAGAGGGGAAAAGGAAACGACTATGGAGAGAGAAAAGGAAACAGGTAAGTTGAGATTTACCGACGGCGAGGCTGTAAGATGCAGCACTCTTGCCGGTATGGCTTTTATGTCGCTGTTGCTGATATGCTGTGCTCCTGCTGAAAACAGCTGGAGGGCAACGGCAGAGGGAGCGGCGGTATGGGCGGTTGCCTTCATACTGATGTATGCTGCGCTGAGACTGCTGAGGAAGTGGAGAAAGAACGGGCAGATGTCCATGACGGACAGTATAATAAAGAGTGTGGAGGAATAGAGCCATGGCAGAGAAGAGGAAATACACGGCTACGGCAGAGATAAGACTTACGGCTGCCCAGGTGGAAAGGATTGCCGAGAAGGTGAAGGAAGGGATCATTCAGTATCTGGAGAAAACGGAGCCCGACATTGACAAGTTTATGAACTATGATGAAGCTGCCGAATTCTTAGGTTGCGCAAAAACCACGATGTACAAGAAGGTGGGGAAAGGTGAAATCCCTTATGTTACTATAGGTGGAAAGAAGAAATTTCTACGGAAAGAACTTGTAGGACTGGTACGCAGCCTGAACTGAGCCGCCGTCAAGCGGAGATGAAAGTAGAAAAGAAACTGATGAGAGAGAGGAAAGCGGTCTTTGAATGAATCGGGAGGAAAAGCTAATCCCGATGAGTATCCTTTAAAAGGAGCCTAAAAACAAAAGAGGGAGAGAGAAGCCTTCGGCATGACGTTGGAAGCGGTTAGAATAAGGCACCTGCAGAGAATTGATTAAAAGCGTAGGATTTGCGGATGCACGAAACTTAGGACGTGTCGGAGATTCTCTTCTCCTTATCTAAAAAACTTCCTTAAAGGATGAATGAGAATTAAGAGTTACAACTAAAGCTAAATAAGGGGCAAGCAGCCACAGGGAAAGCCCCATCCCCATAAAGTCTACACCCGTCTGCACTAGATAGTCAGGCGGAACGCTCTGAATCTTGGCGGTGGCTGCTTACTTGGTGAAGCCCGACACGGGGCATTGGAGAGCGTGTCATGAACATGTGTCGGCAGACTTGAATGGTCTGCTGCTACTGGAATCTCGGAGCGAGGGAGTTCGATTCTCCCCTTCGCCACAACTTATATTTATCAGCGTAATTGGTTTAAATGATAGAATTTCGGCACCGCGGTGCGTGAGTATAGCGGTGCAACTGCCGAGCCTTCCGTGGGCAACAGGTAAAGCACGGAGGAATAAGACACATCCCATTCGTGGGACTCTCGAAAAGCGTAGGAAACGAGGAGGTTCGAGTCCTCCAGTCGGCACCCTCTTTATTCGGTAAGCATGGCTTTTAAATCACGGGTAGCGCCGTGAGCCTATCGGGACGTGTATAGCTAATGTTTAACAAAAATGCTTCAATCGGTTGGCTGGCTATGGCGGTTCGAGTCCGCCCACGTCCCCTCCATTATATAGGTTATTTTTGTGTGTCTCGTCTCTTCGGTTCGTGAGAATAGAAGAGCTTTTATGGAGCGGTGCTGTCGCCACAAGGTAAGGGACAGGTGAACTATGACAAGCCGCAAGGGAACGAGCGGTTCGGACTGGAAATTCGCGCACGAGTGGGTTCAAATCCCACAGCTCCACAGAAAATTATTATTTATAAGTTTTTCATAGATTAGTTTTTGTGTAAAAATCATTGTCATGGATGACAGGGGGTTCAAGCGTGAATCCCACTTTTTAAAAAGAGCTCCCTTTTATGGAGTCTTTCGTTTTTTTAAGTAGTTTGTATTATAGTGTTTATAAACAAGCCTGCGAAGGTGTATAAAACAAATAGGAAAATATGTAAATCTGTTATGATGGTTTATATGTATATCGGTTCGTGAGGATAGGTATACTTTTAAAACCGGGCAGTCAGCGCGGTAGCAGAAAGGACGGTTGGCATTCAACATAGTTATAATTATAGTATGTATCATGCAGCACCAAAACAAGTATATGCCATATAATAAAGTGAAATTCAGCTCGCCATCAACCCGTCTGCCGGAGGTTCGACTCCTCCACTGCCCACAAAAAAATGAAAAGATTAACAACAATAAATCAAGAGAGAAAATGACAAGCAAAGAAAGAATTACTCTACAGCGCCTGAAGGAGATTTATTCCCCTCCGGGAGAGCGAAGAAAACCTCAGGAAGAGGAACACCTGATACAGTGTGCCTGTGTGAGGTGGTTCCGCTACAGCCATCCCGACATGGCGGAGCTGCTCTTTGCCGTGCCCAACGGCGGACGACGCGACAAGGTATCCGGAGCAAAGCTGAAAATGGAGGGCGTGATCGCCGGAGTGAGCGACCTTTTGCTACTTCTTCCCAACAGGAAGAGCCACGGCTTGTGTATAGAGATGAAGACACAGGCCGGTCGCCAGTCGGAAAACCAGAAGCTATGGCAGTTTAGTGTTGAGGCTGTAGGTTATCAGTATAGCGTATGCCGGTCAGTAGAAGACTTCATAGAAACAGTAGAGGAATATCTGAGGAATTAGGAATTAGGAATTAGGAATTGTTGCTCCAGTTCTCTCAAGAAGCCAGTTCTCCCAGAATTCCCAGGAAACAACAAACAATAAAATAGAGAAACAATGATAAAAAAGAAATCCATTCATTTGCCGCGCGGAAAGATCCGCGGCTATTCAGGCGGGAGGACTGCAATATGAGCAAGTTCATTTTCAACACGGAGTGGGCGGACTTACTGCAGGGTTGCCGTGAGTGGGTTAGGCTGGAGGTGTACGAAGGCATTATCGAATATGTGCGTACAGGGACACCGCCCAAGCTTAAGACTCAGGCAGGTGCGGTATTAAGGTGCATAATCCGCGAGATGGATAGAGACGGACTCCTCCTCACCGCCGATGACACGACAAGTCCGGTAGCCAATCCCCCGACGGGGAGGGAGCATTTGCCTTTACATACTGCAACTGATGCGGAATGCGGGGGAGTGCAACCCGAAGGGAAGGAAACTGCCGAAAAAGCGCCTCGCGCGCGTAATAATAGTCTTATAGCTTATAGTATAGATAATATAAAGAAAAAAAACAAGCAAAAAAAAGATTTTGCCGTTTCGTCCGTTCCGGACTCACTGTTTCTGAAGTTTTATTCTCTTTATGGAAGAGATATAGACAAGCAGAGAGTATGGAGCAAGTGGCAACGGCTGACGGAAGAAGAGAAGAAGAAGATAATGGATTACGTCCCGCTCTATGTTGCGGCAACTCCCGACAAGCGATACCGGCGCGCCCCGCTGACGTTTCTCGAAAAGCGAACCTGGGAGAACGAACTGCCGCCTGTCGCCGCCCCGAAACCTGCCGACACGGCAAAGGAACAGCGGCGCAAGTATGAGCAGCAGTGTATCTCCCGGAGCATAGCCGAAGCCCAGCAGCGTCCGCCCACAAAGGAGGAAGAACGCCAGCAGCGCCGCCAGCAACTCTTAGGCTACGTCCGGGCGGTAAAGGAAAACCCGAAGTCGATAATGCGGGATATTCTCGTGAAGGTTAAGGAAAAGGGAGAACTCGACGAACTGGGGATTGAGTGGAATCCGGAATGACCCACCCTAACCCTCCCCAAGGGAGGGAATGAGATTACTCAATAGTCCTCACAGAACTCCCAGTTTTTCCCATAAAAAACAAAAAAACAAAACAATATGAAACAACAGGAAAACCTTACTCCGCGGCAACAGATAAAGAGTGGCTGCGTGATGATCGTAAAAGGCATAGCCAGAATTGTATGGGGCTTGCTGAGGCTTGTCGACGTGTTTGTACGTCGCTATCCGTATGCCGTAGTGATAGCATGCGTGTTGGCAACAGTTGTCACGGCAGCCGTATGTATAGGCAAGGCGCGCTCCGAGCGTGATGACCTGAACAAAAAGAATTATCAGCTCCAGCAGAAACTCGACACTATAATGATGGTGGATGAGGCTAAGCGTGAAAGCAAGTTCACTTACCACGGATATATGCCGCAAACAGGAAAGGAGGAAAAGAAATGAGCGCGATAAACATTACCGGAGCGATGTCGCCACAGGATATAACCCGGAGCATAATACGACAGAAGGCATGGCGGCTGTATGAAGAATCCGACAATATCTTTTCCCAGGCATACTGTTTTATATGCATGCCAAACGACGCGGCGTCTCTCGCCTTCACCGATGCCTACGAGCAGCTCTCGCAGTCGAAATACTTCCGCCACGAAACGAAGATGTATGCAAAGCGGACACGGAAACTGGTGGAAGTCTACGACAGACATATCTACAATCACATGAAGAAGACGGGGAAGGAGATGCTCTTTATGGAGACATGCGACAACTACAACGAGCATATACGCAAGCACGTGTTTCTGCTCCGTATGGCGATGAAACAGAATCTGGACCTCGACCGCGAACCGGAATCGGAACTCGTGAGCTATCTTCTTACTGCCCTCAACCTTATGCAGATGGCGGTGATGCAATGGGAGTGCTTCTGGACCACGGTAGACAACTCCTGTGGCTACGACCTTAAAAGGGACTTCCGGGGAGGAAGCTTCTGTGATATCTTCGAGGCATGGAGAAAGACGCTTATTTCCCTGCCGTTGGAAGTGAACAGCCGCACACTGGAGAGCAAGGACGTTCAGACCGGTATCTGCTCGCTCCTTCAGAAACTCATTGATCCCGACATCCTGGAAGATGCGATTATGAAGGCGGACGAGAAGATAAGATTGAAAGATTGAAAAATGACAAACGTAATACTAACCACCTTCCTGATAGCAGCAGCTCTCTTTCTGTACTGCGCCCTGTCGGGAGGAAATAAAGACAAGGAAGAATGAAGATACGACAAGCAAAGAAACTCATGCTTCGCACTATCGACAGGATGCCGAAGTACTGGATAGGACAGATAAAGAAAAGCAACCTCACTGTCGGCAGAGGAGACCACCGTCTTGTCGATGCGATGGTTCGGCTGGAGAGATACTGCAAAAGAAAATCAAAAAACAATTAAACGAGAGAGAAAATGATAACAGTAGAAATTAGCAAATCGTTCGACCTCGACGATCTTATCGACTTAATACAGGAAGATGCTGAGGCTAAAGACATTCTCGACTGCCTCGACTTTGACGATATAAAGGACTATCTGGAAGATAATGGATATGACGTTATTGGCGGCGAGATAGATGAGAGTAAACCCTTAATCCGCTATCAGATTAGCCAAATAGTGAAACAGCGGACAAATCTCTATCCCGACAAGGAGACGGTAAAGAAAGTCTTTTCGGATATAATTGATGAACTATGGTAACAGTAACCCTCGTCCTCGTAGCTGCATGGGCATACCACAGCTACAAGGCGATTAAAGAAAAATGATATGATAGCAGATATAATCATCACGATAACAAGCATCCTCTGTGCCGCTTATGTGTGGTTCAGAGTTGGCAGGCAGAAAACCTTCGACAAAATCCTGCACGACTACAAGGAAATGGTGAAGGTATGCCAGACTCAACAACTGATAATTAAAACTTACGAACAAGAATATGGAGAGCTGACAGATGGGACTAATGAATAGAATTAAGGCAGCGTGGGCAATGCTCACACAACCCCACGCATGGTATGCATGTTGGAGCAAGAGTATTGACGACGAACCTGTAACAGAAGCAATGCTATGCCGTGAGGCTTTAATCGTAGCAGCATCACAGCTTGAAGAAACGGGAGAACTTTCAACGGAACGCTGGCAGATGATAATGGAAGTCATTGATGCCCGAAGCGTCATACTTCAATCCATACGGGAAGCAAGCACCGCTCTTGATATTACCGTTCCATTCGTAATCTACGACTGCCAGAGTGAGGAAGATTTTAAAGAACTTAAAGAACAGGAGATTGAGTAATGGAGAAATTCAAGACTATAAAAATAACAGGGTTCGGGAACATTTTATTCGAGGCTGCAATAGTAAGCAATGATGTACTGCGTTTAAGTTATACGTATGACTATACGTGCAAAAGCGATGAAGAATACAAGGCTTATAAAAAAGCTGAACCTTCTTCAAAAGTTGAAGATAAAGGGAATAATGCGCTTAGAGTCTTGGATAGTTTCACTATCCCTGCCGTTGTGTTGGCAAGGATTGGATCGTCCTTGATGCTCGACGAGAACAATGAACTTTATTTTGAAGTCGAAGAACAGGAGGTTGGAAAATGAAATACTTCTATTACACGGCAGTGATATTCATAGGCAAAAAAACATTTCATATAGCCGGTTGTTGTTCTACAGGAGGAAAGGAGTTCCCCATTTGGGGGATAAACAAAGAAATATCAGAAGAGAAAAAAACTCCATTCTCAAATGTGCATATGACATCTTGGACTGAAATCAGCAAGAGCGAATACGAAAAGATGGATTTGGAATATTCCAAATCTGAGCAATAATTATTACACCAAGCAGCCACGCATCACGTGTCGAACTTCGCAACTTCTCACAACAAGATAATAGTGCAGATGCGTGGCTGCTTTAAGCAGAAAGCCAATGAAACAAAGTAAGAATAAACATAAAGCAAGGATGCTTGCCCTCCGCCTGCGAGGCATGAGGATAAAGACAGGCAGGCAAGTATTCAGCTTTGACGAGATGGGCGTGCCGTTCCAAGCTCCTTATGCAATGGACTTGCGAGAGAAGGGTATTATCCCTTATTATAACAACAATTAACGAAATAAAAGACAATGATTGACAATATAACAATAGCTTACAACCACTACGATGTTGTTTACTCAATGCAGATACCGAAAGCAGGTAGTAATATTTCTTACAACCTTGCAGAGGTGTTTGCTGAATTAATTAAGCAGACTAATGCAAATGAGGAAATAGTGATTGAACAACTGATTGATGAGTTTGGGTATAAAAAGAAAGGAGGTGAGAAATGAACTTCTGCACAATGACAATCATAATACTCCTGAAAACGATGAAAGGATGAGGCTCCCCGTAACGTTTCCCGTTTTACTCCGGAGCCGTTCCGGATCTCCTTCGGAACCGTCCCGGAGCCCGACGGGAACCGTCCAAATTTATTCTTACAAAATTTTCTACTCACCTACAACACCTACAAAACAATGATTAATGAAAACAATAATAGTATCCTGGCAGAAAAACATCTCAATAGCCGCGAGAGAGAAAATAAAGCAGCGGTTCGGGATAACCGGGATAACAATAAACAAAGAGAGCCGACTATCACTGACGGAGGAAGACATGAACGACTTCCGCAAGGTGGTGGAGAAAGGTTATCTAATCCCTGTAAACAAACCGCTCCTCCATCCGAGAGAAAAAAGAAATGGGGAAAGAAAATCTCCGAAGGAATGAAACGCTTCTACCGTAAGGAGAGACTCAGAATCATCTCAGGACAGAAACCGAAGTCGAGCCTTCTTTCCCCGTTTCCAAAGAAAATGAGAAAAGCCATGTCGGACTTATGCTACAAATACGGATACTTTCATGTCGGCAAACTACACACCGGCACTCTCTATTATGACCAAGAGACTCGACGGAACATGACAGCCGAAGAAAGCTATGCGAGACGTTACGGCATTAAGTTCGTGGAGGGGGATGATACCCAACCTGGTACCCAACCTAACACCCACCCTAAACCTCCCCAAGGGAGGGAATGAGATTACTCCATAGTCCTCTCAGAACTCCCAGTTCTCCCAGAAAACAGAACTCCCAGTTCTCCCAGCTCTCCCACAAAAAGAAACCGCAAATGGCAAAGTCAAAAACATACAACAAACTCATTCATACCCGTCGCTGGCTCATGCTCCGCCGGCGCAAGCTCACGGAGGATCCACTCTGTGAGCGGTGTCTCAAGGAAGGCAGATACACTCAGGCGACAGAAGTACATCATGTAATGCCCGTAGAGGATGCACTCTCGCCATGGGGGCAAGAGCAGCTCATGTATGACTACCACAACCTACAGGCACTATGCCACCGTTGCCACGTCGCCGTGCATACCGAGATGGGAAGGAGCGGCAAGCAACAGAACCAACGTAAGACAGAACGGCAGAAGGACGATTTCAGGAAACGGTTCTTGGAATAACGTGCACCCGGGGCTATGTTTTTAAAACCGGGGGTACATGCCGTTAAACCTCGCCCCAACCTTTTTCCACGCGCGAGTTGTTTTCCCTATGGTGGGGGAAAGCCCTTTAAGTGGTCCAGAGGTCTGAAAAATCCCGAAACATCTCTGAATAAAGAGCTTTCAGCATATACACCCTAACCGCAGCGAGAGAGAAAAACATAAAGAAAAATGCGTAACGGGTCCCAGCGAGTAGCAAAGCTACTCGTTTCCCCCTGTTACTCCCCATATAGGGGATAATGCTAACTAAAATTATAACCTCTATCGCTATGCAAAAGAAGAAGAAAAGCCACAAGCCGCAGACACTTGCCGACAAGATCCGCAACCGCAAGAACTATCTTATCAGAGTGCTCGAAGAACAGGGTCTCTACCAGAAGGAAATGGCAATGCAAGTAGAAATTGCTGCCCGTCTGTATATCAAAATCCGTGAGTTGGAATCTACCATGTCGGAGCGCAGCTACAGTCCCATACTGCAATGGGAGTCCCGCGAGGGTGCCATACGCAACACCATCAACCCGGTGGAGGAACTCTACTCCGACTATCTCTCCCGTTATCAGCAAGCCCTGAAAGCTCTCGGTATGAACACCGACTCGAAGGAAAGAAAGAATCAGAAGGGCGACGGACTCTCTGACTTCCTGAATAAGTTTAATGAGTAAAAACCAAAACAACAATGACAGAAACAGAAAAACAACATCTTCGCCAGCTTAAGGCAGACACCGCCGACTGGCTCTATCTTGCCTCCGCCTCCTTCGGTGCTACATATCATGATGTTCTTGCCGGCACCGACCCTCGTCTGGAGCAATATGCCCGTGAGGTTGCCGAAAACCCGAAACGGCATAATCTATACGAGCTCCTCGCCCTGAAGCGCTATCTTCAGCTTTCCGAACGCTACGAATGGAGGGCTAAGAAGGTAAGGAATTTCTTCAAGTTCTATGAGCTGATACGTTTCAACGGCGCCACCGGCAGACAGCGGTACAAACTCACTCCCGTCCAGACTTTCCAGTTTGCCAGCATCTTCGGATTCTACGACAAGGAGGGTCGCCGTCTCTGCCGGACCGCTTACATCTTCGTGCCACGTAAGTTCTCCAAGACTACCAGCGCTGCATCTCTCGCCGTCTACGATATGCTCTTCGGCGACAACAACGCACAGGCTTACGTCGGTGCCAACAGTTATGAACAGGCCAAGGTGTGTTTCGATGAGATACGCCATATCATGCAGGACATCGACCCTACGGAGCGCCATTTCCAGGTAAACCGCGAGAAGATCACCTTCAAGGACCGCATGCGCGACAGTATGGCTCGCTGTCTTACTGCCAATGCCAAGACTCAGGACGGTCTGAACGCTTCGCTCGTTATCATGGATGAGTATGCACAGGCGCGGAACACGGCTGGAAAGAACGGAGCCGACCTGAAGAATGTACTTACCTCCAGTATGGGAGCCCGGCGCGAACCGCTCACCGTGGTTATTACCACGGCTTCGGAAGTTCTCGACGGACCGTTTTATCATGAGTTGGAGGGCATAAAGTCTGTATTGGAGGGGGACATAAAGAATGACAACGTCTTTGCCTCGCTCTTCATGCCTGATGTTGACGATGCTGAAGACTCTCCCGACACCTGGCACAAGGTGCAGCCCCATTTGGGCATCACCGTACAGAGCGACTATTATGAGAAGGAATGGCAGACGGCTCAACTCTCGGCGGAGAACATGATGACGTTCCGCACGAAGTTGCTCAATGTCTTCTGTGTGAACGAACAGAAGACGTGGTTCTCTCCTGAGAAGGCAAAGGATCTGTTGACGGATTTTTCTATCGACCGCGTCCAGGGACACCCGGCTTGCGCTGTTGCCTTCGACCTCTCCGTCCGCGACGACTTCTCTGCCGTGTCTTACACTCTCTACTCTCCTCAGTCGAAGAAGTTTTATTGTCATACTGACTACTACTTTCCCGATGGCTGTCTTGCCGGGCACCCTAACGAGCAGCTCTATCGCCAGTGGGCGGCAGAGAACCACCTCCTCCTGTGCCACGGAAACCGTATCGACGTGAAGATGATAGCTAACGACATTCTCCGGCGCTCTTCTGTTCTCAATATTATCCGTATCGGATACGACCAGTACAAGAGTCAAGAGCTGGTGAACATTCTTGCCAGCGTGGGCAACAACGGAGCGCTCACTCCGTTCAGCCAGACTTATGGTTCGTTTAATCTCCCGGTGGAGGCGTTCGAGATGCTTACCTATGCCGACCCGCCAGGCATCGAACTGAACCGTAATCCTATCAACGTGTTCTGTCTTCAGAACTGCATGCTCGACGAGGACCGCCTGGAGAACAAAAAGCCGATAAAACTTTCCCACTACCGAAAGATTGACGGAACTATCACCATGCTCATGACTATAGGACTGCTGTATTCTTATCAGAGATAATGACACCCACCCTAACCCTCCCCAAGGGAGGGAATGAGATTACTCCATAGTTCTCCCAGTTCTCCCAGAACTTCCAAACCAGTTCTCCCAGTTCTCCCAGGACTCCCAAAAACCAAATTATTAACAATTAAAAATTACACAATTATGAGAATTTCAATTTCAGACAGCAACACTTTCCACGTTTTCGTCCCTGAACAAGACTTCTGGATGGCTCGCCACGAGCTGCAACTCCTGAAGAAGGAAATCGAAAGAGTTCTCGCCCTCACGGAAGGGAAATAAAAAAAAAGAGACCCTGCAGCTCCATCAGCTACAAGGTCTCTTTTTTAACCTAAAACGTTACGCTTCTACTCAGTAACCATCTTTTCTCCGTCGTCGAGGCTCTGCGTTCCCGCTGCTTCCTCACCGTCAATCTCGTCAAAGCCGGTGTATTTGTCCGCCTCCCTGAACTGAGCTTCATTAAAGAGGTCTGCCGAGCGGAACTTCTTGCCGAGGAAGAGATTCAAGTTCACTCTCTTGATGCTGTTCCCCGTTATCTCCTTTGCCGTCGCCGCTCCGTTGCAGTGAATACCCAGGCGGAAGATGCCGAGGTCGTCGATACGCACCGCCTTGCCGTCGAGCAAAAGCTCTCTCAAGCAGGTCTCCATCTCGATGATCACGCCGCGGATGGTTGCCTCACTGAACACACAATGGTGTTTTGCCATGTGCTGGATAAACTCGTCGAACTCTACAAGTTCGCTCACCGCACGGACATACCATTTCTGATAACTCCCCTCATTGATGAGATTGTTGTTCTGATACTTCTTGTACTTAATCATAACTGTTTCCCTCTCTTTTTTTAAGGATCCTGTGGCACTATTGCCGCTGCAAAGGTAAGGATCCGAGTCTCCCCGTTCTGCGGTTCCTGACGTTTGCGGGTGTTTGTCTGCCGTTACGTCCTGTTACGTCCTGTTATTCTTGTAAAAAGAAAAGATTTTCCTCTATTTTCTCCGTACCTTTACATCGGTCTGCATGGATGCTCGTCTCAGTGCTCTCAGTGCTCTCAGCTCTCCCATCACTTCTCACCAAAAATCCAAAAACAACTCCTCATGAAAAAGAACAACCTCCCATTTACCATCAGAGAATACGGCAGACAAGAACTTGCCTGTCTGTATTGCCCCACTCTCAAACCTGATTTCGCATGGAAGAAGCTGCGCCAGTGGATGGATCTCTATCCCGGACTGACCGACCGTCTCCGTGTTACCGGATACGACGGCAGCAGGCGCTCTTTCACTCCTCAGCAGGTTTCAATAATAGTGGAAGCCATGGGCGAACCATAAACATAATAGTTCGTCAGTATCTGTTTTGTTTCATCGATAAGGCATGCTTTTGACACATTATCATACTTTATATAGAGATTATAAGCGAAAAATCCGCTTCCACTCTCTGCATATCCCTGTATGCCGTGGATTTTTTCGTAACTTTACATCAAAATAACTCGCTGACTAATCCAGCATAACTCAAACCCAATAAAATGCCAATATGAGTAAATGGTGGAATAACGTAAAAAATTTTCTCTCTCGCGACAGTCAAGATGTCGCCACCTCTACCACACGCAGCAACCTCCTCCCTGTGCGTGACGGTAGAGGTATTTTTATATGGGGCGAAACCGGAGGCTCACTTGCCGTTGCTACGGTGTTCCGCTGTGTCCGCATCCTCTCCGACTCTGTGGCAAGTCTGCAGCTCCAGTATATGAAGCGCAATGGCGACCGCTACGTCGAGGATATTGACAGCCCACTCCATTATCTGCTTCATGTGCAGCCACAGCCGGAGCGGTCTATCTTCGACTTCTGGTCTATGGCAATCCGCCAGATTCTCGTTGAGGGTAATGCCTATATTTATCCAAGACGTGTGAACGGAGAAGTTACCGACCTCGTCCTCTGCTCCAACAATACGGTGTCTCACGACGTGGTGAACGCTACATATACGGTTCATGATCCTTACACCGGTGTTTACGGAACGTTCCCGGAGAAGGACATGATACATCTGTATATATATTCTTCCGACGGCATGCACGGCGAGAGTGTTCTCTCTTATGCCCGCCGTACGGTGGATATTGCCAGTGCCGGCGATATGGAGACGCAAAACAGATTTTCTAACGGGGGAACCGTCAGAGGTCTTGTCAGCAACGACAAGGGTGTTCAGGGTTTCGGAGAATATCAGGACAAACAGCTGGAGAGTGCCGCTACGGATATTGACGACTGTTTCCAGAGCGGACAGCGCATCGTCAGTCTGCCGGGACAGGTGGCTTTCAGCCAGCTCTCGCTCTCCAGTACCGATATGCAGTTCTTGGAGAGCCGCAAATTCACGGTTCGAGAGATTTGCCGTTTCTTCGGTGTCAATCCGTCGTATGTCTTCGACGATACTTCCAACAACTACAAGTCTGCCGAGATGGCGGGTGCTGCTTATCTTCAAATGACGCTCGACCCTATCCTCAAGCGCATTGAGGCTGAATTTACCCGCAAACTTATTCCCCGTGAATTGTGTTGCCGGCAGATTTTCCGCTTCGACCGCAAGGGAGTGTTCTCGCTCGACCTCGAGTCGCGTGCCGCTTATCAGAAGGCAACCATCGAGTGTGGTATCTTTACTGTCAACGAGTGGCGCCAGGCTGAAAACCAGCCACAGGTGGAAGGCGGCGACAAGGTGTTTGTGTCGGCGAACCTGAAAGGGATAATGGAAACATAGTAGTCTATAGCCCCTCCCTAACCCACAGCCCCTCCCTAACCCTCCCCAAGGAGAGGGAACAGAGACTACTCCATAGTTCTCTCAGAACTCCAAGTTCTCCCAGAACTCCCATAAGTCTTATTAGTCCTATTAAAAACAAAACAATATGCAAAAAAGAACTATCTCAATCGTTTCCGGTCTCCATCTCCGTGAGGCTCCTGAGGGCGAAGAGAGCCGCACTATCGAGGGCTATGCCCTGAAGTTCGGTGTTCGCTCCAAGCTGCTCTGCGACTGGTGGAATGACTATTATGAAGTGCTGGAGCCAGGCTGTCTTACTGCCGACACTCTCAGCCGACAGGACATCAAACTCACCATGTTCCACAACCGCCAGATTATCCTCGCCCGTAGCAATCAGGGCAAGGGCACTCTCTCGTATGAGGTTGATTCCACTGGAGTGAAGTTCTGGGCTGAGATGCCTAACACTGCCGACGGCGACAAGGCTCTCGAACTCGTAAAGCGAGGCGACATCGACGGCTGCTCTTTCATGTACTCTACCGACGAGAACGACAGCGAGAATGCCGTCAGTTACGAGAAAATCAAGGAGGGTGATACTGAGGTGCTCCTCCGCCACGTTAAGCGTATCGACAACGTTTATGACTTCACCCTCACCCCCGACCCTGCCTATGAACAGACGGAGGTAACACGCCGCGAAGTCGAGGACCACGGTATCAGTTTTGCCAAACCGGAGCCAATGCCCGACCTGAAGAAGAAGGCTGCGATACTTCGCGAAGCAAGAAAAAGAATTAGGAATTAGGAAAGAGGAATTAGGAATTATTAGTCCTATAACTCCCATTTCTCCCAGAACTCCCAAATCAGTTCTCTCAGTTCTCTCAGTTCTCCCAAAATCCATAATCATTTTAAAATAAAAAATCATGCCAAAAACAGTTTTTAATTTCCGTTCTGCCTATGAGCGCATCGACGCTATCAAGGCACGCCTTACCGAGATGGCGGAGAATCTCGAAAGTGATCAGAAGCGCGAGGATTTTACCGATGCCGAAAAGGGAGAGCAGAAGCAGCTCTACCGCGAGCTCGACATTCTCGAAATGAAAATCAAGGCAAACACCCCTACCATCGCGGTTATGCGCCACGAGGATATCGCCGACGCTACACGCAAGATGCGCGAGTGTATCGCCGAGGGCAAACGTTTCGAGTTAAAAATCAGCCGTGCCGTTTCCTACTCGTTCGGAGGAAACACTTCCGGCTATGCCGACCCAGCTACAAGCACTAACCCGGCTCCTGTTACTATGGGCGATATCGTTGAACCGCTCTACAGCCGTACTATCCTCTCGGCTATCGGCTCTCCATTGCTCACCGGACTTAAAGGCAACTACACATGGCCTGTTGTCGAGGCCTTCGAGGCTACTGTCAACGACGAGGGCGTTGCCCTGGGCGACACCAAGATTCCGGTGAACAAACTTATCGCTAAACCGGAGCGTATCGGCGTGGCTGTTCCTATCACCCGTGAGACTCTCAACGAGACCGACGATTTGTTGATGACTGTCTGCACCCAGTACATCCCTGTGGCTGCTGCTGCCCTGATGAACAAAATCATGTTCTCTAAGACTAAGGTTTCTAATGCGACCAACCTTGTCGGACCGTTCGTCAATCTGAAGACCGCACAGAAGATTGAGTACACAGGCGACGCTCCTACTATGGCACAGCTTCTGAAGCTGAAGGGTACTGTTCTCGGTAGCAACGTCATGCCGGAGGGCCTCTGCTATGTAATGACTGAGACGACCAAGGCTCTGCTTGAAGGCACTCCAAAGTGGGACGGTGCCAACCAGGCCATTGTCGACGAGAATGGCAAGATCAGCGGTGTTCCGGTATTCTGCTCTTCTTATGTAACTGAGGGCGACGTTCTCTTCGGAGCGTTCAAATATGCTCCTCAGGGTCTGTTCGGAGAGATGTCTGTTATCATCGATCCTTACACTCTCGCCCGCAAGAACAGCATCGACTTCGTTCTCAACCTCGACTACGCCATCACTGTTCTCCGTGATCAGGCGTTTGCTATGTTGAGCAAGGAGGTTGGACAGTAACACCCACCCTAACCCTCCCCAGGGGGGGAAGATCCCCGCCCTAACCCTCCCCAAGGGGAAGAGCCCCTCCCTAACCCTCCCCAAGGGGGGAGGGGATAGGGGTTACTCCAGTTCTCTCAGTTCTCTCAGAACTCCCAGAAAACAGTTCTCTCAGAACTCCCATCAGTCCTATCAGTCTTATCAATTAAAAAGAATATGAGCATAATATCCCTCGATACATTCAAGAAGCACATCCGTGCCGACGACATCCGTGCCGACGACGAGAAACTTCAGCTCCGTCTCGATGCTGCTGAGGCTTATGTGGTGAACTCCACTAACCGCTCTCTCGACGAACTTCTGGAAATGGGCAATGGCGGTCTGCCCCTCCCGATAGTCCAGGCGGTGCTCATGGCTGCCGCCTCTTTCGACGAGAACACTCAGGCTGTTTCTTCTCAGCAACTCCACGAGAACCCGATGTTACCGGCTCTGCTGAAACAGTATCGTAAACTGGCAAGAGAGTAAAGCCCCACCCTAACCCTCCCCAAGGGGAAGAAACAGGGATTACTCCAGTTCTCCCAGTTCTCTCAGAACTCCCAGGAAACAGTTCTCTCAGAACTCCCAGTTCTCCCAAAAACCTCAAAAAACAAACAACTATGGAATCAGGATGGATGCGTGATTATCTCGACATTATGGAACCGGTGAGAACCACCAATTCCTTTGGTGAAGAAAAGGTGGAATACTCCCCTGCAAGGAGAATCCACGCTTATATGCTTGCTCAACGCGGCAATCGTTCGGAGGAAGTTCAGGAACACTTCCCCAACTATACCGCCCAGTTCGTCATTCGTTCTGAGCACCGTATCGCCGACAACTGGCGTGTACGTCATTATGGAGGTTATCTCTATACGGTAACGAATATCGTACCCTACGGACACGACCGCGCCTATAAAACCTTACAGTGTGAAAGAGTAAACGAATAGAATTAGGAAAGAGGAATTAGGAATTAGGAAAGAGGAATTAGGAATTATTACTCCATAGCTTCCCCTACAAAACCTACAAAACCTACAAAACCTACCCCACCTACAACCCCTCCCCCACCTACAAAACCTACAAAACAAAAAGATCATGGACACTCCCCTTACCAACCTCCTTCGCGAGATGACTCCCCGTCAGATCCGCAACTCCCTCAAGCGTGCCTATCGCGCCGAGGCGAAGAAGGTGAAAGCTATTGCCGAGAGAAAGCTCGACAGCAGTGGTCTTCATGTTATGGGTAGCAAAAGCGACCTCCATAAAGGTATACGCACCCGCATCTATTCCCGTGGCGGTGGCTTTATGCTCACCGTAAAGCCCGGCAAGGGTAATGTAAAGAGCATGCACAAGAACCGGCGTGGGTTTCTGAAACCTGTTCTCTTGTGGGCTGAGGAAGGAACCGTGGGACGTTTCACCCGCAACGGTATGCGTCGCGGACACATCACCGGCTCCATGCCCTCCTACGGTTTCATGGCTGCCGCCGAAGACGAAATGCTCCAGACTGCCGAAAACGACCTCTTTTCTGAGGTTGAGATCGCCGTTGAAAAAGTAGCAAGAAAAGCAGGAATAATTTAAGGAATTAGGAATTAGGAAAGAGGAATTAGGAATTATCCCCTACCCCACCTACAAAACCTACCCCCACCTACCCTCCCTACAACACCTACCCCACCTAAAAGAAAACAACATGCAAAAAACATCAATTTCCATCGGCGAGGCCATCAACGACCTCCTATCTTCCGACAAGACACTTGTCTCTGCCGTAACAAAGATCTTCCCAATCATAACCGACAAAGCTGATCTCCCTTATGTAGCATATCGCCGTGTTAAAACGGAACAGATAAGCGTAAAGGGCTACCGAACGGGCAGTGAGATGGTAACGGTTCAGGTGAACAGCTATGCCGCATCTTACGAAAAAAGTATCACTATCGCTGAAATGGTTCGCCAGATTCTCGACGGTGTACAATACGACAAGAACGGTATCTTTATTCGCAGTTCCGTCTTGTCAAGTTCTGAGGAAACATGGGAAAACGATGCCTTCGTCCAGAAACTCATCTTTGAATTTAAAGTTTAAGGGATTAGAAATTAGGATTTTGGAATAAGGAATTAGGATTTATTACCCTTACCTTCCCCTACTCCACCTACAAAACCTACCCCACCTCCCCCACCTACAAACCTTTAATAAAAACCATCAACCCTAAAAAAATAACCATTATGAGCAACAACAATTATGTAAACGGCAGCGACCTGCTGCTTAAAGTTGACGACAAATGTGTCGGCCACTGCACCACCCACACCCTAACCTTCGGCAGCGAGACAAAGGAGCATGCCGTGAAACCGATTGCCTCTAAGAAGAAGAGCGCCGGACTGTGGAAGGGACAGAGTGTTACTTCCCTCTCTATCGAGATTAAGGCTGAGGGTCTTATCTTCACCGGCGAGACCGAAAACGGTTTCTCTCAGATTTCCCCACTGTGGGGAGCTGGCGACAGCATTGCCGTTGAGACTTTCGAGCGTGAAGGCGACTCCACCCCTTATGTTAAGGGGAACTTCGTTATCGACTCGCTGGAGCAGTCTGCACCGGCTCAGGATGATGCTACTTACAGCATCTCACTGAAGAACGACGGCGAACCGGAAATTTATCCGGGAAAGCCAAGCGCTGAGGAATAACTTTTATTAATTTCCACCGAGTTCTCCGAGTTCTCCGAAAGCTCTCAGTTCTCCCAGTTCTCCCAAAACTCCCAGTTCTCCGAAAAACTCCGAAAAACTCCCAGTTCTCCCAGAACTCCCAGAACTCCCATTTAAAAAGAAAAGAATCATGTCAAAATCAATCACTATCAACATCAACAACAAAGAATACCCCTGCCGTCAAACCTTAGGAGCCATGCTCCGTTTCAAGCGCGAGACCGGCAAGGAGGTTACCGAAATGGATGCCGGAAGCATCACCGACACTCTCACCTTCCTCTACTGCTGCATAAAATCTGAGTGCAAGAACGAGAATATCGAGTTCAATATGTCGCTCGACGACTTCGCCGACGCTCTCTCTCCTGAGGATCTTGAAGAGTGGAATAAGGCTAACGCACCTGAAGATGGCGCTGATGAAGCGGAAGGCGACGGCGAAAAAAAAAGCTGACAATATGCCAGCTTATGGGATATGCTGTTGGAGTTATCGGGATGAGGCTCGACGATTTCTGTCGTCTCTCGCCGGAGGAGTTTTCGTCAGTGTCCGAAGCCTTTTCCCGTAATCAGGAACAGCACGTTGAGGACTCCTGGGAGCGCATGCGTCTGCTTGCCGCTATCACCATTCAGCCCCACTGCAAAAACCGCATCCGTAAGGAGCAGCTCGTTCCCCTGCCGTGGGATAAGAAGAATAAAGATAACCAGTTCTCTCAGCTCTCTCAGTCCTCCCAGCTCTCTCATCTCTCCTACCACGGCGACGACCTCACTATAGAGCAGCGTCTTGCAAGGGCTAAGAAGAGAATGGAGATGGAAAAAGGAAAGGAGATTTAGGCATTACCCCTACTTCCCTCCCTACTACACCTACCCCACCTACCGCACCTACAAAACTTACAAAACCTACAAAACAATATGAAAGTACTTGACCTTTTCGGCAACGAGACCGAAGTAAGAGAAAGGACTCACGCAGCAGAAGAGGCAAAACGCAAGGCAGAAGAGGCAAGGGCTACAGTATGGGAATTGTCGGAAGCGGAACACATGGCGATAGAAAGGTTGAAGAACAGAAACAGAGCCTTATGACGCTTATCCCTGCCATGAATAACCTTTACAGTGTACCATAATACCAAGGATATGAATCATTGTCATCTGACGATGCAATTTTCAACATCTGGTATCTGCCGCAAACAAAGCAGGATATGCAAGAAATGACAATAAAGGCAAAGATGCTGTTTACGCTAAAATTGCTCATAGAATAAAATAAGTCTATGAGCCATAAACAAGTGAAGAATCTATTGGCAGGTTTAATTTCCTCAAAAGCCTTTTTCTTCTCCTCTTTTGTCATGTCATCTATCGGTTTCATAAGCTGTATTATTTAATGCACTGCAAATATACTAAAATAAAGCTTTAATAAACAAATAAATCATAACAAAAATGTCGAAAGATGTAAAGTTTAACATAAAAATCAATATTGACGGTAAGGAAGGAATAGGAATCGTTACTACGGATGTAAAAAAACTTCGTCAGTCTTTCGACGAGGCAAAGAGTTCGTCTGGGCAACTTCGCGACAAACTTATTACATTCAACCAAGCCACGGCAATTGTTCAGAACATGTCCTCTGCCGTCAACAATCTCCGCGATGTCATGGCTGGTCTTGCCTCCAGCTATAACGCCGTACAGCAGTCTAACACCCTTCTGACCACGGTTATGCGCCAGCGCATGGATGCCACCGACCAGGATATTAAGAAGGTGAACGAGGTTATCAGTGTCCAGTCGCAGCTCGGCGTTGTCAGCGGGACAGTGCAACGCATGGGAGCACAGCAGATTGCAACTTTTCTGAACGAGAAGACTACGCTCAACACTCTTATTCCGGCAATGAACAACCTCATAGCCCAACAGAAAGGAGTGAACAACACTCAGGAGGATGCCCGGAATATCGGAAACTTGTTGGGAAAGGCGATGCAGGGCCAGACTTCCGCCCTGCGGCGTGTCGGCATAACCTTTACCGAATCTCAGGAAAAGGTAATGAAATTCGGTACGGAACAGCAACGTGCAGCCATGCTTGCTGAAATAATCACCGACAACGTGGGCAACATGAATGCCCAGTTGGGGAAGACAGATGCAGGACAATTGAAGCATGTCGAGATGCGTTTTGCTGCAATTAAACTGCAAGTAGGCGAGCTCGCGCAAAAGTATCTGCCGCAAATCACACTCACAGCTCAGGCTCTTTCTATTGTTACGTCGCTTATCACGGTAAGCAACAGCATGAGGGGAGTGATTGCCGTCATTACACAATTGAATATTGCTCAAAAGTTGACTACAGCCAGTACATGGCTATGGAGCACTTCGGGCATTGCTGCCGACAGTATTCTGAAATCTCTCGGAGTGAGCACTTCAATGGCAACGGCTGGTGTGTATTCACTGAGAACTGCCGTACAGAGTCTTATATGCGCTTCGGTTATCGGTACTGTCCTTGTCGGTCTGAATATGATCATTACCGAAATGATTTCCTCTACCGATTCCGCCGCCTCCAGTACCAAACAACTCTCTGAAGCTGAGCAGCAGGCTGCCGCCGCCCACAAACAACAGCAACAGCAGATTGCCGGCGTAGTGGCTGCCCTGAATACCGACATCGCCACGCTCCGCAACTTCAAGGGTTCGAAAAAGGAGGAGAAGAAGGTTGTAGACGACATGAACCAGAAATACGGCGAGAGTATGGGCTATTACAGTTCCGTCTCCCAGTGGTACACGGCTCTTGTCGGCAACTCCAAGGCTTACTGCAACCAGATGATAAACGAGATTAAAATACGTGATCTCGCCAACAAGGCGGCTACTGCCGAACAGGA
>DBKQ01000093.1:47393-49081 GCA_002298545.1 Prevotella sp. UBA746
ATACAGCTCCAAAATGTCTGAGGCTAAAAATTACCGTTCTCAGATGGAGTCTCTCGTCAAGCAAAACTCCAATACCACCTACAACAAATACAACGGCTACTCCCCTACCTCCCCTACCTCGCCTACCTCCCCTACAACACCTACCAAACCTACCAAATCTACCCCCTCTACCCAATCCTCCCCCAAAGAGGACACCACCCTCCAGGGTCAAATCAACGCCCTCCAACAGGAAATCAACCACACCAAGGACGCGGGGCTCAAGGAGGTTCTCCAGTCTCTCCTCGACATGCTCGCCCGTGAGCGCACAAAGATACAACAGACTGCTGCAAGTGCCGCCGTCAATGCCGGCACACAAGGTAAAGCAACTTCAATACAGCAGTCTGTCGTGTCTTCATCTCTCGACATGGGGAAGGTTAAGGGTGTCGACACTTCCAATATCAAGGTGAACGTAAAGGTCAAGGGTACCGAAGAACTGGAGCGCATGCAGCAGGCCATCGCCTCACTCTCCAATATCGACCTTCAGAGTTTCAGCGGCGTGCAACAGGCTCTGCAAAGTATTGCCAGCATCTCCCAACCTACCGCCCAGGGCTTTGCCGCTGCCGGTGCGGCTTGCTCGGCTCTGGGTAGTGCCCTGCAACAGCTCGGCGAGGATTCCGCCGCAGCCAAGGCGGGTATGGTTATCGCCGCTATCGGACAGCTCGTTCTCTCGTTTTCACAGGCTATGGTGTCGGCGGCTCAAGCTGGATGGATAGCATGGCTCGCCTTCGGTATTGCCGGCACGGCACAGCTCATCAGCCTTATTGCTACAATCAGCGGATTCACCACCGGCGGTGTGGTTGCCGGCTCTCAGGAGCGGGGCGACAAGTTGATGGTGGGTGTGAACAGCGGTGAGATGATTCTCAACAAGGCGCAGCAGCGCCGCCTCTTCGACATCGCCGACGGCAACGTCTCCACTCCACGTGTGGACACGTCGCCCGGACGTCTCGACTACTCCGCCATCTCTTCCGTGGCGATGATGGCTGCCGCCTCGGCTCAGCCGCAGGTGGTGGAGTTCCGTATCAAGGGTAACAGTCTGTATGGAGTGATGCAGAACCACAGGAGAATATCGGGGAAAAGTTATAGGATATGATAACCCACCCTAACCCTCCCCAAGGGAGGGAATGAGATTACTCCATAGCTCCCCCCCCTACAAAACCTACCCCACCTACCCCACTTACAAAACCTACAAAAATATGATTTACCAAGCCTCTTTTATCAACCGCAAGGGCGACACCATTTCTCTCGCCATCTCGATACCTTCCCTCCCTGAAGGCACCGCCCGTCTTGACGACGGCTCTGCCGGAGTGTATCTTGCCGCCGACGACGCCATTACGATAGAGGGTAGTGCAAGCGACACGTTCGCTCATATACTTTCTTCTACTGCCGCCGTCAATATAGTAACCGTTGACGCTCTGACGGACTTCTTCCGTTCCTCGGTGTTCGACGCGCCCGTTTCCATATCGTGCAACGACACGTGTGTCTTTGCCGGCTATCTCTCGCCGCAGAGCTACGACCAGGACTATATCGACCCTCTCGACGATTTCCAGCTTAACTGTGTCGATGCTCTCTCTGCCTTGCAGTATGCCAAATACAGGAATGTTGGTGCCGGGGGCGTGGACTTCGCAAAGGTGAAGCTTAATGCCGAGCAG
>DBKQ01000081.1 GCA_002298545.1 Prevotella sp. UBA746
ACCATTAGATGAATCCACCATCCTTTGCTTTTACATTTCGAAATCCTGCGGAAGCTGGGGGATTCGAACCCCCGGTACGATAAACTCGTACGGCAGTTTAGCAAACTGCTGGTTTCAGCCACTCACCCAAACTTCCTTCCGGTTTGTTCTGTTACCACAGGCATTTCGTTTAATGCGGTGCAAAGGTAGTGATTTATTTTTAATCACCAAAACAATTGAAGAGAAAAATGAAGATATTGTATCTTTTTTCTTATTATTTTACGTATTTTCTCTTATTTCCACTTCTTACACCTTATTTATATAGGGATGGTACGATAGCGAAATAAACAAGGTCTTTTTCTGTTTTGTTTATCATCGAGTGACTATGGCCATTAGGACAATAGTGAACTTCGCCTGCTTTTATCACTTCTTCCTTGTTGTCATATATGAAGGTCGCTTCTCCTTCTACAATATATACAATCTCGCAGTTCCCTTCGTGTTTATGGTATCCGCTTGATGCACCTGGAGCAAGTCGACTCATCATGATTTTATTGTCTTGGTCAATAAAGTTGCGGGTTGAGAGTTCACCCTCTCCGCCCTTGAAGTTCATGATTTTTTCTTCTTTAATGTTGTTGAAGTCTATTTTCATAATTTCTGATTCTTTATTATAAAGTTATTCTTTCCTTTTCCATATATTCATCACCTTCCTTTGTATTGCGATTTGGTTAATCGCTGTAACGAGTATGAAAAGTCCCAAACCTAATGCAATGGACATCATCATGCTTCCGCTCTCGATTTGTGGGAAGAGTGTTTCGATAACTCCCATATAGTAGTCTCTTACGAAATACAAAATGGTCCATGTTATGAACAGTACTGCAATATTTAGGCAAATCGTAAGTATTTGATATGGCATAGCAACGCGTTGTGGACTATATCCTATTAAAAGCAGGTTCTCAAGTTTTGTAGAGTTCTTCTGTACGAGCAAGTATATGCTCAGCATAAGGATATAGAAACTTAAAAGACTGATTATAAGTCCGATTACCATCACGAGCGATACTATCATTTTTAGGAAATAAGTAGTTTTTTCTGCCTGTAGCTTGTCGCTCTCAACCTCATATCCTTTTCGGTCAAGATATTTGGTAATATTGTCGTCGGCAGGATTGCCTACCTCTACGATAAGTCGGGTAGGGTCTGATTTCTCTCCCGGTGCATAGTATCCGTTGCTCCAGTCCATGAATTTCTGTGGCACGAGTATAGTATTCAGTCTATTGGAGAATCCTATAACCTTTCCTTTGTATTCATCGCTGTGTCCGTTGCCGTGGATAAAAATCTTGAAATCAATCATCCCAACGAGTCCATCACTTATTTTCGGCAGAGAATGTGTCTGTGCAAATCCGAAGTTGTACATATTTATGTATGTACGCGGTAAAATGATTGGAACCTCATGGCTACCTTCAGTATATGTCCAATCTTGTAGTGGTACATCGACGAATCCGTCTGGTACGCTTTCAAAGAAAAGCTCGGAATTAAGAATAGACTGTCCGTTAACACCCATATTTGCATCTACTTTATATTCTGTAGATGTAAATTTTCCAGCTTTCTTAGTGAACTTCTGTTGTGCAAAATCGTCGAGTTCTGAGTTACTGAATGTATTGGATTTGCCCGAAATGGCGCTTGCAGCTCCAATCTTCTTGCTTACTATTAGGTAATCAGCCTTCATAAAGCTGTCCTGCGATGTAAAAACAGGCAGAACGTCGTTGTAGAACTGGAATCCGAGCAAAACGATAAACATTCCGAAGAGGTTGGCAAAGAAGAATCCAACGAACTGTGGAACGCTGATATGCTGTTTTAAAAGTTTCCAAACCAAATTCATAATCTGTATGTTTTGTCGTATTTTAAATTCATGTGTTTGCCGATGCTGGTAACTATAACGCCGGCACCTTGTCTTTTTGCTTCCGTCGTCATAATGTCTGCCATTATAGCAGAGTTTCGGTCGTCGAGATGACTGATTGGTTCGTCTGCGAGAATAAAGTCAAATGGTTGTACGAGAGCCCTTATCATGGCGACCCTCTGTTGTTGTCCGAATGACATGAGACCCACTTTACTGTCGAGTTTGTCGGCGATGCCGAGACGGTCAAACCATTCCACAATTTCTTTCCTTTGTTTGAACTTCGTCAGTTTATTCTTTATCTCGACGTTTTCCCATGCTGTCAGCTCGGGGAATAGTCTTAATTCCTGAAAAAGGTAAGCAAGGTGATTCTTTCTCATTTCTACCCAGTCTTTTACCTTGTAGCTTAGTGTAGAAGTTGAGTCAAATGTTACTTTTCCGGTGTAGTCATGCCTGTATCCGAGGATGTAGCTGCAGAAAGTACTTTTTCCTTTTCCGCTTTCCGCCTCGACGAGGTATAGCTTGTCTTTCTCAAAAGTGGCACAGCTTTTCCATATATCCGAGTCAAATTTTTCTTGATGTGCGAATACATGTGGCACCACATTGTCAAATGTAATTGTTTCCATTTTCTTCTGTTTGCAGAATCTATTTTATACTGTATACTATATAATTCACATTACCGAAGAGCGGTTTTAGCAAATCGGTTACAACAGAAAGGTCTTTGTTCTGTTCAATTATCTGTTTTGTATTTATTATCATGCAGAAGCGCTGACCTTGTATAAGCTTTTTCGCATCTGTCGGGAACTGGCTTTTTGTGGGTCTCAGAATGTTGTCTGCTACCTCCTCTTTAGAACTTCCGTAGAACTCCTTTGATGCTGATACTCCAAACCAGAATTTTGCATCTCTACTGTTGTATACGAATTTATCCTTGCCACAGTTGTTTATGCTGCAACCTGCCTGACATGATTTTTTCCAGTAGTCAACATCTTTTAGGAAATCGGTTTTTGCGAGTTGTGCCGCCATGCTCATATTGATATTTTTGTCAGACAAAGCATCAATGCCAAATGCCATTTCACCGTCAACACTCCTTAGAATGTTGTCCATGTCGATAGCTGTGTTCATGCCAGCGAGTAGAACTCCAAGACTTGCGCTATTGTGCATCATATTCACAAAATCCTTTCCGTTGACATTCATAAATATAGAGCAGAGCGTATTCCCTGGTATGTTGTTAATGTAATTCCCTTTTATTTTTCTGAATTTATCATTAGATGCTTTCAGAGCTTTATCTATTTCGCCATTAAACGAGAAAGGTTCGCCACTGATACTCATACATCCTTTACTGCTTGTCGTCAACGATGCAGCAATACAAAGTTGAGATGCATCAGCACCTTTAGGAGCACCGATAGAGAATGGGGCAGCGAGTTTTTCCGGTAGAGCATCAATCTGTGCTACGATAGCTACCGGTGAGTTGATGCTGTCGAGTTTGTCGAACAACGGGGTAGCTCTAATGCCGTCGTCTTCATCTTGTTTCAAATATTTGGCAATGGTTCTTATTGCGTCAGCCTGTTGCGCTGGAAGAATTGGTCCGAGAATGATTACAGCCTTTCCAGAATAGCCCACAGCCCAGGATCCATGGAGTAGTGCAAAGGTAAAGCCGCGCTTTTCGGTTGTATTGCTGCACAGTCCCTTCTTGTTGAGTGTAGCGAGCCAGTCTGTAATAGTAGACTTGTCGCCAACTTTTGCACAGCATCCGAGATTTCCGTCGGTAGTCTCAAACAGATAGAGCTTGCTTGAAAAGTCAATGCCGCATTTTTCTACGTCGTCAACCTGTAACAGCGATTTTACTACATTATTGTCAGCCATTCCCGTTTGTTCATTAAGAGCCTTTGTGTCGACAGCAACCAGGGCATTACTGTTTTCCGGGATGGCATCGATATAATCATCACTGGAGCATGAAGAATAAATGCAAATGCAGGCAATAACTGCCAGCATTTGCAATATCGTTTTTTTTATACATTTCATATCCTGAATATTTAGTCCTTTTACTTTAAATCCTTGTGTATGATTATTCCTTTCTGCAAGTTAGCTGAGCAGCCATGGCTGCATAGAGAGCAGCCGTTTCTGTGCGAAGCCGACTCTTGCCCAAGGAAACTGGAATAAACCCTTTTGAAATGGCGAGTTTCACTTCGTCGATAGAGAAATCCCCCTCCGGACCGATAAGTACGGTAATGCTTTCAGCTTCCGCTTTATTTTTCTGAAGAGAGTCGAATAAATCAACACTCTCCACCTCGTTATAACAATGTGCAATAAATTTAAGTCCGGGTCTTTCTTTACCTACAAAATCTTTAAATGATGTAAGTGGAGTAATAACCGGTTTCCATGGTTTCCTACTTTGTTTCATGGCAGAAACAACAATCTTGTCGAGTCTAACCGTGCGCATCACCTTTCGTTCAGAGAATTTACAGTTTAGAAATGCAAGTTCGTCAACACCAATCTCTGTAGCTTTTTCGGCAAACCATTCCGTTCTGTCCATCATCTTCGTAGGTGCCATGGCAATGCAGATATTGCCGTTCCAAGTCTTTTCTTGCGGCATTTTCTCCCTTATCTCATACATGCAGTGTTTTGTTGCAGCAAGTGTGACCACCGCCTTATAGAAGTTTCCCTTGCCATCCATAAGGAACATTTCGTCATCACTTTTCAAGCGTAGCACCCTAAGCGCATGCATAGCCTCCTCTGTAGGCAGTTCCGTAGTTTCTTCAGCTTCTGGAACATAAAAATATCTTGCCTCTTTCATAGATTATCATTTTATATAGTGTGATCTTTATTTTTTCTTTTTTTGAGTTCCTCGCTCAGCCTCGAAGCAATCTCGTAATTTTCTTCTTCAATAGCTTTTTTTAGTGATTCCTCGAGCATAGAATTTGTAACGACATTGATAGGTAGAGATAGCTTTTCTCCCTTTCCTAAGAACACGTTAGACTGTTTCTGCATGAGCTCCTTAGTGGTATAGATGGGTATGTCGGATATTATGGAAAGCAGAATTGCTTGACTTGCCTTCACCCTGAATGCGTCGCCATTCGAAATATCTTGAATTATAGTAACATATTGTCCATTAGCCACATCCTCTATATCAATTTCATATTTGTCTGCCCCTTTTGCTTTAAGCATACTGGTCAAGACCTCCGGCAACATCTCTTTGGTTTCAGGCATTTTCCCTATTCTCATGTCTATAGCCTCTCTTGTGCTTCTATCGCAAATTATAGATATTTGCCGTGTTTTGAGTTCATCTGTAAGTACAATAAGTCCGATGTTCTCGTTTCCAAGTATTTTCGACACATTATTGAATAGAAGTCTGATCCTGTTCATCCTTGTTGTCCTTTCTTGATTGTATGTGGAGCTTTACTCCTCTTTGTGTTTGAACATTAATGCGAAGCTTACTCCAACGACGAGAGCGAAGCCTGCAAAGATAAACCAGCAAGTTTGCCAGTCTCCCACGAGGAATCCCTCTTCTGTCCAAGAGCAATAGTGGTTAACCACCTCTCCGGCGAGAAGTGTACCGATTGTTGCTCCCAGTCCGTTTGTCATGAGCATGAACAGTCCCTGTGCCGATGCCTTGATATCTTCACTACATTCTGCATTTACGAACAGTCCGCCCGATACATTGAAGAAGTCGAAAGCCACACCGTATACGAGGCATGACAGTATGAATAGTATTACGCCTGGGAATGCTGGTCCGCCGAGTCCGAAGAATCCGAATCTCAATACCCATGCAAACATTGCAATGAGCATTACGTTCTTTATGCCATATCTCTTCAAGAAGAACGGTATAAGCAAGATGCAGAAAGCTTCGGCAATCTGTGATATTGAGATAAGCAACGTAGCATTATTTGCTGCAAAGGTAGATGCAAGTAGAGGGTCCGCCTTGAAATGAGTTATGAAAGGCGTTGCATATCCGTTGGTTACCTGTAGCGACATACCGAGAAGTCCGGAGAATATAAAGAACAGAGCCATTTTCTTAGTCTTGAAAAGTTTAAAGGCATCAAGTCCGAACATCTCCATTAGAGTCTTCTTTTCACCTCTGTCTTTCTTCTCCACGAGTTTACATTGTGGCAACATGAAGAAACTGTAGACGAAGAGGATTATACCAAGTAGTCCGGAAACGAAAAACTGCATGTGAGTATACTGGAATTTCGTTGCGTTGTCGGCAAGTGTCAAAGAGAAAGAACCGTTGTCGAATGTTGCGCAGTTTACGAACCACATCGTTATGATGAAGCCCACGGTACCGAGTACCCTAATTGGTGGAAAGTCTTTCACGGTATCTCTGCCGCGGTCTTGCAGAATCTTGAAGGCTACAGTATTAGAGAGGGCGAGAGTAGGCATATAGAAAGCCACGCTCAGCGTATATATTGTCATAAATACCGTTTTGTCGGGCATTGCCTGATTTGCTCCGATCATGCAAAGTGCTATCATACCGGCACCGGCAGCCAGGTGGCATAGTCCGAGCAGTCGTTGTGGTTGAATCCACTTGTCGGCTACGATACCCATCAGTGTAGGCATAAAGATAGATACTATTCCCTGTATGGCATAGAACCACGATATTTCTGTTCCCATGCCGGCTTTGCCGAGATAGTTACCCATTGATGTAAGGTATGCGCCCCATACGGCAAACTCCAGGAAATTCATTACGGACAAGCGTACTTTCAAGTTCATTGTATTATAATTTTTAGTTAATCGTTTATATATTATGCAAAGATAGTGCAAATCGCGAGAAGAATGAAATGAATTCATTCATTTCTTATTCCGAGATGCAGCCTATCTTATGCAAAGATAATGTAAAAAAATAAACGGACAAAAGAAAACGTCATGTTTTTCTTTATTCCCTTTATCTGCCAGTTGCGTGAAGATATTCACTTATGGCAATTTTATATCTTATGCATGCGTCGATATATGCTGTGCGAGATTTTTCGTATAGTGCGTCAGCTTGTAGTCTTTCAGTCATTGTACAAGATCCACTTCGATAAGCTGTTGCTTGTTGCTTTTGGTTTTGCTTGGCTTGTTGCAGTTGTTTTTCTGCCACCTCCACTTGTTTGTATTTTTCGTTAAGAGTGTTCCACTTCATTGAAATTTGAACCTCCATCAGTCGCCTTTTGTCATTATAGTCAACCTCAGCCTTTCGTATAGATAAGTCTGAACGTTTTAGGGTATGTTTCCCTCCCCACCATGCGGAGAGAGGAATGGAAACGTTTGCCGCTGCGACCCATCCAGTAGAATGAGGGTCGAAGAAGTTGTTGTATAGTCCGCCGTCCCGTTTGGCATACATGTGGTGGTAACTAAGTGCAAACATAGCCCCCACGGTTGGAAGCAGACCGCCTCTGACGTATTTTTTTTGTTGTTTTGTTGCGTCAATTTTGAGCTGTAGAAGTTTTGTTTCATGCCTGTCAAGTAAGGCTGTTTCATGTGCAATCTGGTAAAGCGTTGGCTCTTTTGTTGTGTAAATGTCGTCCCACTCAATGCTGTCAATCTTTTCCGTCCCGAGCAAGTATGCCATATATTCTTTACAGAGCTTTTTCCCGTTGTCTATTTGAAGATGAGCACTCTCGAGTTGTGAAACTTTTATGTCCACTTGCATTTTGTCATTTTGTGTTACTAAACCGGCTTTCAGTGCCAAAGTGGCATCATGCTTTGCACATTCTGCGAGCGAATCCATTGTTCTTAGTGACTTATCCATCTCGTATAGTTGTGCCAGTTGCCAGAAATATTGTTCAACTTCCTGTTTCAGTTCGTCTTCCTTTATTGCGGTGAGTTCGTTTGTAGCTTTAATTCCGATTTCCGACAGTTTGTTTGCACTTGTTATTCTCCCTCCGGTATATATAGGCTGCACGAAGCGCAGTCCGCCGAAGACGCCGTATTTCAGAATTTGTACGTTTTCAGCTATAAAACTTTTATCATCAGACATTGCCGTGAAAAGAAAGTCCATCAATTCCGATCCCTCTCCGAGTCCGCGGTTTCGCATGAAGGCAGTTGCCGTAATCGATACGTGTGGAAAGTATTTGGTGTATAGTTGCTTTTTCAGTTCCTTCATCGATTCTGTGTCCATTCTTTTCTTTTGCAGCTCCGTATTGTTCTGCAGAGCAGTGTCTATGGCTTTTTGTAGAGTGAAGACATTCTGTGCTTTAGCTGTGGCTGCAATAATAAGCAGCATTGCTGTTATATAGATATTTATTTTTTTCATAATGTATGGATATTAACCGTTCATTTCCTTTTCTCCATCAATTTCCAGTATGCACATGGCATGACGGTAACGACAAGTATTGTAGCCGTCAATGTTCCGAAACATATAATCCATCCCATCGATGGCCACAGGGTGCTGTCGGAAAACATTAGAGGGATTACTCCTACGGCAGTAGTTGCCGATGTGAGGAAGATTGGAATCATCCTGCGTTTGCCAGCTTCCATGGCAGCTTCTTTTGTAGAAAGCCCCTTCTTTATCTGTTCGTTAGCGTAGTCGAACATGATAACTGAGTTTCTCATTACTATTCCGAGAAGCGAAAATACTCCGAGCATTGACGTCATGCTGAAGTCACTCCCTGATAACCATAATCCTATTGCGGCCCCCGGAAGAGCGAGCAATGTTCCGCACATGGCTAAAAGCGAAAGGCGGAACCGCTTGAAATTCATTACCATAACAAGAAGTATTATACAAAGACTGCATGCAAAACTTTCCGCAAGTGGTTCGGCAATATCAGCGTTGAGCTTTGATGCACCCCAGGGCTTGTATTTAATACCATTATTCAATTTTGGTATTATATTCTCCCTTACATGCATGTTTATTTCTTTCGATAATTTAGCCTGACTATATCCAGGTTTTACGTCTGCCTCCACGCTAACACAGCGTTTCCCTTCTGTATGTATAATGTTTGCCTCTTGCCAGTCTGGGTGTATTCTTGCAATCTGTCTAAGAGGAGCGTTCCCTCCGAAGGTTGTCCCGATATATTCGTTTCCAATATCGCTTATGTCATGTCTTAGATTGCGGTCGGCTGTATAGAGCATCACAGGCATTTCGTAATCCTCGTCCCAAATACTTCCCGCCTTCAGTCCGCCATATTTCATAGCCATGTTTGATGCAACCGACATTCTTGTTACTCCAAGCTGTGCTGCACTTATAGGCTCGAGTTCAATATTTGTAACGGCTTGTTTTTCTCCGAATCCGTCGTGGATCCAAATCAGTCCGTCAACAGTCCTCATATATTGTTTGACCGAATCAGCAGTCTGATGCAAGTCTTCAAGATTGTCTCCTTCAAGCATTACGCACAGTCCGCTTGCCATGGCATACGAAAGCTGGTACATTCTGACATATGTGTCAGGCCACCTTTCCTCAAAATATCCTGTGTAGTCACGTATCAAATCGAGAGTCTCCTTGTTTCCCTTACTCCTTATGATAATCTGCGAGAAGGATTTCTTTCCCATTGCGATAGGGGCAGAGACCATAAAGCGCGGCATAAGTTGCCCCACGAATTCTGTTACGTCAACAATCCTGTTGTCTTTTCTCATCACAGCTGCCACACTGTCTGTAATAGCCGCCGTACGTTCTATGCTCGTACCGTTTGGATTGTGGATTTCAATTACAAACTGGTCTCGGTCAGCGTTCGGAACCATTTTCTGTGGAATACTCATAAATAGCCATGCACCGCCGGCGACGAGCAGTACACATAGACATATTGTCTGCCATGGATACCGGAAACATAGATGGAGCAATTTTTCATATCCCCTTTGGATAGGGGTGAGCAGCTTTGATTCTTTTATTTTGCTTTTGCCAGATGTAGATTTTCCAAGCAACTTGTGGTTGAGCAGTGGTACGATGATCATTGCCACGACCAGTGAAGTGAGCAGGGCGATTATCAATGTGCATGTAAACACCTTGAAGAAAGTGCTGAACAGCTGTGGCATGAATGTTAGCGTTGGCAGAAAAACCATGCAGATACTTAGTGTGGCGATGCTTATCGATGGAAAATAGTTGTGCGCACTCATTACGGATGCAAACCAACTGGAATTTCCTTTTTTCAATAATTCCTGATGTCCATCGATGATAATGATAGAATCGTCAACTACCATTCCGAGAGCTACAATCAATGCGGCTAAGGTAACGTTGTTTAGCGGAATGTTGAAAATGTTCATCAATCCGAACGTTATCATTATTGTTATAGGTATTGATGTTCCGGCAACGATTGCTGACTTTACAGGAAAGAGAACCATCATTACTAAAATAACGATGATAATTGCTTCTACAAGGTCGCCAAGAAAGCTGACTATAGAATCTTCTACCACTTTAGGTTGGTTGGCGATATTTGTTATATGAACTCCGTCTGGTAGTTCTTCTCGAAACTCATCTACCTTCTTGTCCACCTCTTTCCCGAAAGAGATGATGTCTCCGCCACGTTTCATTTCCATACACAGCATTACAGCCCTTCTCCCGTTGTTGTGGATATAGCTGTTCACTTCTGGGTATTCGCGCACTACACGTGCCACATCTTTCAGCCTAATAATTTTTCCAGTTGGGTCGTTGAGGATAATTTGGTCGGAGAGTTCTCTTTCTGTCTTGTAGCTGGAGGTTACGTGTATCGGTAAGTCTATATTGTCGTCGTCCACATGTGCACCGCCTGTCGTAATACCTTGCATGGCAAGCATTGCGCTTATCATGGTACTGTTTACTCCGAAGCGTACCATCCTCTCTTTGTCGAGATAAATACTTATCTGCTCATGTAGCACACCTTGTTTCCTAAGGTTTGTGATATTCTTCACGCCCAAGAGCCGCTCTTTCAGTTTCGTGGCGTATTCATCGAGCTCGCGGTAGCTCTTGTCTTTACTGTCGAGCACAATTAGTTTTGCAGCAGCGTCTCCGAAGTTGTCGAGTACGGCAACTCCAAGCACTCCTGCGGGGAGAATCGTCTTTTGCAGTAGAGGCAGTCCGTCTTTTATTCTGCCCCATACTTCATTTGTTTTTTTTGCCCCCTCGTCGTTAAGAATTACTCTTATTGTAACTATACCGTCGCTCGAAACGGAAGAGGTTTGAGCGGCATCAACTTCGCTGAAGCTGAACAGATAATCTTCAAGTCTGTTTGTTACCTGCTTTTCCACGTCTTCTGCCGATGCACCAGGATAAACCGCAGCAACAATAGCCACCGGCATGTTAAACTCCGGAAACTCCTGTTTTGGCATTTTCCATAGCGACAGCAGTCCGCCGATGATGAGCAGCAGTAGGAAAAAGACAACCAGCCTATGGTTGTGCATCGTGGCTTTTGTAAAATTGGGCATTTTCATCTTATTTCCTTTATGGTCTGTCCTTCACAGATTTTGTTTTGTCCTTCGGTTATGACGTGTTCTCCGTCGTGTATTCCTCCAAATATAACAACACCGTCTTTAGAATACATTCCAACTTCAACTTTCTGCCTGTAAGCTTTTCCGTTGCGTACCACCCATACGTAATGCTCCTCTCCAGTGTTTTCCTTTACGGCAGCTACGGGTAAGATGAAGCCCATTCTGCCTTGTGTGGATTTAGGCCACAGTTGTACGTTGCATACCATGCCATGCATCAGTTCGTGTTGTCTGTTGGCAATGCGCAGCTTCACTTCATAGCTGTGAGTAAGTCTGTCGCCAATCACGCCAATTTCATCCACATGGGCTGTGAAGTTTATGTTGTCTCCGAGAGCAAGAACCTTCACGTTCGCTTCGTCGCCTTTCTTTATTTTGGGTATTTCCCGTTCCGGAACAGGTACCTTTACGTTTACCTCGTCAATGTCAAGTATTGTAAAAGCTGAAAATATCATCCCGTAGTTTTCTCCAACTTCGATTGCTCTTTTGCCGATTACTCCCGGCACGGGGGCATAGAGTTTTGTGTCGTTGAGCCTTTTCTTTGCAGCTGCATACATGCTTCTTGCTTGTTCGAGCTTGGTTTGCACCTCCACATATTTTATTTCAGAAATGCTTTGTCCTTCATGCATTATGTTTACTCTTCTCATTGCGTCTTCCGCCTGGTTGAGACTGGCACGGGCAATATCATAACTGTTCTTCAGATCTTGCGGGTCAAGTTCTGCCAACAGTTGTCCTTTTTTAACATAGTCCCCTTCGTCCACGAAGATACGCATAATAGTTCCTGGCACTTTAAATCCAACACCGGTAGAAGTTTTCGCCTCTATTTCACCTACGTAGTACCATTTGTTTTCAAGTGTAGTAAGTTTTGCAACGATGGTCTTACACGCTTGCCTGTTGTCTTTCTTCTCCTCTTTCTTTGTGTAGCATGCTGTGAGTGAGTATAAAGAAAGGAGAATGAATACTGTTTGGGAGATATGCTTAAATGTCATTCTTTGTCTTGTTAAATAATTATATAACTTCTTGTTCTTTCAGCTTTGAAGTCGTATCTTAGCATTGGCGATTTTGGGTTTTATCTATATATAAGATAGAGACTGCACGAAAAATTCTTATGGTTGTTATGTCCAGAATTTTTCTGTACAGTCTCTTTTTTATCTTTTAGAACTCACTTGTAAAGTGGAACTTTATATGCTTGAAGTCCTGCTGAGCCATTGACAACACGTAGCCAGAGTCTGCGAGGAACACGTCTCTTCCGTCTTTGTCCTTTGCCATATACTGGTATTTGCGTTTCTTGAAGTTCTCCAGTTCCTCCGGGTCGTCGCTTTCTATCCAGCATGCCTTGTAGAGATGGATAGGTTCCCAGCGGCACTTTGCGTTATATTCGTTCTCCAGTCGGTATTGGATAACTTCAAACTGCAGCTGTCCTACTGTTCCGATAATCTTTCTTCCGTTGAACTGGTTTACAAACATCTGTGCCACACCCTCGTCCATAAGTTGGTCGATACCCTTGTTTAGTTGTTTGCTCTTCATAGGGTCATCGTTCTCGATATATTTGAACATCTCTGGCGAGAATGACGGCAGTCCCTTGAAGTGCAGCTTCTCGCCGTCGGTCAGCGTGTCGCCTATTTTAAAGATACCGTTGTCTGGCAAACCTACGATGTCGCCAGGGTAAGCCTCTTCGATGGTACTCTTGCGCTGTGCCATGAATTGGGTAGGGGAGGAGAAACGCACTGTCTTGCCCTGTCTTACGTGCAGATAAGGCTTGTTCCTTTCAAACTTACCGCTGCACACCTTGCAGAATGCGATACATGAGCGATGGTTAGGGTCGATATTCGCCGTAATCTTGAATATGAAGCCCGTAAACTTCGGTTCTTCTGGTTTTACTATGCGTTCTACGGCTTGTGTAGGACGTGGGCTCGGTGCAATCTTCACGAAGCAGTTTAGCAGCTCCTGGACACCGAAGTTGTTGAGCGCAGAACCGAAGAATACTGGTGCCACAGCTGCCGAACGATAGTCTTCCACGTTGAATTCGGGGTAGACGCCCTCCACGAGTTCCAGGTCTTCGCGCAGTTTCTCGGCATCCTGTTCTCCGATATGTGTATCGAGGTCGTTACTGTTGATGTCCACTTCAACCTTTTCCGTTACCCTCTGTTTGTCGGGTTTAAAAAGGTCGAGCTTGTTTTCGTATATATTATAAACGCCTTTAAACTTTGCTCCCTGGTTGATAGGCCATGACAGAGGACGCACCTTTATCTCGAGTTCCTCCTCCAGCTCGTCGAGTAGGTCGAACGGGTCGCGTCCCTCGCGGTCCATCTTGTTGATGAAGATAATAACCGGAGTGTTTCTCATGCGGCAGACACTCATCAGCTTACGGGTCTGTGCCTCCACACCCTTTGCTCCGTCCACTACGATGATAGCTGAGTCTACAGCAGTCAGCGTGCGGTATGTGTCTTCTGCGAAGTCCTGGTGACCGGGAGTGTCAAGGATATTCACCTTGTACCCCTCGTAGTCAAACTCCATCACGGAGGTAGAAACGGAGATTCCGCGCTGCTTCTCGATGTCCATCCAGTCGGAAGTTGCTGTTTTGCGTATTTTATTGTTTTTTACTGCACCAGCCACCTGTATCTGTCCTCCGAAGAGCAGGAACTTCTCCGTTAGAGTCGTCTTTCCTGCATCAGGGTGTGATATGATGGCGAATGTGCGTCTTCTTTCTATTTCGTTAGGCATAATGTAAAATTGAAAAATTGAAAAATTGAAAAATTGAAGGATTGAAGAATTGAAAATTGAAAGATTGAAGAATTGAAAATGAGAATTGAAGAACTTGTATTTAATTCTTAATTCATCAATTCTTAATCGGTGTAGCCGACAATTTTAAATTCTACATTCTTAACTCTACACTCTTGATTCATTTATTCATATTATTCATGCAAACTTCCAAGCTGTCAACCCAATACGGGATGTTGATGTCGAAAGTCTCCTTGATTTTTGTCTTGTCAAGCACGCTATAAGCCGGACGTTTTACCGGACTTGGAAATTCGTCACTGTGACAAGGCTGTATGTTGCAATTTGTATTGCCGGCAAGTTTTGCAATCTTTATCGTGAAATCATACCAACTGCATACTCCTTCGTTTGAGAAATGGTAAATGCCGGAGTTGTTTTCAAACAGTCGCTCGCTGATAATTTTGTTGATAGCCTTTGCAAGGTCAAGAGCATAAGTCGGAGTGCCACACTGGTCGAACACAACCTTTAGCTGAGGTTTTGTAGCTGTGAGGTTAAGCATCGTCTTCACGAAGTTCTTGCCGAACTCCGAGTACAACCAAGCTGTGCGCAGGATGATATGGTTTACTCCCGTTGCGATAATCTTCTGCTCGCCGTGCAACTTTGTCAGTCCGTAGACTCCAGTAGGAGTACCTTTCTGATCCTCTTTGCAAGGTGTGTTGTACGGGTCTCCACCGAACACGTAGTCTGTGCTGATATGTACGAGCAGTCCGTCAACCTCCTTCATGGCTATAGCTAAGTTTTCGGGTGCCGTAGCGTTAAGTTCCTCCACGATGTCGCCAGCCGTCTCCGCAGCATCAACGTTAGTCCATGCAGCACAGTTTACGATGCATTTTATGTCATTCTCCTTCACCATCTTGCGGATGTCGTCAAGCGAAGTGATGTCGAGATGCGTATATCCGTCGCAAACATCTGTGAATATATATTTGTCGTTGCTTTCCTTTGCAACGATTTGCATTTCATTACCGAGCTGCCCCCCGGCTCCAGTTACCAAAATATTCATATTCTTTAATCTAATTCGAGTTCACCTTTTTTGTCTTTGAAATAATAGTCGTTGAGCATGCCGATGAATGTTGTTATTTCCTTTATGGCATGCTCCGTGTCAGGAGACACGGTTTTCTTCTGCAGTCGTAGCATCATTACGCCGTAGAGGGCATTGAAGCATGTTTCTATTTCGTTCTCCTCTTTGTCAGCTCCGCGTTTGCGTAGTTCCACGATAAACGGCAACACCTTGTAGTATTCGCTGTTATAAAACGGGAATTTTGAACTTGAGAGTAGCTCGGCGCTCAGTTCCGAGAGTTGCTGAATGATAATTTTGTTAATCTGCAAGTGTCCCTTCTCGCGGCATCCCTCGCTGTTCATCATCTTCACGAGATTGCCGTACCAGTCGGTCATTTCCTCCTTCTGTTCGTCTGTATATTCAAATCTGTCGATATATTCGCGCTTTATCCTTGCCAATGAGCATCCGTAGGCGCGTATGATATCCTCCACTTGCCACATATATAGCAAGTATTCTGCAATGTTCTTTTTTCTTAGTTCTTGAGATATAAACATATAATGAAATGTTTAAAAGTATTTTCCTTGAAGTTTACAGACTCATGCTCGGCAGCGTATAAAGGTTGAACACCGTGCCGATTAATACTATTATCGACATGATGATGACAATGCTGCCCACCACCTTGTTTATAAGCTGAATGCCGTTAGTGTCGAACACCGCACGTATTTTGTCAACGAGCCATGTCAGTCCGTACCACCACAGCAACGCTCCTGCAATGATTCCGAAATAGCCCACACTCATCTCCAGCGGATGGTCGGGGATGATGAAGGCAAACTGTGCAAACAGTCCCATCATGAGCATGATAATCAGAGGGTTGGAGAATGTTACGAGAAATGCCGTTACTCCGTTGTGTACGAGCGATCCTTTCGTGTTTTTGCTGCTTACATGCATTTTCTTCATTGGATTGCTGCGAAAGGAATAGATACCGAAAATTAGCAATATTATGCTTGCCGTGATTTGCAATATATATCGGTAGTGGGCGTTGTTTATGAAGTCCATTACGAATGACATTCCGAGTCCGGTTATGAGTGCATATATGAAATCACTTATGCAGGCTCCGATACCTGTAACGAAGCCGAACCATCTGCCTTTGTTCAGTGTGCGTTGTACGCAGAGCACTCCCACCGGTCCCATCGGAGCCGACACGAGGATGCCTATCAGCACGCCCTTACACAGAAGGTCTAATATATTTATATGAAATTGAAATGGCATAGTGGGTGCAAAGTTCCGTATTTTTTACGAAAGATACAAATTTTGTGTATTAAAGTTTATTTAACCTGTATAATTCATATGATAATTTAGTGTATATTCTTTGGATGGATATGTTGTTTTGGAATAAACATTTACAGCCTGTAATACAGAATATCAATAGAATTTGTTTGTTTTATACTTTACAAGTATTGTTTTTTCATTTGCCTAAAATGTAGCAAATCATATCTTTCAGAAAATATATATTATCATGTAATTTAATTGTGATAATTTAATTTTTGATATTCAAAAATCCTTCACCTTTATTATAATGCATTGATACTGTGGAATTTGTGGTGAAGGATTTTTTTACCGCATTTTTTCTGCCGGAAAATTATCGGCGAATAGTTCAAATAGTCGTCCCATTAACCACCTCCATATCGGAAGTATTCATGCACATGAGAGTATTGTTTTACTGTTACGCAGGTGTTGTAACGGTAGTTAAAAGTGTTTTCAACGGTCGTTAAAAGTGTTTGTAACGGTAGTTAAAAGTGTTTGTAACGGTAGTTAAAACACCTCTTTGAGGCTGATTCGCTCCTTCGGAATGCGACAGACAAGACTTGATATCTACTTTATTTCGAAAAAAAATAGCGGCAATAATAAACAATTCTTGACCGTCAACTGTAAAAGGAAAAGATTGTATTCTATTGCCTTTATTGTCATTAAAAGGAAACAATGATACTTTTATGATACTTTTATGATACTTTTTGTAAAATAAAAGAAAAGTGTCATTTGGGATAAGTTATTAATAATAAGGTTGTTGGACAGAAAAAATATTCTCTTTATGATACTTTGATACTTTTTCTGGAAAAAATATTTCCGTGTGATGCCTTTTAAAATTTGGGTAGCAATAAATACTTCATTTAGGTAATGCAGATAATTCATTTCCACGTAATTCTTAAATTGATTTAGATTAGCCATATCGTATAAGTAAACAAAAAATGCATATTTCTTTTTGAAATTTAAGGCTTTTGCATTACCTTTGGCAAAAATATTAAATATAATAATTCTTTTGACATAATCATTCTTTTATGGAAGCACAGATTAGCAGCAGACCTTATACCATAGGTCTTGATTTAGGCGGAACGAATGCCGTATTCGGCATCGTGGATGCTCAAGGCAATATTCTTGAGCATACATCAATAAAGACAAAGGCATACGATACGGCGGAAGCTTTCGTTAATGCTGGTGTGGAAGCCCTAACACCTATTATTAATAAGGTGGGCGGTATAAATAAAATAGAAGGTATGGGAATAGGAGCACCTAACTCCAATTACTACACTGGAATGGTGGATCATGCACCGAACATTGCCTGGGCGCATGAGTGTTCCGTGCCTTTGGCTAAGATGTTCAGTGATGCGCTCTCCGTTCCTGTTTCAATAACAAACGACGCTAACGCCGCTGCCCTTGGCGAGATGGCTTATGGAGTGGCAAAGGGAATGAAAAACTTTATAATGATTACTCTTGGTACGGGAGTTGGTGCCGGTATCGTGATAAACGGACAGATGGTTTATGGTTCCGACGGACTTGCCGGTGAATTGGGACATGTAACGATGGTGCGCCAGAATGGTAGACTGTGTGGCTGTGGCAGACGTGGCTGTCTTGAGGCTTACTGTTCTGCTACGGGTGTGGCTCGTACGCCACGGGAGTTTCTTGCCGAAACAGAGGAGCCGTCGCTGCTTCGTGAGATGAATCCAGATGACATTACTTCGCTTGACGTATCTAAGGCTGCTGCAAAGGGAGATGCCTTGGCTTGTCGGGTATATGAGTTCACTGGTAAGATGCTTGGCGAGGCTTGTGCCGATTTCACCGCGTTCTGCTCGCCAGAGGCTTATGTCTTCTTTGGTGGATTGACAAAGGCTGGCGACTTGTTGATGAAACCGCTGTTGCAGAGCTACGACGAGAATGTTATGGCAGTGTTCCGCGGCAAGGCGAAATTCCTTATAAGTTCGCTCGACGGAGCCGGAGCAGCTGTGCTCGGGGCAAGTGCAATAGCTAAGAAATGTGAATAACGGGAATATAATGTTGGGGCTTTAATAGTTTTGCTTTATTTTTGCATTAAAATATAATTTTATGAAGACTTTCATGATTATATTGCAAAGATAAAGCAAAACAATTTTAAGAAATGACTTCATTTAAAGATAACTAATTGTATTATGGATAACAGGAAAATAAGTGCCCTATTTTTTGACATTGACGGAACATTGGTGAGTTTTAAGACTCATGAAGTACCGCAGTCTACTATAGACGCAATTGCTAAGGCGAAAGCTAATGGGGTAGGGATTTACATCTCCACAGGACGCCCTCTACAGATAATTACAAACCTAAAGGCAATAGAGCCGTATATCGACGGGTATATCACTACAAATGGTGCCTTGTGTTTCGTCGGACAAAAAACAGTATGCTGTAACCCAATCCCCGAAACTGATGTAGATGCGCTTATCGCTGATGCCGATGCTTTCGACTATGCTGTGCTTGTTGTTGGCAAGAGCGGCGTAAGATTGTATAATCCCAAACCTGTTTTCGATGAAGTCTTTGTGCGCGACCTAAATGTTACGAATATCAATACCTCTCTCCCTGTTTCCGACATACTTGGTAAAGAACCGGTGTTACAGCTCACTCCATTCTTTTCTGCAACTCACGAACGAGAGCTGATGCCTTTGCTCTCCGGTTGCGTTTCGGGCAGGTGGCATCCGGCATTTACCGACATAACCTCTCGAACTGCCGATAAGGGGAAAGGACTTGAGGCGATGGCTAACTTCCTTGGCATTAGCATCGATGAGACGATGGCTTTTGGCGATGGCGGAAATGATGTTGCTATCTTGCGTCGTGCCGGTGTAGGCGTGGCGATGGGGAATGGCGGGGAACCGGCAAAGTCGGTAGCTGACTATATCACGACTTCTGTTGACGATAATGGGGTATGGAATGCCCTAAAGCATTTTGGAGTAATTTGACAGAGAATTTCCTGTCTTGTAAATTACTGTATTATATAATGTATGCCGTCCCAAGTGGAGGAAAATAAAAAAGCAACACCATTTTTGTGGCGTTGCTTTTTTAGTAGTATGCTTATAAACTATTAGTCAAGCCATTTGATGTAGCAGAAGTCCTGACGGTGAGGAAGCTCACTGTTCTTCGGGTACATTCTAACGCCAGTTTTGAAAGAACCGGCAGTGTCAGCCTCGATAGAAGCCTCAAACGTATACAGATTGCCGTCCTTCTTAACCATCTCAAACGGATGCTTGTTGAATACATGCTCCTCGCCGTTCTTGTCAGTCTTGATAACAACAACTTCCAATCCTACAGCATCGTCAAGTCCTTGCTCGTCGATGACATACTTCACTTTGTATTCCTCGCCAGTAACCATGCCGGTAGATGGAACGGTAGACTCCTTGGATACAACATTTATAGAATCCCAACGCTCGGCAACAGTTTCCTTCCACTGTGCAATTTCCTTAGCCAAGCGGCAGTCGTTAGCCTCAAGCTTGTGGAAACGGTCGGCTTCCTTGCAATAGAATTTGTCGTAGTAGTCGTCGAGCTGACGTTTCATTGTATAGTGAGGAGCAATCTGGGCGATAGAGTTCTTGATAACCTTAACCCAACCCTCGCTGTAATCCTTGTTGCCTTTGTTGTAATAGAGTGGAATAATCTCATTCTCCAGCAAGCCGTAGATAGTGGCAGCATCAAGCTGGTCCTGATAGCCCTGGTTCTGGTAAGTACGCTTTTCGGTAAGAGCCCATCCGGCACCCTCGCGATAGCCCTCAAGCCACCAACCGTCGAGAACGGAAAGGTTAACTACACCATTCATTTCTGCCTTCTCTCCAGAAGTACCCGAAGCCTCAAGCGGACGAGTAGGAGTATTCATCCAAATAT
>DBKQ01000073.1 GCA_002298545.1 Prevotella sp. UBA746
GTGTTTCGCCTAAACGCTGACAGCGTTTCTATCAAACGACGAAAAAATATGAATTGAAGAGGTCAAAAAGAAATAAATGCTGAAAAAAAAGAATAGACTTGCAGTTACGGACGAAATGATGTAAATTTGCAGAAATAAACAGTTTTATAATATAGCCAAAGGGCAAAACACTTTTACCTAAGGAAAGAAATGAAAATAGGTTTCGACAACGAAAAATATCAGACGATACAGTCTGAACACATCAAAGAGAGAATATCACAGTTTGACGGAAAACTCTATCTGGAGCTCGGCGGAAAACTCTTCGACGACCACCATGCAAGTCGCGTATTGCCGGGATTCCTGCCCGACAGCAAGTTGCGCATGTTCCAGAAGATTAGCGACAGCATTGAAATTGTTATCGTTATCAGTGCCACAGACATCGAGAAGAACAAGAAGCGCGCCGACCTCGGCATTACTTACGACGAGGATGTGCTCCGCCTAAGAGAGGAATTTCAGGGCAGAGGATTCATGGTCGGCTCGGTGGTCATCACCCACTACAACGGTCAGCCGGCTGCCATCGCCTTCAAACAGCGGTTGGAGCGTCTGGGCATAAAGACATATTGCCATTATCTCATAGAGGGTTATCCGCACAACGTGCAGCTTATTGCCTCCGACGAGGGATTCGGAAAGAATGACTATGTGGAAACGGAGCGACCGCTGGTTATCGTTACCGCACCGGGACCGGGCAGCGGCAAGATGGCTGTATGCCTGAGCCAGCTATACAACGAGAACAAGCGCGGAGTGAGGGCGGGATATGCCAAGTTCGAGACTTTCCCCGTTTGGAACCTTCCGCTGAAGCATCCTGTAAACATCGCCTACGAGGCGGCTACTGCCGACCTGAACGATGTGAACATGATTGACCCGTTCCATCTGGAGGCTTACGGCAAGACGGCTATCAACTATAACCGCGACATCGAGATTTTCCCAGTTCTTAACGCCTTGTTCGAGGGCATATACGGTACGAACCCTTACAAGTCGCCTACCGACATGGGCGTGAACATGGTGGGCTTCTGCATCAGCGACGACGAGGTTTGCTGCGAGGCATCTAAGGACGAAATCATACGTCGCTACTATGCCGCCACAAACAAGCTCGCACAGGGGGCTTGCAACGACAGCGAGATTAGCAAGATTCAACTGCTCTTCCAGCAGGCTAAGATCAATACGGACTACCGCCGCGTTACAGTTTATGCAAAACAGCGACTCAAGGAAACAGGACATACTTCGGCTTCTATAGAACTGGAAGACGGCACTATCATATCTGCCAACTCCAGCGAACTGCTCGGCTGTTCGGCTGCCCTGTTGCTCAACGTCACCAAGCATCTTGCCGGCATCGACCATAGCGTGAAACTCATTCCGCAGTCGATGATCGAACCGATACAGCATACTAAAGTGGAATACTTAGGAAGAAAGAACCCGCGCCTCCACTCGGATGAAGTGCTCGTTGCCCTCTCTGTTCTCTCGGAACAGGACAACAACTGTCGCCTTGCTTTGGAGCAATTGCCTAAGCTCCGCGGCTGCCAGATGCATGCCACGGTGATTCTGAGCGAGGTGGACCAGAAGATTTTCAAGAAACTCGGCGTGCAGCTGACGTGCGAACCGGTGGTGAAGAAGTAATCTTAAACAATACAAAAAAAAAAATAAATGGAGGGCAAGGGAATTGTTATACCCTTTGCCCTCCATTTATTTTTTATCATTTATACTCTTATTTTATCTTTGCCTCCCACTCTCCTTTTTCGGATGTTATCTTGACAATGGATATTCCTTTCACGTTTTGCAATGGAATTGAAGCAACGTGACTGGCAGGACGGGCGGAAGTTATCCTACTGCCGGCGGCATCGTAGACTTCAACCGCTGTTATCTTCTCGCCGCCAACGGTTGCGAGGTTGATGTATTCGGCATTGCGCTCCATGATGATGCCTGGCTTCTTTATTTCTGCCTGGTTGATTGACGTAGGAATCGTCGTGTCGGTTATGCTGCTCACGTGCCAACCGCCGTTTGGCTTCAAACTTGACATAGATGCAGAACCGAGCATCAGCTTGTTGTCGATTACCTCAAGGTTGCGCACTCCAAACTGCTCCGGATTGTTGAAGCCATTCTCCGTGATATATTTTGGAGCTTCGTCTTCATCGGTCATACGCAGGAGTTCGAAGCCTTCGTCGCTGCCTTTAAGACCGGTAAGCAGATTTGCCACAATTGCAAACTCCTTATCTCCGATAAGGTTGGAACCGGCAGCATCGGCAAGGTTCGACAAATCCATCGTTCCGATATAAAGATTATTGTTATACTCCTGCAAAGCCCAGATGTATATGGTCCAGAGGTTTCCGAAGCCACCGCGTCCCCATTTTGCAGTCAGTCCGTTAGGTTCCAGTTCCCATTTCGTAATCTTTCCGGCATTGTCGTATACTGGTTTCGGGTTCTCAGTGTCGCCATAGAGCAGCTCGTAGTTGTTGTCTTTGTCGAGTCGCCAGAATGACGGAGTGCGGTAGTTGCCGAGGATAAAGGCAAGGGCATCGGGCGAGGTGAGCGAACCGTAGGTGCTTTGTGCTCTCGACAGGATATAATAGTTAGGACAGAACACTCCCCAATACAGATGGTTGCGCCACTCGTGGAATCCGGCAACAGAGGTCAATGAGCGGCCGAGCGTTATCGTTGGCTCTCCGGCTTCACTGGTCCACACCGTTGGCCACATCTCACTGTCGATAGAGACCGGAGTGAATCCGCCTTCGGGGAGTTCCGGACTTACATGTACGGCAGAAACCGTGCCCCACGTACCTATATATATACGGTTGTTGAAATAAGCCAGTTCGGCAGCCTCATTATCCAAGAGTCCCACGATATGGAAGTTCCACGGGTCATTCTTATCCCCATACCAACGAAGTAAGGCCCCTATCTTCTTTCCCGTCGTTGGATGAGTGATGCCTACGGTAACATAGAGCACGCCATTAATTACTCGCCAACGTCTGACATTTACCACCTTGCACCCGTCTACATCATCCATACTGTTGGCACTCAAGATGCGATCGTTGTCGGCATCGTATGCCACGAAAGCCGCCGACACCTTAGAATCCCAGTCGCTGGCATAAAGACCCGGACCGCCGAAGAATACCACTCCGTTGTGAATGCCACAGGAGCGAAGTCCCTGACAGTTTTTCAGTATCGGATATTCATCCATAGAGGGAGTTATGTCGGTAACGATGCCCGACTTCGTGTCGTAGCTGTACATGCGTGGTGGACGGATGTCGGCATATTTGCTGTTGTCGTCGCCCTCTTTGTATGCTTCCTTGGCATAAGCCGACTGTCCGTATTCACATGCCCAGCACTTGTTTTCATACGGAGTATTGTCGCCAACGCCTGGTTGCACGAAATTGCCGTAGCCCTGCATACAGAGGTAATTGTTGTTGGTAGACCAGAAGAGCTTGTCTTTGTATGTTCCCATTCCCCAAACGTAAGAACCGTTGCGTTTGCCGATTCCTCCGTTCTGTTCCATTTCTTCAAGCTCCTCTTTCGACAGTCCTGCGGGCACATATTTGTTGTTCGGGTCTGCCAAACCATAATAAGCCTCGTCTACAGGAGCCTGAAATATAGTGTCAACAGCCAATTGATTGTTTAGGTCGAGCTCTGGACTGATACGGTTTTGCATCTGAAACACGTAGAGTGGATAAACCTTCTTCACGTATTCTATCAGATCCATAAAGTTACCTTCAGTAATACCCAGTTCTTTCAGCAACTGCATAATTTGCTCTATAATCTCAGGATCGAAACCGGGCATTCCGCCACCGCCGTTATTCTTTTTATTTATAAGCTGATGGATTTTAGTGAGGGTGTTGCGTCCTTTCTCATTATTCAGTTCTGGACGCAACGTGGTAACGAAATGCAAGAACTGTCTACAGTCGCTCGTATTGTCGTATTTAGAGACTACAGAGCAGAAGTCTTTCACTTCGTTTTTGTCTGGCATATTGCCATTCCCTGCAAATGTCGCAGCCGATGTCATGAGTCCAATAACACTCATAACGATGATTCTGTTGATTTTCATGTTTTCCTAACAGTTTAATTAATATGACCATTTGTTCCTTAACTCTGCAAAGTTAATAAAAAAAAGCAAGTTTTTATTTTGTTTGTTGATATTTTTGGTTTTCAAATTTTATCCAAGTCGAAAAAAAAAGCATAAAAAGTACTTTTTTTATTTCTATATGTATCATTATTGTTATTTCTTCAAAATGAATTGTTACAAATACATTAAATATATTGCAGAATTAAAATAAAGCAGTATCTTTGCATTGTCTTAAAGATAAGACAGCAAAAAGATTGTATGATGAACAAGTTTGACATAAGGAGAATGAGGTTTGCACGCTTGCTGCTGCTGGTATACCTGCCGCTGCTGCTTGCCGTCAGCTTCCACCACCATTCTGGGGCGGAGGGTGCAAACGTTGTTGCCACTTGTCAGGACTGTATTCATCATATCCATCACGACGGACACCTGACGGCACAGACCTCGTTCAGTCACGACTGTGTGTTATGCCAGTTGCAGAGTCTGCCGTATGTTACTCCTACTATTATAAGGATTGCCGTATTTATGGCAACCGCACACATCGTCTACATGATGTCTTGTCCGTTTGTCAAGACTCATGAGGGCGATATTCTCTCCACACGTGCCCCACCGGCACTTGCTTCTTTGTAGTTTTTTATTTTTAATCGTAGAATTGCCGACGGGCATCAGCGTGAGCCTATGTCTGTTGGTCTGAATGATTTATGATGGAAAAAAAGAAGATTGCATTTGCTGCGCTTCCTCTTTTCATCAACTTCGGTCATGCTCTTTTGTCTGAAGCAAGAACTGTCATGAAACCGGAAAATCCGGAAAGCCAGACGGTATCTGCAGACAGCACAAGGCGTGTGGCAAGGGACGGTGGATCCCTACACGAAGTAGTAGTAAGCGGAAGCTCCAACAAAGAAGCACAGATGAAGTCGTCGCTCAATGTGGTGGCGGCAAGCAAACAGTTTATACAGGAAAACTTCAGCGGTTCGCTGATGCAGACCCTCAGCAAGTTGCCGGGAGTGAAAGCCATGAGCGTTGGTTCGGGAGAATCGAAACCCGTTATCCGCGGATTGGGATTCAACCGCGTGCTTGTGGCAGAAAACGGCATAAAGCATGAGGGACAGCAGTGGGGCGACGACCACGGACTGGAAGTTGACCAATACGCCATTGACCAGGCTGAGGTATTGAAAGGTCCTGCCGCACTAACCTATGGCTCGGATGCCATTGGTGGTGTAATCAATTTGAGAAGTAATGTCTTGCCAGTGAAGAGTTTCTCCGGTACGGCAAATATCTTCTCACGCAGCAGCAATGAGTCGGTCGGAGCATCGCTTAGAGTGATGGGAAAGAACGGCAAGTTCTGGTACAAGGCAAATGCCACCGTGGTAGACTATGCCGACAGCAAGGTGCCAGTAGACAGCATCGAGTATTACTCCTATTACATCAAACTGAAAGACCGCCGGTTGCGCAACACCGCTGGCAGGGAGATTGACGGGAGCTTGATGCTCGGCTATGCCGCCGGGAGATGGAACACTTCGTTCAGAATTGCCGATGTCAATACCAAGGCTGGCTTCTTTGCCAATGCTCATGGTCTGGAGGTGAGGCTCTCGGATATCGACTACGACTGTTCGCGGCGCGACATTGACCTACCGTATCACACAGTAAACCACTTCTCCGTATCCAACCATACGGACTGGAACTGGACGAATGGTATAGTTGAGGGTAACTTTGAATACCAGAACAACCGTCAGCGCGAATTGTCTGAACCTGTCTCTCATGGCTATATGCCTATACCCGACGGTACGCTGGAGAGATGTTTCACCAAACAGACTCTCTCGGCAAGCATAAAGGCTATGCAAACTCTCGGCAAGCATCAGTTGCAAGCAGGAACAAGCATAGAGTATCAGCACAACCGAAGAGGCGGCTGGGGATTCATTTTGCCCGACTTTGAGCAGTTGCAGTTCGGTGCCTTTGCCATAGACAAGTGGCAAGTCAACGACAATCTCAATCTGACGGCTGGCGCAAGATATGACCACGGCAGGGTAAGTATCCATAGCTACCGCGACTGGTATAAAACACCTACAGCTACCAATGACTCGGTATATATGGAACGCTCTACAAGCATGCAACGCACGTTCAACAGCTTCACTTGGTCGGTGGGAATGAACCAGATGATTGGTGATTGGGTGCTAAAGCTTAATATTGGCAAGAGTTTCAGAATGCCTATAGCAAAGGAATTAGGAATGGATGGCGTGAACTACAATATCTTCAGGTATGAAAAGGGCAATACAACCCTAAAGCCTGAGGAATCATATCAGGCTGATGCCGGAATTGTTTATGAACACAACACGGTATCAATGCTGTTCACTCCTTACCTGAACTATTTTCCTAACTATATCTATCTCAATCCTACCCCTGAGTATAGAGAGGGCTTACAACTCTACTACTATACCCAGACCGAGGTGATGAGATGGGGCTTTGAGGCTACGGCATCGTGGAAACCTCTGAACTGCTTGAAGCTAACAGCCGAGGGCGAGTATCTGTATGCACGACAGTTGAGCGGCGAGAAGAAAGGCTATGGCCTGCCCTTCTCCACTCCATGGTCGGCACGCGCTGAAGTGCGCTACTTATTGCCTGTACATGACCCGGCGAAATCCGGTTTCATTGCTATTGAATGGCAAATGGTAGGAACACAAGACAGAATTGTGCCACCAGAGAAGAAGACCAAAGGTCATCAGTTGCTTAATGCATCGTTGGGAAAAAAGTTTATGCTTGGCAACAATCGTCTGGAGCTTATTCTCCAAGCCGAGAATCTGTTGGGCAAACGCTACTACGACCACACGAGTTATTACAGACTCATAGGGGTGCCGGAGCCGGGAAGAAACTTCTCACTCATGGCAACCTGGAATTTCTAATTTATCAATAACAAAAAAAAGAATACAACAATGAAAAAGATATTATTCGTAACAGCCACAGTGCTGTTCAGCATTTTCAGTTTAGTTATGTCATCATGCAGCAACGATGACGATAATCCTTCAGCAGCAAAACCTGTTGCAGCTCTTGCCGAAGTGGGCGAAGAGAACTGCAAGGAGGGTATTATAGGCAAGGACTTGCATCTTGAAGGCGACTTGGTCGCAGAGGGACTTATCGCCCGTATTGACGTTACTATTGCCTCTGCCGACAGCAAGACTGTGGTAGTCAGCAAGTCGTGGACTGACGGCAAGTATATCGGAGTTAGAAATACTACATTCCACGAGCATCTCGATATACCTGATACTGCAACAGCCGGCGAGTACGAACTTACATTTACCGTTACCGATAAACTCGGACAGAGCACTACCTTTACATCTGACTTGAAACTGACTTCGCCTGTTGAAGGGGCACCGGAGATTACGTTCAAGGAAGTTGGCGAGGACGATAGCCATAAGGCTGTAATCGGACAGAAAATGCATCTTGAGGCACAAATTGAGGCTCCACATAAAATAGCAAAGATTGAAGTGGAGTTCCACAACACTGCAGCAAAATATGAGCATGTGTTCACTTATACAGATGAAAAGTATCTCGGCATGACTTCTGTGCTTTTCCATGAGCATCCACAGATTCCTGCCGATGCACCAGAGGGTGAATACCATATCCACTTCACTGTTACCGATGCCAACGGCAACTCTACTACCGAGGAGGCTGAGGGAATACAAATTTCAAAAGAATAAGTTACATTCAGGGTTAATGAAAAGTAGGTTGACGGTGGCGGCATCTTTACAGAGAATGCAGCCCCACCGCAACCGTTTTTACTCTGACATCAGATTTTTATCATAATGAAAAAAATTACATTAAATACTCTGTCGATACTTGCTGCAACATGTGTCGTGGCAACAGGAACCATGTTTGCATCATGCTCAGACGATGACGACAACAATAATGATCAAGAACTGCCGAAAATTCTCGACGGTTCTATGCCCGACCCTATCGACTGTCAGGTATATCATCGCGGTGAAACGATACCGTTCAGCTATACCTTTACTGACAACGTGGAACTGGGAAACTACAATATCGAGATACATAATAATTTTGACCACCATACCCACTCCACATCAGCAGGCGATTGTCCGCTCGATGCAAAGAAATCGCCTGTCAAGCCATGGGTATACAACAAGGATGAAAACATACCTGCAGGTTTGAAAACATACGACGCTAAGGTTGACATAAAGATTCCTACGGATATAGATCCGGGAGACTACCACTTCATGATTCGTGTGACGGACAAGGCTGGATGGCAGGAGCTAAAGGCTGTGAGCATCAAAATTTTGAAATGACGGTATTTAATAAAATTACAGACAAAAAAGGAACAATAGTTTTTAGGTAAAAAGATTATATATTAATTTAAACAAACAAGACAAATGAAATCAAAGATTCAGCAGTTGGCACTCGCAGCTGGAGTGCTTACAGTATCATTTGCACCACAGGCGGCACTGGCAGCACAGGTGACAGAGAATGACGACTTTGCTAACACCGTGGTTAAGGCTACTGATGCCAATGTCTACGGACACGTAAAGGACAAGAAGAGTGGCGAACACATGCCATACGTCACCATCAGACTGAAAGGCACCACGATTGGTACCACGACGGATAATACGGGACACTATTTTCTGAAGAACCTGCCGGAAGGCACGTTCACTATCGAGGTGTCATATCTTGGATACAAAACTCAAGAGAAAAAGATTACAGTCAGAAAAGACGATACAGAGGAACTGAACTTCCAACTGGAAACAGATGACGTGGCGCTCGATGAGGTGGTTGTGTCTGCCAACAGAAGTGAAACGAAGCGAAGACTTGCTCCTAACCTGGTGAATGTGATAAACACAAAGTTGTTTGACATTACGCAGAGTACCTGTCTGGCTCAGGGACTTAACTTCCAACCGGGCGTGAGGACAGAGGACAACTGCCAGAACTGCGGATTTACTCAGGTAAGGATTAACGGACTCGACGGTCATTACTCACAGATTCTCGTTGACTCGCGCCCTGTGTTCTCTGCCCTTAACGGTGTGTATGGTCTGGAGCAGATTCCGGCAAACATGATAGACCGCGTGGAAGTGGTGCGCGGCGGAGGCTCCGCACTCTACGGAGCATCGGCGATTGGCGGAACGATTAACATCATAACCAAGGAGCCTACCCGCAACTCGGCTTCGTTCGGCCACACACTCTTGTCGCAAGGTGGGTCAAACTCGTTCGACAACATCACGAGCGGCAACGTATCTCTTGTTACAGGCGACAACAAGGCTGGCATTTATGCCTACGGACAGAGCCGCAAGCGTAAGGGCTACGACCATGATGGCGACGGATATACGGAGCTGCCGGAACTGGAGAACCAGACGTTCGGACTGAGTTCTTACCTGCGCCTCAGTCCTTATTCTAAACTCAGTCTGCAGTATCATGCAATCAAGGAGTTCCGCCGCGGCGGAAACAATCTCAGTATGCCGGCTCATGAGGCGAACATAACTGAACAGGTGGACCACAACATACAGGGCGGCGGACTAACCTACGATTTGTTTACGCCTAACGAGAAGAACCACCTTTCTGCCTACTTCTCTTTCCAGACAACTGCACGCAAGAGCTACTACGGCGGTATCGGCGAGGGAACAGAGGAGGACATCGAGACTGCCGATAAGGCTTATGGCAGTACGCACGACTTTACTTACGTGTTCGGCTCGCAGTATGTCCACTCTTTCAGCAAACTACTCTTCATGCCTTCTGACCTCACCCTCGGGGCGGAGTATAACTACGACGGACTGAAGGATGTTATCCTTGGTTACGACCGTAACTTCAAGCAGAACACTAACATCGGTAGTTTCTATTTCCAGAATGAATGGAAAAACAAGCAGTGGAGTTTCTTGCTCGGCGGCAGACTGGATAAGCATAACCTTATTGACCATGTGATTTTCAGTCCGCGTGTAAACCTTCGTTATAATCCTACGGAGAATATCAACCTTAGATTGACCTACGCTGGAGGTTTCCGTGCACCGCAGGCATTCGACGAGGATCTGCATGTGGGCGTTGTTGGCGGAGAAAGACTCGTAACGGTACTTGCAGAAAATCTGAAGGAGGAGCGCTCAAACAGTTTCAGTCTTTCAGCCGACATGTATCATAAGTTCGGCAGCGTGCAGACGAATTTGTTGATTGAGGGTTTCTATACCGACCTTAACAATGTGTTTGCCCTGCGCCAGCTCGACAAGCCGGACGCTCAAGGAAATACCGTACAGGAGCGATACAATGCCTATGGTGCAAAAGTTTTCGGACTGAACATCGAGGGTAAGGCAATGTTCACAAAATGGTTTACTCTCCAGGCTGGTTTGACCCTGCAGAAGAGTATGTATGACGAGGCAATATCATGGAATGATGAGGTGCCGGAGCAGAAATACAAGAGAATGATGCACACACCAAATACTTATGGCTACTTCACGGCATCGTTCACTCCACTGAAACGTCTCACGGCTTCGATAACAGGTAACTACACCGGCAGCATGCTTATCGGACACTCTGCCGGATCAGGAGTGGAGAATCCTGTGGCTGTAGACACTCCTACGTTTATGGAGATGAACTTCAAAGTGGCATACGACTTCCCTATCTACAAATATATGACACTGCAGGTGAACGGCGGAATACAGAACTTCACCAATGCTTACCAGAAGGATTTCGACAAGGGATGGAACCGCGACTCAAACTACATTTATGGTCCGTCGCTGCCGCGTAGCTACTATGTAGGAGTGAAAGTAAGCTATTAAACAGTTCTTCGGGACAAACGCAGGCTTGGAATAATTTTATAAAGCCTTTGCTTTACCATGCCAATTATTTATACTATATTTGTCCCGAAGAATATTTATACCAACGTTTTCGTTAAGCCAAATGAGCAGAGTGAAGCTTGCTTCAACTCTGCCATGGCGAGAAAACGAAGGATGAAAT
>DBKQ01000075.1 GCA_002298545.1 Prevotella sp. UBA746
ATAGGTCGGCACCGTATTCATAGGAATTGAAATCACCGCTTTTTCCCTTTGCCGTACCTTTCGTCTGCCACTCGTAGGAACCGTGAAGACTGAGGTCAATCACCTCGCCTCCGCGAAAGGCATTGAGCTTTTTCAGACCGACGACGAGTTCCGGTCCGGTGCGTCCGTTGATTTTGTTGCTGTAGTTCGTTTCTATGTAAGCCTCGTAAGGCTTGTTGAGCACGCAGCTCACCGCCATGTCGAGAGTGTCGCATGTTGCTGTAGTGTCGCGTGGGGTGAAGGCAATCTGTACGGAACTGTATTGTCCCGAGTTGTTGAGCCTGTCGGCACTCTCAAGGAAAGCATCATAACTGTACATCTGCTTTGGCAGCAGACGGAGCTGACTGAGCAACAGACGGGCACGGATTTTCGGTTTCTTGCCGTTGAATTTAATCGACAGGCGGCGGTAGACGAAGGAATCTTTGAGCTGCTCCATAAACTGCTTCATGATGTTCACGTTCAGATTGCCGATATACCATTTGTGGCGAGCCGTTTCGGGAATGTTGTCGGCAAGCTGCAGACGCAGGCGCACTTTACCCTGTGTGGCAAGTGTGTCGGCAAGATATGATGCGTATGGCGACTGATAGTAGTAATATCCGTTGTTGCGGAAGAGGTTTGTTAGTCGTGTGCGCTCGGCATCAAGTTTTGCCACGTCGAAAGGGTCGCCCACGTGAATCAGAGCGTTGTCGCTTGTGGCATGTATAAGGCTGTCTGCTTCTTTGGGAAAGTTAACGTATTCCAGAGTGTCGATGGTCGACAGCGTGTTCATGTCTACGGTATATGCTATCTTTGCCTTTTTCGGATTCTTTTCGTCAACCACGTTGTATGTTACGTTTCCTCCAAAGTATCCGTGGTTGCGCAATACGGATTTTGCCACGGAGGCTCTAAGCTCCGGATTCACCCAGCTCATGAGGACAGGAGCCTGTCCGAAGGTCTTGGCAATCCATTTCCCCATTGTCCCCTCAGACTCAGAAAATGTATTCCATATCCACAGGCGATAGGGGATGGTGCGGTGGTATGAACTGCCGAAGAATGCTCCGTTTGGAGCCGTGGCGAGTGCCGCTTCGATTTCTTCTTGAGTGTTGTAGAAGTGGTCGCATTTCTCGTAGTTGCGATAGCTTATCGGTTTCAGTCCGGTATAGAGCTGGTCGCCGTCGGGCACGCTTTTCGTCGACGAGCATGCTGCCAGCACAACAGCCATCGTCGTATATATTATTGCTTTTATCGTATGTACGTATTTGTTATTTCTCATTTTTCAAATCTCCTGATATACTATTCTGCTACTTCTTGTTACTTCTTAATCTCCCTTACTTTCGGCATAACCTTGCTGCTGTCGCTTTTCAGCGGTGCCGGCATCGCCTGCTTCTCCTTGCCGAAGCGGAAGAAGTCCTTGAAGTGTTGTGCCGTCTTGCGCCATGTGAATCCCACTCCGAACTCCTGTGTATTACCCTCGAGCCAGTCGTAGGAGTTGTTGTCGTAGAAGAGCTTCAGATATTTGTTTGAAGTGTCGCCGAGACGGTATTCGAATGTAACGTTGTCGAAGAAAGACTCATTCTGAGTCGGGTCGTCGGCACCGCTCGACACCTTTCCGCCGATGATAATCTTCAGACGGTTGTTCCAGAAGCGCTTGGCAAACTTAAACGAGTAGTCTGTGTGCATGTTTCCCGAAGCATCGGTGGAGTTGTCGATGCCGAAGCTTAGGTCGAGTGTGCGCAGGGCGTTACCTGTGATATTGTTTATCTCACTTTGCAGGAAGGAGCTGAGCGCACTGTTCATTGAGAATCCGCTTGTATTTCCGTCGGCAAGATACATGCCGGTGGTGAGCATCGTGACGGCGAGTTTGCCGCGCTGTTCGAGACTCATAGACTGCAGCTCGTTGTGTAGCGACATGTCTTCAGGGGCGTCGAGAGTGAACTCTAGTCCCATGTCGTTGAGTGTCTTGGTTATCACCACTCCGCATTTAAAGAGTACGGAGCGTCCGCCCTGTCCGCTGCTGCCCACTGTGGCTTTTGTTTCCTCCGTTGCCGTGATGTTTAGCTTAGGATTCATTATGTCGCCAGTAAATTCTATATAACTGCCGTTTTCGATATTGAAGGTCTTGAGCGGAATTACTGGCAGGGCATATTTCATCTCACCGTTGTTGAGCGTATATTTACCCGTAAGGCGCAGTTCGTTGAGCGGGTCGTAGGTCATGCGCAAGTCGCCGCCACCCATCAGGTCTACATAGTTGGAGTGGTCGGCATTGAGATAAGCCATGACGTGTGCTCCCTGGTCTACGCTAACCGAGAGGTCCATGTCGAGACCCGTCAATGGCGGATGGTTCACGTTCTGTTGCGTGGTGTCGTTGAGATTGGTGAATTTCACCAGTCCGTCCATCTGGTTATCGGTAGTAAGAGGCGAGTCGCGCAGGATATAAGCCACGTCGGTAGAGCCGAGCACGTTGAGTTTTCCGCGCATCTGCAGATTGTCCATCTTGCCGCGAACGAAACCGAAGAAGTCGATAAACGCCTTGCCGTATGCCACGCTGCGATAGTTCTCCTTAGAGTTGATAAGCTGATAGTTCTGTGCTCTCATTCTCAGGTCCATGCTCATGTTGTCGAGGTTGGAGAAGTCGATATTGCCGTAGATGTTGAGCGGATTGTCGTTGTGGGCATACACCTCGAAGTTCTCGAGCAGAAGTTTGCTGTCGACAACCCTTACAGGGTCGTTACTGAATCTAAGCCTTACGCCATACGGCACGCTGACCATATAGGTAGAATCAAGATAAATCTCGCCATCCACATGAGGCTTCTCGAGCGAGCCCTTCACTGTCATCTTGCCGTCGGCATCGCCCTCAAAACCGAAGAGCTGTTGCGGAATAAATCCGTTGACCATCGATAGTGGCAGATGGTCGAGAGTCATTGTAGCGTCGAGTACGCCCTTGCCTGATGGAGTGTAGGTGCCTACGAGTGTTCCTACCTGACTGCCCTCGCTGAAGAGCATGGCATCCACGTAATGACTGCCGTCGGAGCGCGGCATATATACGAATTCTGTGCTCACGTCGCCCATCTTGCATCCCTCGTAGGTCATCTTGTCTACTGAGAGATTCGACGACAGAGTCAATTGGTCGGCAGTTTGAATGGCATGGAAGTCGCCGTTCATCTTTCCCGTTACCTTTGGGAAGTAAGGCAATACGGCAGTAATCTTCGAGAGGTCGAAATTGTTTAGGCTGACCGTAACGTCTTGCAGTGCCTCCAGATTATCATCGTCGGTATACACCTGCAGCCCCATGCCGTCAGTAGCCCTGAGGTTAAGCTTTGCCGCCACGCGCTTGTCGTCGCCGAGGAAGAGATAGTTGTCGTCGTTTGCCTTGAATTTCTTATAGCCCAGGATGATATCATCGGTGAGCATATGCAGTCGCACTCCTTTTTCTTCGAGTTCCGCTGTGGCGCCGAGCTTTATGCCGAGACGGTCGTTGGCATCATATACGGCGAGGTTCAGTCCGGAGCCGCGCTCCATGAGATAGCCGTCAAAGAGGGTATTGAATACGTATTGCGGATTGTTTCTGGCGTTGCAAATCTGTCCGTTATACGTACAGTTCACGGAGTCGGAAACAATATTAAACTTTATCGTGTCGAGGCGAATGCCCGAAGCCGTAAGTCCGTTAAGGTCCAGTCCGCCGTTCATTCCCGTTGCCGGCGAGAAAGCCATATCCATGTCGATAGTCTCGAAAGCATACCCGCAGTAGTTCATAAAGCGGCTGAAGATGTTGTCCTTGCCCGCCTTCATGGTAATCTGTGCGTCGGGCAAAGTCTTGCGCAAGGCAACATAGTCGATACGACGGCTTTTCAGTTCCTGCATCAGTCGGTTGCCGAATCTTGTGCCACTGCCAAGCAGAGCTTCATATCCGCCCCTGGCATTCATCTTCAGATAGAAGTCGCCACAATCTACAAGGGCGCGGGTAGTGTCGCGGTTAGTCAGAACATCCATCGTGATGTTCACAGGGCGATAGCGTCGTGCAGAGTCGAGAATAGTTACATCGCTCGTTCCGCCGCGCAGCATATACATTTTCTTCATGTCGGTGGCAACATCAAAGTGGCAGCAGAGAGAGGCGAGCAACGGTTTTTGAGTAATACCCAAAGTGTAAAGGTCGAGACGGTTCACGTCTGCCGATACCGTAGCATCGAGTTTCCTGGAGTTGATAAGTCCGTCGAACGTCAATAGTCCGTCGAGCATCTTGTTCTTGCTGTTTATGGCAGCGTGGATAAGTCCGTTTTGCAGTCGGGCATCAACATTAATGCCCGTGAGATGGTATTTCTCGTATATAAACTTTCGGATATCCGCTCCGGCATCAATTCGCATTCCCTTTGATGTAGGGTCAATGCCCCTGCCGCTTACGGCAAGATTGCCCGAGAAATCCTTCATGCCGAGCGAAGGCATGAAATGGTTAATCTTCATGTTCGTTGCCGTGAGCTTGGCGTTGTATGCCATGCGTGGCAAATCGAATGAACCTTTAGCTTTCAGCGTTCCGCCGCCCTCGCGGAAGGTAAGGTCGGCAGCATACGTCTTTAGTCCTACGGTCTTGACATTTCCTCCGAGATACATGCTCTTGGGGATGCGCACACCGCCAAGTCCGCCCTTGCCGGCAAACGCAGTGAGGAAACCTATATTATAGGTGTTAGCCTTGAAATTCAAGTTTGCCTTAATCCTCTTCATGTCGGTCAGTCGGGTAGCGTATCCGCTGGCATTAATCTTCATAGCCGAAGGCAATACGGCATTGAGCATACGGATATCCATACGCTGAAGGTTGCCGCTCACTACGGCATTTAAAGAAAGAGGCTTGTCGGGATATTGTCGGCGGAAGGCTTTAGGCATATCTGCCATGAAGCGCATAAGGTCGCGCTTGGCAAGGGATGCACTCGCCGTGAGGTTTATTCTGCCCGGACAACTGTCGCTGAAGGCATTGAGATCCATCGTCATATTTGCCTTTAGCCATGAGTCGGGCGTCTTCACCGTAAGTCTCGGCAACTGCAACTGCAGCGAGTCCATGCTTATAGGTCCGCTAAGGTCGGCAAGCTCAATGCCAAGTTTCTCTTTGAAGGCACAATGGCGCATGATGAGCGATAGGCGCGGAGCCTGGAAGGACAATGAGTCCAAGCCCAGACTGACATCAGCGAGGGCGATATGGTTAGGGTCGATAATCCCCCGTGTGTGGGTTTTGAAATTGTTGTCGTAGGCTATTGAACCGTTGGCGAGTTCAAAGCTGTTCACAGTATACGAGTTCTTAAACAAATCGAAGAATCCGTCTTTCACGCTTGCCTTACCAAGAAAGGCTGCCACCTGCAGCGTGTCGCCCGGCATGTGGACCACGGCTTTGGTGTTTTCCACCAACACCTTCCTCACGTCAATCTTCCAGTATGTAGGAGTCTTTGCCGTGTCTGGCGGAACGGTATCACTCAGTTCTACACTAACGTCGGCATCCTTCAGCACGGCATCGTCAACTTTCAGCATCTGTTTGCCCCAGTCGATGCCGTGGCTCTCGAGCGAGAGTCTGCCAACGCTGCCCTTTACCCTTGCCTCGTGGATGAAGTCGCTCGTGTTGAGCTTCACCCTCTGCATGTCGAACCTGTCGATTTCCACCTGCTGACGGAAGAGGGGAAGCAGTTTCACGCTTACCACGAGTCGCCCCATGTCTGCCACGGTGTCCTTCACCTGTGGCAGCGAATCGTTGGGCTTTATCATCTTGAAGCTGTCGATTCCAAGGTCGATAGGAAACTGCAGATGCACTCGCTCTACCGAAATCTGCATACCGGTTTTTTCCGATGCATAGTCGGCAACACGGTGCACTGCCCAGTTCTGCACCGCCGGAACATAGAGCAGCACAGCCAATAAAATTATAATGATTATAGGTGTGGCGACAATGGCTCCGCCCCACCGCAATGTGTTCTTTATAGATTTCTTCATGTATGCCTAATATTTGAGCAAGCTATAGTTTTGCAAATGTAGCATAAAAATCAAAGAACTCAAAAAATATATTCGAAAATTATTGATATCCTTTTGTTCCTACGGATATTTATGTTACAGAAACTTTCTGTTTTAGACGAAAACCTACAAAACCCCCGATGTCGTTTTGCAAGCCTTCTGCTTAGTTGTGTTGTGGCAGATGTGTCCTATAGAGAGCAAACTCTCTCGTCCCCACCTGCCACAACAAAGGAGAGTCACTTCGTTCCTCTTGCAAACCGACACGGGCGATAAACATAAAAAACGATGTAGCTCACAGATAGATGACAACAATAAAAACATTATTTTCTGATAATATTTATTATCACTCCATATTCTGGATGAACCGAAATTTATACCCTATAGGAATACAGACTGCTTAGATTCTTTTTAGCAAACATTCAGGTAGGGATATCTGTGAAGAAGGCAACTTTATGCATTTCCTTGTGAGCGTGTTGTCAGCATTGTCTTTGTTCGTTAGATAATACATCTTTGCATTGCTTTCACCGAAAGCCTTAATGAAAGCATCCTTTATCCTGCTTGCACACTCGTTCACCTTATTGTCGAGAGGATTTACCAGACGGTTTACCGTTGCCGTAAGTTTCCGCTCGTCCGTGCGGTTTGAAGCGAGTCGATAGATACAAAGTATCTCTTTCCGGTAGTCGCCGAGTTGTTTAAACGCCACGCCCTCGCCGTGTAGCAGATAAAATATGAATAGCGCCCGTGCAAGTGTAGGCATCTTTATCTCCATGCCATTCATTTCCGGCACGATGATATGCATGTCGTCAGTAACCTTAATCCCCAACAACATCTCGCTTTTACGCTCGTCACACAAACTAATATTCCGCAAGTCCTCACCGAGCACATCCTTCAGCAAATCCAGTCTGCCGCTTTTGCGCAGCAAGTCAATACCTGAACGAATATCCTCGGTTACTTTCTTTATGCTTTCGTCTTCCGTCATTCCTTTTGGTTTTTATTAGTTAGTGAGCAAATTTCATAAAAGGTAAACACTCTACCCCAACATTTTGAAAGCAAAATTACAAAATCTTTGTCTGTAATCGATAAAAATGCAATGTTTGCAAGCTTGCAAACGTATGAATAAGGCGTGGCGAAATAATAAAAACACTACATTTGCCGATAGAAAAGCATGATGTGCTGTTAACCTTGCGGCATGAGGAGACATAAACAGGTGTAATGGCTTTTGATATGAAGATGGAGAGCTGTATAATAAATCTTTAAAAAAACTTTCACTATGGATTTAAAAAACAAAAAGACAGAAGAGGCAGAAAATGAAATCACGGATGGCCTTGTTGCTGGATCGGAAGAAACCGAGCTGACAAGCGACTACCTGAAGAAGACAACAAAAATAGGAAACTGCACTTGGCTTTCACTATTTTTGTTTATGCTCATATGCGGTGGAATTTACAGTGGCATATATCCTATACTTACCTTAAATTTAAATATGTATAGCGACAGTTATATTTTGGCGATGACAGATATTTCTGCCGGTATATTGTTAATGATACTCGCTATTTGTGCATTTAGGTCTTTTCTCGACAGAAAGAGCAATGCCATATTCTTGTCAACATCATATCTGTTATATTGTATTGCAACAGATCTTTTGCTTGTAATGTCGGGAAATAACGGAGATATGTGGTCAAGAGCCTTATTCTCTCTGATTGTATGCAGCATTTGGCTTGTTTATCTTCATAAGGCAAAAGAGGTGGCAACCATTATCCCCGTTGAATTCCGAAATATAGAGAAACGCGACTACATACTTGTCGGTGTAGCTGTGATAATCCCTGTGATATTATTTATTGCCGGTATGTTTTAATGCAAATATATATTAAATGTAAATAGAAATTTTATTAACTATGAAGAAAAAGAAAACCTTTGTTTTGGTGATTTTTGCTATTTTTGCAAGTATTAAAATATCTGCCCAAAATTATGATTACACTGTAGAAAGTTACTATCAACCTCTTTCAATGGAAGAAATGATTATACAGGCAAAAGTAAATGTTAGTCTTTTCAACAAATACTCAGATATTGCAATGGAATATTATGATGAAGGAAATTATGAAACTTTCCTTTATTACTCAAACCTCGCTTTAGATACAGGATATGGTTCAGGAATTCTATATTATAGAAGGGGAGTTGTCTTTGAGTATTTTCACAAATATTCTAAAGCTAAGAAAGAATATAAAAGAGCAATTGGTTGTGGTTATTCTGCAGCCCAATCAGCTTTAGTACAGTGTAGATATAATCAGAAAATATGGAAAAACAGAAATAAATAAAATAGAAATTTAATATTTTGCAAACCCAAGAATTAAATAATTATGTTAGTACGATTGACAATTTATATTTTGGTTTCATGTTTTATAGGATGGCTGTTCTGTGATATCGATCCTGATGAATCGTATACTTGGTATTCCGGTATATGGCATGGAATGTTTTTTGTTCCAAATCTTATAAGGAGTTGGTTTTCAGATGCATTGTATAAAGCCGAAGATTATACGTCTGCTTATAATGTATTTTGGTGGATTTTTACAATTATCGATGTGTTTGCTAACTTGTTTGGAGGCAGCAGAAGATAATATTGTTTTTTGGAAAAAATAGAAATATGTTTTATATTTTAATATTTTGGCTTTTCGTAATAGGTGCTATTGCAGTATCCAATAGAAAACCGTCAGTTAATCTTTTCTCAAGTTTTTTTGATGTTTCTAAATTCACAGAGTCAATGAATAGAAAAGACTATGTTTATGCTGTAGTCTTAATATTAGAAAGTTTACGTAAAGAAGTATATGGCACGGAACAATATATAGATATATTTTTTAAGACTCTAAAAAATAGTTCAAGATTTTCTGATAAAATATTTTCTCTTCTGTCTTTTCCATTAATAAGAACTGCATGTAAAAAACGAAAGCATATCTCCCTTTATGTAAATATCATCATTATTTGGTCGTGGTTTTCTTATGCTACAATTCAAACATTCTTTGTTATATGTTTAGTATCGACAATAGTTTTACATAAATATTATTCAAAGTATGTTTATTATATGGAGAATTTCGATATTGCTTTGTTTTATATAGTGCCTATTTGTGTATTTTTCTTAATAACATTTATTGGTACTCATTTCTTAAAAAAAGAATTTGGTTGGCCTCTGATAATGGTATCATTTATAATAACTTTTTGCATATCACTTCCAATTGAGATTTTTAACTACGATTGGGCTTCTGCAAAAGAAGAGTATAATCAAGAAATGCGCGAAGAATTTGGTGAGGATTGGCAAGATGAAGTAGAAAGCTACCATAACGAATACATGTATAGAAGACGTTAAATATAAATTATTTGATTATGAGAATTCTTGATTATTTTTCTTCACAGAACAGGTTTAAAAAAAGTATAGTGAGTTTGGAATGATTATATAAATAACGAATTAAACAAAATGTATTTGCAAAAAATATGAGAAAAATCCTATTATCCCTTCTGGTCGTCTGCACTTCAGCCTTGTATGCAGACAACATAAAACGCCCGGACAGCTACAACTATACACGGGGCGTTGAGGCTGTACAAAAAAACAATACCGAGGAGGCTCTCGATTATCTCAACAAGGAAATCGCGGAGCATCCGGACAACGGTTATGCCTTTGTATGGGTGGCATATCTGAGAAACTCTAATGAAGAGTACGGACGGGCTCTTACTGCGGCAAATACTGCCATAAAGAAACTCCCAACTAAGGACAAAGAGTATAAGGCTTTTGCCTATACCGTCAGAGCAAGCGTATCCCTGAATTTACAGGATACCGTTCAGGCTCTGAAAGATTATGCCCAGGCAATATCGCAGACTCCTGAAGACGACCGATTGTATAATGCGAGGGCACAGGTGTATTATGAACAGGGAAAATATAGCTTGGCTGACAATGATTACCGGAAGATGATTTCGCTGAAAGAAGGCGATGTCATGGGGTATATGGGCTTGGGACGAAATGCCAATGCCCAAAAGAAATATGAGGACGCCATAAAGCAGTTTGATTATGTGAATAAGCTGGAACCGACGTACTCTTCTGCCTATTCTTTCCGTGCGGAAAGCTATATGGGATTGAAGAAATACAATGAGGCGGTAGACGATGTTATCATGGGACTGTCGTTGGGCAATGACGACAAGGCTTTCTTTGAACTTCAGACGCTTGCCGATTCGGCTTTTACACAGACGGTAGCCAAACTTAAAGTTCAGAAGATGAAGGAATCAAAGGATGCGTCATGGTCATACAATCTTGGCGTAGTGTATGAGCATACTGATAAATATGCCAAGGCTATACCATATTATAAAGAGTCTTTTGCCATTGATGCAAATAAAGAAACGGCAAACCGTATCTCTAACTGCTATGATGAAATTGGCGACTACGACAAGGCTCTTGATTATTGCAACCAGGCAATTGCTTTGGACTCTACGGAAACAGATTATTTGTACTTGAAGGCTAATATCCTTGACAATGCGGGACGGACAGAAGAGGCTATCAAGATAATGGACCGCTATATAGAGAAAAATCCGGAAGATGCTTTCCCGTATTATCGCAGAGGCTGGTTTAAGGATCATTCGGGCAAGTATGATGAGGCAATAGAAGATTATACTATGAGCATTACGTTGGAGCCTAATTACGCCTATGCATATATGAACCGTGGAGCCTTGTATTTGCTGACAGGAAACAAACAGGCTGCTGACGAAGACTTCAAACAGACTATTCGCCTCGATTCGATACCGGAAGAGGCTGATTGTTCTTTTTATGCATATTATTACTTGGGAGATAAGGACAAGGCAATAGAAACGTTGAACAAGGTGTTGGAGAAAGATGACAATGGAGACTTTTACGATGCGGCATGCTTGTATTCCATTATGGGCGACAAGGACAAGGCTTTGTCGTATCTTCGAAAATCATTGGAAAAAGGATACAGACGCTTTGCCCATATCAAGCGAGACAGAGATCTGAACAATATTCGCAACACTCCCGAATTCAAGGCTCTTATGAATGAATACGAACAGAAGCACCAGCAGGAAATTGCAGAGGATGCCGATGACACGGCGGTATATGAGAGCAAGACGGAAGAAGTTCCGTTTGTCAAGGAGGGAGGTGTCTGCAAGGTGAAATGCTCCATCAACGGTTTGCCTCTCCATTTTATCTTCGACACGGGGGCTTCTGATGTTTCGATATCGTCTGTCGAGGCCACTTTTATGCTGAAGAACGACTATCTGTCGGCATCTGACGTTCTTGGCAGAAGAAACTATATGACTGCCGACGGAAACATTACGGAAGGAACGGTGATAAATCTCCGCGACGTTAAGCTCGGGAATATTCATCTTAATGACATCAAGGCTTCTGTCGCGAAGAACCAGTCGGCTCCGTTGCTCCTCGGACAGAGTGTGTTTTCAAAGTTGGGAAAGATTGAGATTGACAACGGACGTAAAGTGTTGCGGATAACGTATAAGAAGAAAGTGGAATGAGAGTATCATCTCGTATCATTTTATAAATGAATTTTCAATAAAATCCTTCACCGGTAATGTAATCGTTTGATTGATAAGTTGTTATGGTGAAGGATTTTTTTGTGCCTTTCTTCCGTCTATTTTATTTACTGAACTTTCTGATTTATCCATGCTTCTTGTTTACTTCATACTTTGACAATAAAAAGAATTTGCGGATATAAGTGGCACCTTTTGTGCATGTATCTTGCACCTTTGGTGCAGCATAGAAATACCGATGCTATATGATAGCTTTGATGCCGGGATAGGGGTGGAGCGATGCCGGGATAGGGGGTTAGCGATGCTGGGATAGGGGTTTAGCAATGCTGGGATAGGGGTTTAGCGATGCTAAAATAGGTACTTAGATAGCATAAATACCATATTCATTGCATGTGTTGGGATAAATGCTTATTCCTTTTCTAAAAAAAATCCTTCACCGGAAAATATTGGCTGTTAATGAGTTACAGTGTCGGTGAAGGATTATGTGAAAAAACTTTTTTCTTTTGGGGTTCTTTGTCAATTTAGGTTGTATTTTTAGACGAAAACCGACAAAACATATGAAAGTTGTACAGACTGTTATATTCTTTTACTGTACCTTAATTTGATTTGTATTTTATCTATTAGCAAAAACTCTGTTTTTTATGTTTATCGCCCTTTTGCTGTTTGCAAGACTTTTTTACGCTTTTTTGTCCCGCCCCATTATCAGAATGCACTTCTGTTTTCAGTCACTTCGCGGTAGCGTTTCTCGTCGAAGGCATAGAGAGTGGCAGGTCGCCCGTTGGCTTGCTGCTGTTCGTCAGTGGGTATGAGATATCCGAGAGTTGTCATCTTCTTGTAGAAATTCCGGCGGTCGTATTTCTTGTCGAACACCACCTCATAGATGGTCTGTAGCTGAGTAATGGTGAAAGTCTTGTTGAGAAGACGGAAGGCAAGTGGCTCGTACGTCATTTTCCAGCGCAGCTTGTTCAGTGCAACAGTGATAATCTCCTTATGGTCGAAGGCGAGTTCCGGCAGTTCGTTGATAGGAAACCACTGAGCCTTGGCTGCATCATCTCCGGCTATTACTTCGTATTTCTCCTGTCGGACGAAGGCAAGGAAGGCGATTGTTATTACGCGTTCCCTCGGGTCGCGGTCTACGGTAGAGAAAGCCTGTAGCTGTTCGATATATATGTCTTTTACTCCCGTTTCTTCCTGAAGTTCGCGCAGAGCACCCTTCTCTGCAGTCTCATTCATTTTCATGAAGCCTCCCGGCAGAGCCCAGCAGCCTTTATATGGTTCGATGCCGCGGTTAATGAGCAACAGGTTCAGTGTTTCGCCGTCGAAACCGAACACTACACAGTCGGTTGTTACGGCAGGGTGTGGATATTCGTATGTGTACATAAGCTTCTTTTTTTTTCTTGTGCAAAGGTAATGCAAATCGAGAGCAGAACATCAAATTTATTTGAATGTTATGCCGAGATGCAGCTTATCTTATGCAAAGATAATGCAAGTCGAGAGGAGAACGAAATTAATTTATTCATTTCTTATCCCGAGATGCAGCTTATCTTATGCAAAGGTAGTTATTTTTTTGAAATTAA
>DBKQ01000046.1 GCA_002298545.1 Prevotella sp. UBA746
GTTAGAATTAACAGAGTATTGAGATAATAGACTTGAGATTAAAATTAACTGAAGTAGCTCTTGAACTTCTGGAAGATAGTCTGCTTAGTTGTTGCATCCCCCTTGAAGTTGTCGCTCTGCTGCATCTCCTCGAGAGCCTTCTTCTCGTCCTTCGTGAGAGTCTTCGGCACGTAGACGCTGATGTGAACCACCAAGTCGCCGTTGCCGTGGCCATAGCCCTGAACGGCAGGCAAACCCTTGCCCCTCAATCGGAGAGCCTTGCCCGGTTGTGTGCCCGGTTCAATCTTTATCTTCACCTTGCTACCGCCGAGAGTAGGAATCTCAACCTGTCCGCCGAGAGCAGCCGTTGGGAAGTCGAGCAACAGGTTGTAGATAAGATCCTGTCCGTCGCGAACGAATGTGTCGCTCGGCTCCTCCTCGATGAATACCTGGATGTTTCCGGCAATGCCGTTGTGTATACCGGCGTTACCCTTGCCCGGCACGTTTACTACCATGCCTTCAGCCACACCAGCCGGAATCTTGATTTCAACAACCTCTTCGCCTTTCACGACGCCGCTGCCGCCACAATCCTTACACTTGTTTTTGATTACCATGCCCTCGCCCTGACAAGTAGGACAAACGCTCTGGGTCTGCATCATGCCGAACAAACTCTGTGTGGTTCTGGTCACAACGCCGCTTCCGTGACACGTAGGACAAGTCTCCTTGCCACTGCCGTTCTCAGCACCGCTGCCATGACAGTGAGAGCAAGTAACGTCTTTCTTAACCTTGAATTTCTTTGTTACGCCAGTTGCTATCTCTTCCAAAGACAGTTTCACTTTCAGACGCAAGTCGGCACCACGATGCTGAGCCGGTCTGCCACCGCGCTGTCCGCCGAATCCGCCACCGAATCCTCCGCCATGTCCGCCGAACACATCACCGAACATAGAGAAGATGTCGTCCATAGAGAATCCGCCGCCGAATCCGCCGAATCCGCCGGCACCGCCACCGCCCATCGGTCCATCGAAACCGAACTGGTCGTATTGCTGTTTCTTCTGCGGGTCGTGGAGCACATCGTAAGCCTCTGCCGCCTCTTTGAATTTCTCTTCAGCCACCTTGTCTCCCGGGTTACGGTCTGGGTGGTATTTGATGGCGATCTTTCTGTACGCCTTCTTTATCTCGTCTTCCGAGGCATCCTTGCTTACGCCAAGCACCTCATAGTAGTCTCTCTTTGCCATAATTCTAATTTACTGTCCTACTGCCACTTTAGCGTGTCTAATCACTTTGTCGTTCAGCGTATAGCCCGTCTGCACGCAGTCGAGCACCTTGCCCTTTTTGTCGTCGCCCATTCCCGGCACCATAGCCACAGCCTCGTGGTAGTCGGTGTTGAAGTCGGCATCCTTGGTTTCAATCTTGTTCACGCCGAGGCCTTTCAGACATTTCTCGAACTTCTGGAAAATCAGTTTCATGCCCTCCTTTAGAGCCTCCACGTCTTCCGTCTTTTCTGCAGTGGCAAGAGCCCTCTCCATGTCGTCCATCACAGGCAAGATGGCAGAAACGGCCTTCTCGGCACCGTTCACGATAAGTTCAGCCTTCTCCTTCATTGTTCTCTTGCGGTAGTTGTCAAATTCGGCAACGCTACGCAGATACTTGTCTTTCAGTTCGGCAATCTGCTCGTTGGCAGCTTCCAGCGGATCCTTCTCTTCCTCTTTTTCGGTAGCCTCCTCCTGACCTTTCTCCTTGTCCTCTTCAGAGGTAACCTTTATATTCTGTTCGTTTTCAGAGTTTTTCAACTCATCTTCCTTCTTTTTTGTATCTTTCTCTTTACTCATAATTATAATCCTTTTTGCTACCTGTTAGCAAAAACCTTGCCAATGTGAATAAAACTGACAATTATTCGTACATCTTTGCTCTCTGTTCCTTGAGCTGCTCGTCGTAGATATAGTCGTCATACTGCATCAGCTTATCGATAGTGCCCTTTGGAGTAAGTTCGATGATGCGGTCGGCAACGGTCTGGATAAACTCGTGGTCGTGGCTGCTGAACAGGATGTTGCCCTTGAAGCCAACAAGGTTGTTGTTGAACGCCTGGATACTCTCGAGGTCGAGGTGGTTGGTAGGAGTGTCGAGAATTAGGCAGTTGGCATTTTTCAGCTGCATACGTGCAATCATACAGCGCATCTTCTCGCCTCCGCTCAACACGTTCACCTTCTTCATAACCTCTTCTCCGCTGAACAACATTCTTCCCAGATAGCCCTTCATTGCCACCTCGTTGCCCGTGCCATACTGACTGAGCCAGTCTACGAGGTTCATGTCGCTCTTGAAAAACTCTGTATTGTCGAGCGGCAGATAGGCGGTAGTTATGGTTACACCCCACTTGTATGTTCCTGCCTGAGCCTCGCGGTTACCGTTGATAATCTCGAAAAGAGCGGTCATAGCCTTAGGGTTATGACTGAGGAACACCACCTTCTGTCCCTTCTCGATGTTGAAGTTCACGTTGTCGAACAATACGGTGCCGTCGGCATCCACAGCCTTCAGGCCCTCAACCTCAAGAATCTGGTTGCCCGGTTCGCGCTCCATCTGGAAGATGATTCCCGGATATTTGCGTGATGAAGGGCGAATCTCCTCAACGTTGAGTTTCTCGAGCATCTTCTTGCGACTTGTTGTCTGCTTGCTCTTTGCCACATTGGCAGAGAATCGGCGGATAAACTCCTCCAGTTCCTTGCGCTTCTCCTCAGCCTTCTGGCGCTGGTTCTGCTGCTGGCGAAGGGCGAGCTGCGAACTCTCATACCAGAACGAGTAGTTTCCTGCAAACACAGTAACCTTTCCGAAGTCGATATCCACGGTCTGAGTGCTCACGGCATCAAGGAAGTGGCGGTCGTGACTAACCACGAGAACCGTCTGCTCCACGTTGCTCAGGTATTCCTCAAGCCACTGCACGGTGTCGAGGTCCAAGTCGTTGGTAGGCTCGTCGAGAAGCAGGTTGTCAGGGTGTCCGAAGAGAGCCTTGGCAAGCATCACGCGCACCTTCTCCGTGTTCGACAGTTCGCTCATCATCTTCTGCTGCATGTCCTCCTTGATGCCAAGGTTAGACAACAGCTGAGCGGCATCGCTCTCGGCGTTCCATCCGTCCATCTCGGCAAATTTCATCTCCAGGTCGGCAGCACGGTTTCCGTCCTCCTCCGTCATCTCCGGCTTGTTATACAGAGCCTCACGCTCCTTCATGTTCTTCCACAGAGGCTCGTGCCCCATGAGCACGGTGTCCATCACGCTGAACGCGTCATATTTAAAGTGGTCCTGGTCGAGCACAGAGAGGCGCTCGCCCGGTCCGAGTTCCACGCTTCCCTTGTTAGGCTCCAGCTCTCCGCTGATAGCCTTGAGCAGAGTAGACTTACCGGCACCGTTGGCACCGATAACGCCATAGATATTTCCGTTAGTGAACTTGATATTAACGTCTTTGTAGAGAACTCTCTTTCCGAATTGGATAGCGAGATTGGTTACTGTAATCATCTGTCTTTATTACCTTATTATATATTATATACGTATACTTTGTTTCCCCTTTCTTCATCGCCTGAATGTAATATGCAAAATGGCATACTACGGCAAAATCGGGTGCAAAGTTACTCTAAATAATTGATATATAGAAAAAAAAGAAGAAATTTTGCATAAAGTCACGTGTTTTATAATATCATTGTCGATCAGTACGTTAATAAATTCTTGATTTAGTTTTGAAAAATATTTGTTTCGTATTGATTCTTTGCCTAACTTTGTCTACAAAACCTTAATTTCCTATGAGAAGACCTTATCTTACAATATTATTATCAATGTTCCATCTGCTTGTTCCTGCACAAACAGACAGTGAGTACTCACACCAATATAGGTTGGGAGACATTATTTGCAGAAATGCAATTGGCAATTTTGATATAGGTGAAAGTGGGGACAGTTGTATATGGGATTTTCGAGACATAGTGATATACAAAAATTGTCTTGCGACAGAGTTCACATCTGATTGTGAACGTAAAGATGCTGTTGCTGAAATTTACAGCAATATGCGACGTTACTATTCAAGATTCTACTTCAATAAATGATGTTGGCTTTGAAAACAACAATATAGAAGTTGAATACGACAGAACTAAACCTGTTTTATTGTTGCCGTTGGTCTATGGGAAAATGAAAAGAGGA
>DBKQ01000028.1:0-20768 GCA_002298545.1 Prevotella sp. UBA746
GATATGCCGACGCCTTTGCCTTGCAAGGAAAGACGGTTGTGAAGGTCGGGATAAACTTTGAGGTGAAAGACGACGTCTGCGAGATTGAGTGGGCGTTATAAAAAGGAAAATTAAAATATTATATATATGAACAAAAGATTTATCATTGCGGGCATGGTGCTCGCTGCCGTGTCGATGAACATCGCGGCACAGCAGAAAGGAGGAGGCATCTCACAGAAGATGCTACAGGAAATAAAGAATTCTCAGTCGAAGGGCGCTGCCGACAAGGCTTTGTTTAATGCCATCGCATCAAACTCTATAAACAACCTGGCACAAAACTTTGCCACTGCCGGTGAACTCGACAACCACTTCAGTGTAGAGACAAAAAGCCAGAGTATTACCGACCAGAAGCAGAGCGGCAGATGCTGGATGTTCAGCGGATTCAACGTTATCCGCGGTAACTTTGCTCAGGAGAGCGACTCGCTGTCAGTGGAACTGTCGCAAGACTATCTCTTCTTCTACGACCAGCTGGAAAAGGCAAACCTATTCTTGCAGGGCATAATCGACTGTGCCGGCAAACCGATGGACGACACTCGCGTTCAGTTCTTCTTCAAGAATCCTATAAACGACGGCGGTACGTTCTGTGGCGTTGCCGACCTGACGGAGAAATATGGCGTAGTGCCGAAGAGCGTTATGCCGGAGACTTTCTCTGCCGAGAATACAAGCAAGATGGCTTCGCTCGTTTCGTCGAAGCTGCGCGAATATGGACTGAAACTGCGCAAGATGGTTGCCGGCAAGAAGTCAAGTCAGGCTATACAGACTGAAAAGACAAAGATGCTGGGCACAATCTACCACATGCTAAAACTGACTCTCGGCGAACCGCCTACGGAGTTTACTTATGCTTTCAAGGACAAAAAGGGAAAGAGTCTTGAGGCTAAGAAATATACTCCTAAAGAGTTCTTCAAGGCTCTCACCGGAAAGGAAACTCTGAACGGCACCTTCATCATGGTGATGAACGACCCGCGCCGCGAGTACTACAAGACTTACGAGGTGGACTTCGACCGCCATACTTATGACGGACACAACTGGAAATACCTCAATCTGCCAATGGACGAGATTGCAAAACTCGCTATCGCTTCACTGAAGGACGGCAAGAAGATGTACAGCTCTTACGATGTGGGGAAATACCTCGACCGCAAACGCGGCTACTGCGACGTAAACAACTTCGACTATGCATCGCTCTTCTCTACCGATTTCCCTATGAACAAGGCTGAGCGCATCTCTACTTTCGACAGCGGTTCTACTCATGCCATGACGCTCGCTGCCGTAGACCTCGACCAAAAGGGCAACCCGGTGAAATGGAAAGTTGAAAACAGCTGGGGTGCTGCCTGGGGACAGAAGGGCTGCCTCATCATGACCAATGAATGGTTCAACGAATACATGTTCCGTCTGGTAGTTGACAAGAAATACGTTTCCGACAAGCTACTGAAGCTCTCGGAGCAGAAGCCAGTAATGGTGATGCCTGAGGATCCGCTCTTCGGAGAGGATGACTAAACGGACATACCAAATATGTTCTTGTCGCAAAACAACATAGTTGACGACAATTTTGAACAATAAAAAAATCCCCAAAAGGCATAATCTTGCTATTAAGAGTGAAGCCTTTTGGGGATTGCTTTATTTGTATGTTTTTACTCATGATGATGTCCGTCGCAGGCATCGTGGTGGCATGAGCTGTCGCCATATACTATTGTGCCGTCGAGATATTTCTTCAACACGTCGTCAACGGCTATTGCCGGAGCACCGCCGTGAATCTTAATATCCATCTCATTGAGCAGTTTCACGGCTCCCGCTCCAAGACCGCCGCATATCACGTCGGTAACGTCAAGTCCCTGCAAGAAGCGCGGCATTGCACCATGAGCATGCTCGGGCGAAGTAAACACTTGCTTGTCTACAATCTTGTTGTCTTCAATGTCAAATACTGTAACTTGCGGTGCTTTGCCGAAGTGTGGGAACAATGCACCATCGGCTGTTGGAATTGCTATTCTCTGTTTCATATATGTTTTGTTTTTTGAATTATTCTCTTCATTTTTATTACTCTTCAGAGGATTTGTCTTACTCGCCCGAAGATTAGTATTGCTCTGCGAAAGATTTGCCTTGCTGCCCTGAGAGGCATAAATTTTCTTTCGCAGCTCAGTAGGCATATTGCCCGTCATGCGCTTAAAGAACTTCACGAAATACGACGGATCCTCGAACCCCAGCTGATAGCCAATCTCCTTAACGCTCATCGTGGAGTTCTGCAGTTGTCGCTTCGCTTCGAGCACGATGCGGTCGTTTATTATCTGCAACGGTGAGCGATGAGCACTCTGCTGCACATATTTTGTAAGAGTGCGTGCCGAAACGTTGAGCCGGTCGGCATATTCCTGCACGGTATGGATGCTACAGTAGTTCTGTTCCAGCAACTGACGGAAGTGCACGAAGGTGCGGTTGGCAACACTCGTAACATACAGCTTTGGCATCTCCTTCCTCTCGCCGCTGCGCTGCACTCTTATCAGGAACAGGCGCAACAGATACTGCATATAGTCTTTGTGGGCGAAAGCACCGGTGAGTGAATATTCGCGGTTCATTTCCCTCACGATATTCAGTAGCCGCAACTCCTCGTCGGCAGTAATTTTGCAGAACGGCAGAGAGTCGTAGGCATTGAACACATTATATTTTATGAACACGCTCTCGCTTGAATCCTCGTCTGCCATAAAACTGGCGTTAAAGTGAATCACCACCCCGTTATAGTCGGTGTTATGGTCGAAGGCGTGAATCTGTCCCGGAGCGATAAAGAAGATAGTATTGTCGGTTACAGGATAGTCTATGAAATCCACCATATGAGTGCCGTGCCCCCGGCGAAACCATATTATCTGATAGAATTCATGAGTATGCGGCTGCATCGGATTGCCGCAACTGTCGAGGAAGAAACGCGGCATGAACTGCAGTTCGAGTTCAAGTCCCGAGTGTTTGTCCTCCCCTATTGAATATGTCTTTACGTTGTCTTTGCTCATCGTCTTACTGCCGTTTCTTTGTCGATATCCGAATGTGTCGACAATGGTAAATAATGTATTTTACGTGGCAAAATTACATTAAAATGCTGAAAGAAAGTAACGCCATTCCTGAATTTACCATTCAGCCACAAAAAACTACAACGCTTTGTTTCTTGGATATACGTAATTTTGCAGCCGTCAAAAGAAACTTTAATAATATAAACAAAGAAAGGAAAGTAAAATGGAAAAGGTAAATGCATATCTTCAGATTACGATGAAGATCAAGGAGAGCGACCGCCAGAGTGCCGCAAAGGTTTATTTCGATTATCGCCAGCCGTTCCTCGACACTATCGAGGGAGCACTGACAAAGAGTCTGCTTGTTCGCGACAAAGATGTACAGGTGCTCCACGGTTTCGACTCAGCAGAGCATGCTGCAGCTTATCTTGAGTCAGACATGTTCAAGGACGACGTGGCAAAGGGTCTCTCTCCATATTTCCAGGCAGACCCAGAGATTCGCATCTTCACCGTTGCCGGATAAATAAATTCTTCATAACTCAAGGGCTAATAAAAAGGAAAGAATGAGGACAGAAAACATCAGTTGCTTTCTGTCCTCAATTTTTATTGCCTCATCTCAGCATAACTTGACCTCTTTTTATAATTTTTTTATTACTTTCGCTGGATTGCCAACAGCAATGACATTCGATGGAATGTTCTTTACCACGACACTGCCTGCACCAATAGTAACATTGTCGCCAATGGTAACTCCGGGGAGTATCGTCGCCGAACCTCCAATCCATACATTATTGCCTATTGTAACAGGGCGTGCCCATTCATTTCGCGAGTTGCGCTCCACGGGGTCTGTGCTGTGGCAAGCTGTATATATACTCACGTTGGGACCAATAAAGCAATCGTCGCCAATAGTAACATAGGCTTCATCCAATACCACGAAATTGAAATTGGCAAAGAAGCGCTTGCCCACTCTAATATTTTTGCCGTAATCACAAAGAAAGGGTTGGTTGATAAACGTGTCGTCGTCGCTCTTGCCAAGTATCTGCTGCAGCTTCTGATTCCGCTCCTTTATCAGCGTAGGACGAATATTGTTATATTCCCAACATTCATCCTTACACTGGTTGAGCAAATTCAGCAGTTCCTGGTCGCAAGCATAATATTCTTCACCCGAAAGCATCTTTTGATATTCTGTTTTCATACTATCCCTTTTTTATTGTTTTATGCAAATATACGAAGAATTTTTCAAATAAGACGATATGCCATGCATATACAACTTGAAAGTAATGTGAAAGCATTAATCATCCAAACACTTTTGATCATAGGATGATTCCACGAAAGAAAAATGCGGAAATCCGCAAAAATCTTTCGCAAAAGAAATAAAATCATTAAATTTGCAAAAGAAAAATGCGGAAATCCGCAAAAATCTTTCGTAAGTATGATTATAAATAGAGAAAAATATCTGCAAGAATTAGTCAGCTCACGGCATAACGGACTAGTGAAGATTATTAGCCTCTATCGACAGTTCCATGAAATACGTAATCACTGGCGACATCAACAAAAAATACGGTATTGTATTAATGAACGTGTTTGACTTCCTTTTGGACAAAGATTCTATATAAATCTGAAAACTTCAGTAAACAATTACCACCCAAAGAGGAGTGAATAAAAAGCTGTCTTTAGTAAAATAACAATGCCGGATACCGAAATGAAAAGAACTACAAATGATGCTGAACAGACTGTATATATACAGTATTACGAATCCCCTTGCGGCGAAATAGTATTGGGGGCGACGGATGGGGAACTGTGTCTATGTGACTGGAACGAGATGCCGTGTGCAACACGCAACAGACAGAGACTCGTGAGATTGATAAATGCTACGTTTAAGGAGGAGCAGACGGATGTGTTGCGACTGGCGGAGCAACAGCTCGACGAATATTTTACAGGAAGGCGCAAGACTTTCAGTATTCCTCTGCGCCTCACTGGTACGGATTTCCAGAAAACGGTATGGAGGGCGCTGCTCGAAATTCCATACGGTGAGACAAGGAGCTATAAGGAAATAGCCATGAGGGTGAACAACATGAAGGGTGTCAGGGCTGTGGCTCAGGCTATAGGAGCCAACGGCTTGAGCATCATAATTCCATGCCATCGTGTTGTTGGCTCAAACAGTTCACTGACTGGATTTGCCGGTGGACTGGAAGCGAAAAGGATTCTGCTGGACATTGAAAGAAATACTTCCGGGAAACTCTCCCTGTTCTAAAGAAATAACATGTTTAAATCATAGAAATAAAATACGCAAATTCCTTCACCAAGCTTGTATATCTCTGATATATTGCGATTTATGGTGAAGGATTTTTATTTTCACCTGTATTATTCATAAAAGGATGTAAGACAATATCATAATATAGATTATCGGAAGTTCCTTCTTTTTTTTGACAATAACCAACAAAACCCCCGATATCGTTTTGCAAGCCTTCGGCTTATTGTATTATGTAAGATATGCCCGTTAGAGAGCAAGCTCTCTCCCGTCCACATCTTCCATAACACAAAGAGCCACTTCGTGCCTCTTGCAAAACGACATCGGGCGATAAACATAAAAAACATAAAAATCATACATGGCAACAAACAATAAAGACAGAGTATAAAAAATGCAGTAATCATTGTCTGTTATAAGATAGACATATCTTAATAGTACATTGTCTTACTGGTCGCAAAATGGTTGTCCTCTGTTTTATATGTTTGTCTAAAAAATTAAACTTCCGATAATCTATATTGTCCCATAAATTAAGCCGATTGGAGGTGTTACAGTCTTCTTCAAGTAGCGAACCAACAGGAAGCAGGTGTTGTAACGGTAGTTAAAAACACTTTTAACGGTAGTTAAAAACACTTTTAACGGTAGTTGAAAACACTTTTAACGGTAGTTACAACACCTTAAAACCATACAAACATTCCCACTAAAAGGCAGTTGAAGCACCCTTAAACCTTATTGGTAAATGATAGATTCGAAGGAAAGGCTCACGACAGGACGGATACAAAAAAAAATCCTTCACCGCAAGCGTCAATGTATCAACACATTACGCTCCCGGTGAAGGATTTTATGATTTTATAAAATAAAAATTATCCGTAGATAATGTTACCGTTCTCGTCGCGGTTCTCGTCGATAAACGACTTGTTGTATTGTGTCATACCGCGCAGCGACATACCCATGCTTGAGAATCCTCCATCGTGGAAGAGAGTCTGCATGGTAACCTTCTTGGTGAGGTCGGAGAACATAACCACGCAGTAGTCGGCACACTCGTCGGCACTGGCGTTGCCCAGAGGCGACATGCGGTCGGAGAAGTCATACAGTCCGTCGAATCCCTTGATACCGCTGCCGGCAGTAGTGAAGGTAGGCGACTGCGAGATGGTGTTGATACGCACGTGCTTCTCGCGGCCGTAGATATAACCGAAGCTGCGGGCGATAGACTCGAGCAGCGACTTGGCGTCGGCCATATCGTTGTAGCCGAAGAAAGTGCGGTGGGATGCGATGTATGTAAGAGCCAGAACAGAAGCGCCGTCGCTAAGGGCGTCGAGCTTCTTTGCTGCCTGCAGCATCTTGTGGAACGAGATAGCCGAAATATCGAGAGTCTTGTTGAGGAATGAATAATCCAGGTCATCGTATGTGCGCTTCTTACGCATGTTAACACTCATTGCACAAGAGTGGAGCACGAAGTCGATTTTTCCGCCGAGAGCCTTCTGAGCCTCCTCGAAGAGATTTGTAAGATCCTCCACCGATGTAGCGTCGGCAGGGATAATAGTAGCGCCGGTTTTCTTTGCGAGTTCGTCGATTGTACCCATACGGCAAGCCACCGCTGTGTTTGTCAATACAATCTGTGCGCCTTCCTCTACTACGCGTTCTGCAACTTTCCACGCAATTGATGCGTCGTTCAATGCGCCGAAGATAATACCGCGCTTTCCTTTTAATAAATTATAAGACATAATTTTCTTGTTGTTATAATGTTTTGATTTTATTCTATTATTCCGCTTCTTGTTTTGAGCCATAAACGGCTTGTTTCTATTGTTTGAAAAAGGCTGTCCTGTTACAATCTTATTTCAGAAAAAGCGGTGCAAAGGTATAACTTTTTGCACATCTACAAACATTTCTGTGCAAAAATCAGTTCTTTTAAGACGTTATTGTTGCTTTTCTTGCACAAACTCGGGAGAGTGTGCAAGAAAAAAGAGGAAGAAATGGGACTGTTAAGACAGATAAGACTAATAAAACAGATAGGACTAATAGGACTGATAAAACAGATAAGACTAATAAGACTGATAGGACAAATAGAACGAACCAACAAGAGTAATCACTCCCCTCTCCTCTGGGGAGGGGGAAGCCGCTCAAAGAGCGGCACGGGGGTGGGGCTGTAGCATTCTCTCCACATCCTCTTGAATTCTGCGGAACGGTTCCGACTCCATATATCCCATATTCTTTTTCAGCATCTGCGAGATATCCTGAATACTGTTGGTGTAACAGGAGAGCTCGTTGCGGCGCTGCGTGTCGTGCACCGCCTGTCGACGAATCTCGTCTTCACGCTCCTGCACAAGCCGACTGCATACCTTATTAATTATAGGCATCACTATCTTGTTAAACAAATGGTGACCCTGAATATAAAGATATGTAGAATCCGGAGTTACACCCATCCCGATAAGCTCCTTTTTCAGTTCGAGCCACGACTGCTTGGCATCGGGATGGCGATGCTGAAGAAAGTTCACCTTGTTATGCACCTTACGCCGAAGATTGTCGATTGCCGCCTGCGGATTGTATATGGAGAAGCCGCCAATCTCGGCAATACGGTTGAAGTCGGTTATCGTAAACTCCCCGTATATGCTGCGCCGGTAATGCCATATAGACCAAACGAAGAGGGGGAATATCGCCTGACTGAACTCCTGGAGGAAATTCTGAAAATCAAAGATGCTATGGTCGTTGAGCGTAACCATCACGCAAACATTGTGCAGCGACGGAGCATAACATTGCAAATTCTCTATGGCATAGGCATAAGTGTGGAGCACGTAGGGATTGGAAATTATGGTACGCGACGTTGGTGTGGCACCATTGATGAGATAGTCGTAGTCGGCATCGACACAGGCTATCATACTGCCTCCCACGTTTCCGGCAAGCAAGTTCATAAGTACCGACTTTTTCCCTCTTTCCAATGTATTGTGAGAAGGGAGCATCACCTCAAAATATCGCGTGTCATCCTCAAAGCGACTGAGCACGGTGCGCCAGAAGAACACATCGTCGTAACTCTCCACGTATGCCACGATGCGCCTCCGCGACTTCTTAGAGTTAAGGCGGTTCATAGCCTCGAAGTATGCCGAACTCAGATTTTCGGTCAATCGTTTGTTCATAGTATCGTCCTCCGGAAATTAAAGTCAGTTCACTGTAATGTCGCTCACCTCCGACACATTATCCATCCATCCGTTCATAATCACTGCTGGGGCATGAGTGGAAAGGATAATCTGAACATTGGGGTTCAGGTCGAGGATGATATCGATAAGGCGCTGCTGCCAGTCCACGTGCAGACTAACCTCGGGTTCGTCCATAAACAAGACATACGGCTTCTGGTCTTCCACGAGCACCGTGAGCAGAATGACGAGCATCTGCTTCTCGCCGCTCGATAGCTGGTATGGCATCAGCGTCTCGCCCATTTGCAGGAGCTGAATCTCGTTAGCCGAACGAACGATTTTCTTTCCTGTGTCGGCAAACAAGCTGTCCACGATATCCTGAAACTTGCGCTTTGGTTCCGACAAAGCCTGAGCCTTCTCGGCGGCATCCGCCTCGCCGCTCTGCAGGGCAGCAATGATGCGGTTGCCCACATTCACCTGGTAGTCGAGATACTTGCGCTGAAGGGTATAGAGCTGCCAGTCGAGCTCGGTAACGAGGCTCAGTCCCACTTTGTTGAGCAGTTCCTGGTTGACCACAGGATTGTCGAACGAGCGAATGATGTCGAACCTTATCCACTTGGCATCCTCCGGCTCCACGGCAAGCCGCACGCCCTTGAGCATGTGGCTCGGGAACTCACCGCCTGCAGCAAGACCTTTCACCACCTTATTAATAATGGTGCTCTTCCCCACTCCATTCACTCCGCTAAGGATGTTGACCCTGCGGTCGAGATTCCACAACACATGTTTCCTGCCGCTCCACAGCGAATCAATCTCTATCTGCTTTATATAATCAGCGTACTTCTGCATAGTACATTAAATTTAAAGATTTATCTGACGCAAATTTAATATATATTCTTTAAAATGAGTACCTTTGCAGCGGAAAATTTACATCATAAAAGAGAAAATGAACAACAATCGTCCGCTTATCGCACACATTTGCATATTTTTGGCGTGTGCTTTCTGGGGGCTGATGGCCCCTCTCGGCAAGGACGCAATGACTCACGGCATAACAGGTCTCGATATGGTTTCGTTTCGTGTTGCCGGCGGCGCCCTGCTATTCTGGATAACATCATTCTTCACAACACGTGAACATGTTCCTACTAAAGACAAGCTGATGCTCATCGGTGCCGGTATCTTCGGCCTGGTGTGCAACCAGTGTTGCTATACCGTGGGACTGAGCATCACCTCGCCTATCAACTCGAGCGTGGTAACCACCTCCATGCCAATCTTCGCCATGATTCTATCGGCAATCATCCTGAAGGAGCCGATTACAGGGAAGAAAGCCTTGGGCGTGCTCTTCGGATGCACGGGAGCCGTAGCCCTCGTGATGTCGAGCGCCAGTGCGGCAAGCGACAAGGTGGGCGACATACGCGGCGACCTGCTCTGTATGGCGGCGCAGCTGTCGTTTGCACTCTATCTGGCACTGTTCAGCAAGTTGGTTAGGAAATACTCCGTGATAACCGTGAACAAATGGATGTTCACCTGGGCTTCGCTAATAATCCTGCCGTTCACGCTGTCGCATGTAACATCAATAGAATTCGGAGCTGTACCAACTCAGACTTGGCTCGAAACGGGTTTCGTGGTATTCTTCGGCACTTATCTTGGATATATCCTGATGATGGTGGGGCAGAGCACGCTGCGCCCTACGGTAGTAGGTGTTTACAATTATGTTCAGCCAGCCGTCAGCGTTACGGTGAGCATACTCACGGGAATGGGAGTGATGACCTTGCAGAAGGGTATCGCCATTCTGCTTGTATGCCTCGGCGTATGGCTCGTGATAAAGAGTAAGTCGAAGGCTGACATGGAGAGAGAAAAGGCAAAAGAAAAAGTTGCTGCCGACATTCTATCAACGAAGGAATAAGATTACCATATTTTACGAAAACAAAAGCATGGCACAGAAAGAGAACAAACTTCTTGCAAAAATCCGCAACGGCGAGTCGATGACCGATAGGGAGAAGCTGCATCTTATCATACAGCTTAGTATCCCGTCTATCCTATCACAGCTATCATCTATCTTGATGTTTTATATCGACGCATCGATGGTTGGGTCGCTCGGAGCAAAGGCTTCGGCAGCTATCGGACTTATAGAGTCTACCACGTGGCTCTTCGGCGGTATCGCCAATGCAGCGATAATGGGATTCTCAGTTCAGGCTGCACATTTCATCGGAGCAAATGATATGAGGAAGACTCGACAGGTGTTCCGACTCGGACTGATGACTCTTGCCGCCATGGCTCTCGTCCTCACCACCCTGTGTGTCTGCATTGCCCAACCATTGCCTTACTGGCTTGGCGGCGGAGAGGACATAGCTCCGCTTGCAACGAGCTATTTTCTTATCTATTGTTCCTCTCTGCCTATATATATGATAGGTATGATGGCTTCTGCCATGCTCAAGAGCTCCGGCAACATGAAGGTGCCGAGCATAATGAGTATCGCTATGTGCGTGCTCGACGTAGTGTTTAATTTCATCGCGATTTTCCCGTCAAGGGATATTAGCTTTTTAGGCATGAGCATCCACATGCCAGGACTGGGCATGGGACTGCCGGGCGCAGCCCTCGGTACGGCAGTTGCCTTTCTCGTTACCGGTGCCACGCTGATATGGATTGCAGCGCGCCACGCCCCGATGATTTCGCTGAAAGGCGAGAAATGGATATGGCGACCATGCGGCGACTTTATGCGCAGCGCATTGAGGATTAGCAGTCCGATGGCTCTGCAGTATGTTCTCATGAGCGGTGCACAGATCGTGAGCACCATGATTGTAGCTCCGCTCGGCAATTTTGCCATCGCTGCCAACACGTTTGCCATCACGGCAGAGAGCCTTTGCTATATGCCGGGCTACGGTATCGGCGAGGCTGCGACGACGCTTATCGGACAGAGTATCGGGGCGAACCGCCGCGACCTGACAAAGCGTTTTGCTTATATGACCATCGCCCTCGGTATGGCTATCATGGCACTTATGGGAGGCGTGATGTATGTTTTCGCTCCAGAGATGATTGGCATTATGACGCCTGTCACGGAAATTCGTATCCTCGGAGTCGGTGCGCTGCGCATCGAGGCTTTCGCCGAACCGATGTTTGCCGCTGCCATCGTGGGCAACTGTATCTGCATTGGTGCCGGCGACACAAAGATACCGTCGGTAATGAACTTCGGTAGCATGTGGCTCATCCGTCTGTCGCTTGCAGCTTATCTCGCTCCGAAATATGGTCTTGCCGGTGTTTGGTTTGCCATGGCTACGGAACTTATCTTCCGCGGCATCATCTTCCTCGTAAGAATTTACCGCGGGAAATGGATGTACAAGCATGCTACGGCAACGGAATAAGAATGTAGAATTTCTAAAATGATGATATAATGTATATTATCAGAAGTTCCTCCTTGCAGTTTTTAGGCGAAAACATTAAAAAAAGAATACAAGTACAACTGTTGTATGGTTTGACGAGTGCCAACATTTGCCATTTAGTGAGAGTACACCATATAAATAAATGGCTGTACCGACAAACTTACAAATTGGAATGGAACACAAAAGTAGGATTGGGGACGATTCAAAGAAAAAACCAAGAGGTTTATCGCTATAGATTTAGATAAGGAGTACAAGAACTTACTTTGTTTGAAATTTGGCAAAGCAAGTTCTTGAGCTCATTAATCAAGCCATCCGAAATATGCTAACATTCTTAGTACCACAACTCTACTGTAGGCTTTACATTTCGATAATCAGGCATACATTGACCTATCGACGCACCTATGTATGTCGGGTCGCAAATATAGAAGGCTTTCCCTTTGTACATATATCCATCTCCAGTCATTTGAACAGCAGTGAAGTTTACGGCAGTACATTCATGCCCAGGATAATGTACGAGGTGTACGTCAAGTCCTAAGAGGTTGTGCACAAGAAAAGCAAAAAGGATAGCCCTGTCCTCACAATCATTCTTCGGATAATAAAAGTTTTCTTCTATGAAATAGGGCTTCTCATATCCATGTTGTTCTCCGTCTGTAGCATAGTCGAAAGCATATTGTACGAAATGAAGGATTCTAGCAACGGCATCTCTTTCTGAACAACCTTGTATTTGATCTTTTACCTGTGCAAGTAAAGATTGATGGAAGCTTGAGTCTATAGTTGACATGGCATAAAAAAGAATATCCATCTGGGGGTAACGGCGAATGGCTTCCATTGTTCCCGTATCAACAGAACCTTTTACCGAGATTTTTCCGTCACTCATACTAAATCCATGTGCTACACCAGTCTTTATCTCTAAAGTTCCACCTCTTATGGTTAAGTCCATATTGCGCCCTTTGTCCGTTTCGTTTGGCAAACGACATGTGTAAACTCCTGCATTTTGAGCCTTGTTTGTTGAATCGTCAAAAAAGGCATAATATTTTTTACCATCAATAACGAGATAGCTCCGCTCGTATACCTGTTGTTTGAATGGTACCAACAATAAAAGTTTATTTCCGCAACTTGCCAATCGAACATCATATCCCATATTTACGAGAAGAAAGTGTTGTAATAGCATTCTGCTCGCAGAATTCTTACAAGTTGACTCCGTATAGTTCTTGACAAGTTCAAATGTAAACCAATCGTTGAGATTATACACCATAACCAATGATTGCAAAGAGCGAAAAACATCTTTCATCACCTTATCTTGTCGATAAATATCCCAAGCCCTTGCTATTGTTTGATGCTCAATACCATCAACCGCTTGTACATGACATAAAACAGCACTTAGTTTCATACCGTAAAATGAAAAAGACATATTTGGCAAAGCACTGGGGGCAATAGGCTTCACAGATACAGGACAATCAGATGACGCTGGTTGTACTGTGGGCTTTACCTCAGGTTCAAACTGAACTGGATTGACACCTTGAGGTCTTACGTCAGCCTTTGGTGCTATTGAAGGTTTAGGATATTTGTCCCTCTTAATCCCCCTAAATTGCTCGTATTCATCCCAGACACCCTGCAAGTATTTTGCGTAATCTTCCAACATCGTTTTTCTGAAGCTACCATAGCTATCAAGCACTCCTTTGCGGAATGCTTGATAATCTGAATTAGTATTTTGTGCCATCATCGAAGAGGAACACAACAGTAGTATTAAAAAGTACTTACGCATAGTTGGTATATTGTAGTTTACCAGTTACCAAGTCCAAACAAGCCTATCTCGGGGTCAGGTTCAGGTTGCCATGTTCTAACCTTGATAATAGGCTTTTGTGGATCCTCCAAGTCAACTTGCAAATAGAGATAGCCTTGGTCACCATAGTTGGTCGAATAATAGTCCTGCTTAATCTGTATGCCATACTCCTCACCATTCTTTGCCTTTCGAACGTCATTATTTGCAAACCGTATATTAACAAACTCATTGCTTCTGAAACAAGCCTCCAAGTTCTTCATATACTGTTCTTTGCTATACTGAACTCGACTGATGTGCCTCTGCATACGGAATGTTACTGACATATCCTTGCTCTGTCTGTCCGCAACAAGTCTTTCTACCACATGACCTACAATAATGACAGCATCGTCATCAAATATTGTCTTGAGATAGTCAAGTCGCTTCAATGCGTATGCCGTTTTGTAGTTTTCAAGAAATTGCATGATAGTTTGACGAGCAATAGGAGTCCATGCGCCACGTTTCATGATGTCTTGCTTTGCCTTGCGGTCAAGGCCGAAAGCAATGCAGTCTATTTTCTGATTTTTGTCGAAAGTAAAGACTACATCTTCCACGAAGTCTTTTCTCAAACCTTTTTTGAAAGAAAAAGACATTTGTATGCTTCTTGCAATTACATTGTCACGCAGTTGGCTGAACTGGCAATCCTTTGCATTGAGCACTCTGGCATTGCCATATCTTACAAGGCTTGTAAACATACTCCATCCATCATCTGTGAAGAGGGGACGCACAGCATCATAATCGTGCACCTTTATCGCATTGAGCACTTTGGTTAGCACAGCTCTATAAGAACCGTCATTTGAAACAGACAACATTGTTTCATTTGCCCTTGACTTACCCAAAGCCAGTGCATAGTCTGTACTTTCTTTAGCCTTTCCTGTTTTTATGTTTACCCTTGCCGCACGTATGGATTGACCTTTTACGACGTTCAGTACGCTTTGTATTTCCTGGTTGATGTGCGCTTGACCACGATAGGCATACTCGTAGTTGATTTGAACATTGTCAGGAACCATTCCTTTACTGAATTCCATTGTTCCACGTCCGTCTTTGGCACTACAGATATTGCTCCAGTTGCGTCCGTCAAAGTAGGTGAAGTCAAGCGTACTGACAGGCTGACCTTTATATTTGAACATCAAATCGACATTTGTGCCATCGTTACCGGTAACTTTAACACTCAAATCTTTTAGGATATTTGTAATCTGTTGTGGAAGCCAAGTCAAAGGATACATTGTTTCTCCTGTCTCATCATCTGAATAAACAACGCTTGATGGACGCTGCACAGATTTGAGCAAAGAATAAGCCCAATAATAATTTCTCAGCGCATCGTCTATCTTGCAGGCATCTTCTGCCACTTTTCCTAAGCGGATATACTCCTTTATGGTGCGAATTCGTCCTTCAAATATTTTGTTCAGTTCGCTCCGTTTGATAAATCGGCCAATATGAGCTTGGTCGGGAATATTGTCAATGACAATTCGTTCCGTATTGGTCAATGTGGCGGTAGAGTATGTCTGAAGCTTTGAAGTTGTATAACTTGCCGCATCAAGTTTCCCGTTGGTGGTACGCTCGTCTTCTGTTATTGAGAAGTCGTTGCTTACAACAACGGATATTTTACTTATCAATGCAGCCAGCGCCTGTTGGTCGGCTTCCTCAACGGTTGCTCCCCAACCTTCTCCCGATAGATAAGTTTGGGTATTGCGTTTTACCTCATCCCAACTTTGCGAGAAAGCTGAGATGAGGCAAAAGTTCATTGTCAGTAAAACAATTGTTCTTTTAGTCATTGGCGGATGTAGAAACGGTTTCTGGTTTGAATCCTTTGCGAACAAAGTCGCTAACCTTCTTAGCATATTTCTGAGCGGCAGCACTTTCTTTAGCGGCATTCTCGTAAGCACGGATTCTTGCTCGAGTGGCAGCACTTTCGCTTACTACAAAAAATGTCTGCATCTCGTAACTTCCGTCCTTGTTACTGCGGATAACGGAGAAAGACTCTTGCAACTCGCCGTTGAGTTCCTTTTGTACAAGGCTCTCGTAGGCTGCATAGAAATGGTCAAACTCACCTGATACATCATCTCCATTTCCAGCAATATCACTCACAATGCGCCCTTTCAACTGGCGACCGGCCTGTTGGGCATAGATGTTACAAGCATTGTTGATGCAAGTCTGATGTCCAACGTTCTTTGACTTGAACTTGGAACAGGTTCCTACTATTTCGTAGGCTTCTTCTCCCTCTTTGCTGAGCTTACCATAATGGTTGAGAAGGGCTACATCAAGAGAGCGCGACGAACCATAAAGCGTCCAGCCTCCCTTCTTGAATTCCTTCATCTTCACCTTGTACTCTTTCTTCAAGGCTTTGTTCAGTGCCTTGTTGTTTTGGGCATTCAATGCTGGCAATACCATGCAGAGTGCCATGAAAAGCATGATAATCTTTTTCATAAATTTACGATTTTTCGTTTGATATTATTGATAAATCATATAGTCCATCAAAGAATTTATATAGTTGTAGGAATCTTTCTCGCAATATCTTTATATCTACCAGCATACATACCATGCCGGTATTGTGCTTTTCACATCGTTTATTCAGTTTCCTGGGATATCTAAATGCTGTCGCCATAGGGTCAAATGCGTCTATCTCCACAAGCAACTTTTCCACGGTTTCAATCTGTTCGTCATTCGACTTTTCCTCTATTATTTCTTTGACCTTTTCCCATGATTTCATCAAAGTGTGTCCGTTACCGCTAAATTCTATTCCATAATTGGACAATATAAGCTTCATAATGATTTCCAGATACATTCTAAGGCAAAACAATGCGGGATAAACGTAGCTGTCTTTTTTGAGATAATTCTTGCTATACTCCACTGTATTCAGCAGAAATACAGCTGTGCTTGCATATCCTTGTTCGAAATATATGTCATTTGCTGACGACATGACAAGTTTAGGGTCATTGAGATTTTTTGACTCAACGAACAACTTGTCCCCTTTTTTCAGCGGAGAACTATACATTGACAATTCCTCAACATCTTTTTGGGACAACCGAAAGATGCTTGCAAGCACCTGCTTCTTGTATTGCTTGCGCAGTTTTCTGACACATTTCTTCATAATCATTATTTACAAGTTAATAACAGACGAAAGCCGACACCTTTTGCGTAACAACCACTTGATGTATAAGAGGTGCTTCTAAAATCAAACTCTTCTTTAAGGCATGAGTTGGTACTAACATTTGAAGTTTTCTCAATATTCGACACATTGCTGCAATAACCTCCTCCATAAATATACGGATAGTAGCCGTCGTAGAGTGTACTTACAAATTCTCCGACATTTCCACTCATATCATATATGCCAAGTTCATTAGGAGCTTTAGTCTTGACTGTTTGTTTTGAAGAGCAGTTGGCAGCATACCAGGCAACATCTTCTGGAGTATTACTTCCTGCATAGGTATAATTTTGAGATTTGTTTCCTCCTTTAGCTGCATATTTCCATTGGTCAGCAGACGGCAATGAGAAATTCAGTTTCGTTTCATTATTCAAATTTTTTATAAATGATGTAATATTTGAATACGAAATATTATCTATTGGCAATTGTGATGTGGATGCTGTTCCATTGACAGAATTATACAATGCTTCTGTTGTTTCTGTTTCTGCTATTAAAAAGAAACCACCGCTATATCCTGCAACAGGTATCATTTTAAACTCTACACCACTTGCCTTGACATACAATCCGCTACGCCAATTATTGTGTGAAGACTCCGATGGTATAGCCATATACCCGCTTTCGCCCACATTAAACATGCTGCTTGTGCATGTACGTGTAAATGCATTATCTGAGCCGACAAGACCAAGGTTTCTATCATTGTCTGTAAAGTAACCATATATATAAGGTGTACTTCCATTTGATGCCACGGTTGATGTAATCATAGCATTTGATGTGGAGAATTTATTAATGGCAGGCGAAAACGCAGTATAGACAGAAATTCCTGTCGTATATATCTTCTCTCCTGATTTGCCAGTAAAACGAATACGACCTGTCTTTGGAGACAATGTGGCAGTAACGGTCAATGAGCCGTCACTATAAGCATACGTGGCATTCAAGTCCTCATAAATTTCTGAATTTGAATTCAACGAGACCAAAGAAGAACTGGAGAACGTGGCGTTGACAAAATAGCGTGCCTCACACTTCAGATTACTGTCTGTTGCCAGGTTTCCGTCATAGCTGACCGACCAACCAGAAGCACTGCTATAGGTAGCTTCGCCAGGAACAAGGGTCGTGCCATTGTAGAATGTGATATAAATCTTGTCTCCATCATTCCATGAAGAATTGGTTGCTCTTGTCTGAATTTTAGTCTTGTTTGAACCTTGTTGGTCGAAGCCGACGACTCTACCCACAAATTTCATTTTGACAGTTTGCTTGCCATTTTGATTCTCGATTTCTGACAAATCATCAGAAGAGCATGAGCCCAAAGCCAATACAGCAACTACAGCCATGAGCATTTGAATAATGCGTACCTGTTTCATATCTTTATCTTTTTATGTTTCAACTATTATCAATTCCAGTTACTATCGTTTGTAAAGTTGTTCTTTGGCATAGTTCTAGATGAATTTGCTTTAATCGAGACTTTGGTCTGTTTTAAACCCATTTATCGTCACCTTGGCACTTGAATTGGTGGAACTATCCCAATTTGTATCTGTCTTAAAACCTACCACAGACAACTTAGTACCACTTTGGCTACTCGTGTCATAATTGGTATCGCTCCCATAACCAGTTATAGTCAGACTACCTGTCGAAGAACCATTACTGTCATAATCTTTGTCTTCCTCGAAATCTTTACGCAAGAATGTTCCTCCATAGTTTAATTGAGTGACAGTCAACGTGACAGAATAAGAACCTTCCCGTAAATCAGTCAAAGAAATTGTAATCTTACCGATACGGGCATCCTTTGTGTCATTTTCTGATGCTGTGACTGTAAATGAATCTCCGTTTCTTGATATTGACAACCAATTGTCAGAACAGTTTATAGAGTAAGTTCCGTCTGTGGATATGGTCACAGAATTTGACGTTCCTCCCTTGGAATAGAACAGCAATTCACTGGCATCCACAGTCAAATATCGTGCTTTTTGGGACACAAGGATATTCACACTCCTACCCAAAGCATCAAAATATACATTTGCTGAACGGTTGTTGACGGAAGCATTATCCGAAGCGGTAACTTTTACGGTAGCATTGTCTGTGCCGTTAGTCGGAGAAACGGACAGCCAGTTGGCCGTATCATCTTTTCTTGCAGACCATGGCGCATTAGTTGTCAAAGATACCTCAAGTTCACCACCTTTACTTGTAAAATCAAGCAAACTATTGTCTATCGTAAAATATTTACCTTTTTGGACTATGGCTACTGTTGCTGAAGCATCACCCATCATGATGTTTACCCAACCGCTTCTTTCTCCATTCGTAGAGTTCTCTTGAACGGTGATTGTCAAAGTGGAATTTCCTGTAGCCGTCTCTGGCGAAACCTTAATCCAGTCTGCACTACTGTATGCACGCCAAGTTCCATCGGTGGCAATGGAAATTGTTTGCGATTCTTCCTTGTCGTTAAATGTCAATGTCGTGACAGCCACATCGAAAGTTTTGCCTTTCTGATGCACCTTAACTGTAGCCATTGCACTTAAACCTGGTTGAGAAACGACAAACTCACCATTCCTCTCTGTTGTATTGGGATTGTCTTCGACTGTGACTTTTATTGTAGAATTCCCAGTTCCGCTTGTCTTGTCCACTTTTACCCATGAAGGAACAGACGACACCTGCCATGAAGTATTACTATTGACTTGGATTGTTTGTGTTCCAGATGATGCCTCGAAATCATATTGTGGTCTGTCTATCTCAATATAAATACCTCGCTGTTTGATAGGAATTTGTATTCTTTCTTCTGAACCTATGGAAAGAATTACATATCCAGTCCGCTCATCAACGGAAGTGTTTGGGGATACGGAAATTTTTATGGATGACGTACCAGCTTCTCCACTTTCTGGTGTTACATTAATCCAACTATAAGATGTGGATGCAGTCCATTTTGATTCGGAAGTCACTTCAATATTAACCTCTCCTGCTGTATTCTCGAATGTCAAAGTCTCTGTAGATGCATTGATAGAAGCTGGAGCTTGAGTTACAATTATCTTGTTGTTTGCCTGACCTATTCCATTATACAAAAATTGTATTGTAGCTGTGCGATATTGACTTGATTCGTTTGCCGTAGCATTGAGAACAAAACTATTGTCCTTTTGGGATAGTGTAAGCCAATCAGCATCATTTGTCACCATATAAGAACAGTTTGATGTTACGTCAAATGTTGATGTACAAGCGGTTCCTTTTAATGTAATGTTTGATTGAGACACATTAATATAAGGTGTTGCAGCAGCTTGCGACACGGAAATGCCCTTTTCATAATTCCAATCGCTGACATCTGCTTTTATATAAAACACACCAGTTCTTGCCGCATTGGCATCTTTGTTCTCGGATGCACTGACATCTATATTTGAGCTACTCTGACCGTTTGCAGCAGAAATAGACACCCAATCTATGGCATTGTCAACTTTCCAAGGTGTTTCCATCGTCTCAATGTCCACACTTTGGCTTGATGTCTGATTGGCGGAAAACGACAGTGACGTAGGAGATACCCTAAGGTATCTTGGAGTCAATGTAGGCTTTAATCCCAATTCATACGAATATTTGTCTGAACACCCAGCAAATACGGTGCATACTAACAATATGTATAATTCTATATGTCTCATCTTAAAACGCAACCATTAATCCAAATTTCACATTAAAACCTTGTCCCCAATTCTTGATTTTTGAAGACACTGCTTCCAACTCTTTATAACCATTGGATTTTCCAACTCCAAAAGAATACTCAGGAGACAAGCTCACTCCAAAGTGATTGGTAATAATAGCCGAAATGCGTGCTCCCAAAAGTGCACTCGTCACATTGCTTCCATTGGCAGGTGTAACATTGCTATTCTCTTGCATTGATTCTTTCAGACTCAGATGATTGATTCCCACTTGTGGAGTAATTCTAAATCTTGTTCCTGCAGCTATTCCGTATCCGACTTTACCGCTTATCAAAAGTTCCGGGTGATAGACAGTCGAAACAGGCTTCGTGTCATTTCCACTCCAATAAATGGTTTCACTGTTTCCTGTCT
>DBKQ01000028.1:20783-22098 GCA_002298545.1 Prevotella sp. UBA746
CTGTCCCATAGAAAGCGGACACTTCGATGTTTACATTGGAAATGTAGCCACCAATAGTTCCACCGAAAGAGACAAAAGTTCCAGCGCGAGCCCCTGCCTCTGCGTAAAGCTCATTCTTGTAGTTGTATATCTTACTCAGGGAAATATTGACATTAGGACTGGAACTACTTAAATCCATCTTCTTTTTATAATCTTTGTATCCTACTTTTTGGGCAGAAACCTCATAAGAGCCTGTTTTCAATTCTTTTTGGCAAGGAGTCGTACCTAATTTTTCTCCACCGACAGACACTATTGCCCCAGTTGGGTTACTCTTAAATGAAAACATGGCCAATTGACTCAAAATGATATTTATATCGGTCGTTTTGTCTTGCTCTACTTTAATATTTCGTTCTTCTGTCTTGTATCCAGTCTGTCTTACTACGAGTTTATGATGCCCAATCTGTGTCGCATAGGGTGCGAGAGCCGTGTTCGAAGGAATTGAAACTCCATCAAGCATAATTTCCGCATTGTAGGGATTGGTATGTACACTTATCTTACCCATAATAGGCTTTAAATCATTCACGATAAGTTGCTGAACATGGACAGAATCGTTTATTACAATCTGTCCTTCCTTGGGATAATACCTATCGGCTACAACCTTATAAGTATATGTTCCAAACGACAATTCCTGTGAGGCCACACCCTCGGAATTTAACTTAACATTCATGCCGTTTAGCGTGAATGAAGCATTTGCAGGTACCACTTTAATATTCAATTTTTGCTTTCTGGAATCATCGTAATAATTTACAAACACTTTATCCGACGTTATCTCCATGATATAAGTCCGAGCCTTCTCTATATTTATCGGAAAATAATAATTGACAAGCGACCCTAATTGAGGATGTCTAATACTAATATGGCGTACTCCAAATGGAACATACACCCATATTTCCGCATCATGATTGTCGTCTATCTTTTGAACGCCAGCAGATCCAACATCAAATGAAAATCCTTTTTGCGTAGTCTGCACTCTAATTAATGCACATTTATCTCCGTTCTGGTCTTCAACTGAAGTGCTTTTATTTTGAGCCGTAAGGTCTGACTCTGCCAGCACAAAACGTGAAACTGAAATCTTTTGTGCATGTACAAAAGCCGAAAATAAGATAGCGATGCTTAGAATCCTCCACCGCTTATATGAGTTCAATAGATGATCGTAGCCAATATTCATTATTGTTCGGTTAATGCTGCTGGCTACCTTGGCAAGATTATAGATGTCGTTTATACATACGAAAAAAGCGCGGAGCCTATTCTGTTACTCGTTCCACGCTATAAAGGC
>DBKQ01000028.1:22136-113916 GCA_002298545.1 Prevotella sp. UBA746
CAACGCCGAAAGCCCCACGCCAGTGTAAATATATAGAATGACCCCATGACAACGAACGATAAAATCATTCGAAGCCAATGAGGACTGTATATAATACACCTCATGAGGCGTCCTTTGTTGCTTTGTTCTTGACTTGTCATTGAATTTGCGAGATTCTTATAGCGTCAAAACCAAAGCGTACAAAAACGCCTTATACCATATGTATGTCTGCCCAACCTCTGCCCATCGGGGCTTCCGGTATGGGTATAGACAATACAAAAGTAACAATTTTACCTTAAAAACTTTATTGTTTATTTGACAAAACGTAATTTTAAGGATTAATTTAATATTGTTTAATACAAATGTATCAAAAGAGTTAATTAAGCTCAATTACACACGTTTTTTACTTTCTAAAGGATAAGGTTCAACTGGTGTATAGAGTGATAGTATTTACTGAACTTTCTGATAATATACATTATAACTTATATTACATCATTCTGTGAATAATGCAGGCTAAACTCTTAATTCTAATATTCCCTGCAAACGTTTACGTGGTATTTTGCCACTAATTGCATTATGACATGGAATATTTTGTATAGCTTTGCAGAAGAATCACACAACGTTTACGTTTATATAAAATTTATCTATCAAACAAATCTAAAACAAAAAAATGAAAGAAAAAATGAAATGGGGCATATCATTATGCCTCGGTGTGTTATGTGCTCTTGGCACAAGTATCAACGCGAATGCAGCAACCTCGAAGAAGACAGCAGAATGGAACTTCGAGAAAGTAAAACCTTCAAGTCTTGCCGGACTGAAAATCGAAGGTACGCAAGGAAAGATTCCCTCAACGCTCGACGGTATTCAGATTTACTGCATTGCTCAATACGGCAAATTCGCACAGCGAACCAAGGATGCACAGGTTAATGCTAAGACCACTCTGCGTATCCCGGTAACGGCAAAAGGAGATGCCGTGACAGTGAAGAGCACCAAGAACAACCACAACTATAATGTTGGCGGTACTGCTGCCACTGCCGATGCTACAACATACAAAGCTACAGACAGCGACGTGAAAACGGGTTATGTGGTAGTTTATGCCACTGGCAACTCTTATCTGAAAAGCATCAAGGTTACTCTCGCAAAATATGTTGCACCATCGACTTCAACAGACACCGGTTCTACTTCTACCGGTACGACAACTACCACTAAACCATCTACTTCAGGAATGAGTAAATATGACGCCAACGCTCCTGTGGGATGGGGAACCGTGGGCGGAAAGATTACAGGCTCGTCTGACAAGAACGCTGTTGTCGTTACTACAGCTGCCGAACTCATCAATGCCATGAGCGGTACTGACGCCAAGACGATCTACGTAAAAGGCACTCTGACGTTCAGCGGACAGCTCGCAGTAAACGGAGCGCAGAACAAGACTGTATATGGTTTGCCTGGTTCTGCCCTATCTAATCCTACACATACGGCAACGGTTGACAAGACCGGAATTCTGATGCTCAAGAACTGCAAGAACATCATTATGCGTAACCTTACCTTCAAGGGTGCCGGCGCCTATGACATCGACGGTAAAGACAATCTTACTGTTCAGAACTGCCAGTACCTGTGGGTGGACCACTGCGATTTCCAGGACGGTGTTGACGGAAACTTCGACTGCAACAACGGTTCTGACAATATCTGCGTAACATGGTGTCGCTTCCACTATCTCCTCAAACCGTATGCCGGAGGTTCTGGCGGCAGCAACGACCACCGTTTCTCTGACCTCTGGGGAGGCAGCGACAAGAACACAAAAGACCTTGGCAAACTGCGCACTACTTTCGCCAACTGCTGGTGGGACGAGGGATGCCGTGAGCGTCAGCCTCGTGTACGCTTCGGACAGGTTCATATCATGAACTGCCTCTACTCTTCTTCAGTTTCAAACTATTGCATCGGTGCTGCTTACCGCAGCAATATATATGCCGAAAACTGTGCTTTCACAAGCAACAATGCCAAGAAGACTCCATGGAAGCGTTACGCTACGGCAAAAGGATACACAGATTATAATATTACGATGAAAGGTTGCCTGGGTGCAGCCGACGTGCAACAGCACTCCGGAAGTATCGCTTACTTCATACCATCTAATTATTACAGTCTTACAGCATATTCTGCAAGTGAAGTTGAGAAAGAAGTTTCCACTTATGCCGGAGCAACTCTCAATATTACAACCGCTACTAATAAGGCTATGGCACACGGCAGCACAACGGCTATCGATGAGACTTCTGCTACTGCAGAAATCGTGGAAACCCGCTACTTCACCATCTCCGGTTCTGAGATTCCTGCTCCACAGTCTGGTCTTAATATCGTAAAGACAAAGCTGAGCAACGGCAAGACTGTTGTCAAGAAGATTATGATGAGATAATAAGGTATTATATACATATCAACGGCTGGGCTCATATTATAGAACCCAGCCGTTTTCTTTAAGTCCAAAATCATCTACCGCCTTACCGTCGATGCCGGCCACACCTGTCCGTGGTGGGTATGGCCGCTTAACTGGAAGTCGATACCGTTATGCTCAGACTCATCCAAATGATAAGGTTGGTGGCCGAGGGGGGTAACACAAAAAAATATAACTAACCAAATGTATTTCATTTCTTATTCTGTATGATACTTAATTCATCATGAAAGCCAACAATGATTAATCTCCTTATTTTCATGATTCTATTTATTTTGAAAATCCGCGCTACAAGTTTCTTCCATATTAATGCTGAATATATTTGAAAGTTTTTGTTAAAGACTTGAAAACTTTTTTCTTATGTCTAATAATATCTGTAACTTTGCATCGAAAATTCAAATCAGAGTTTTGTAATCCTCATCGGAGGGTCTTGAAAATAAGGCTGGATAAGATGACTGGGTAAAACCATTCATGCTTGTCCAGCCTTATTTTCTTTGCGGCAGAACTATTGGTTTGTTCTCAACAATCTTGTATCAAAAAAAACAATAGAAAAGAAAGATAATGAACGGAAAAGACCTTACCAGAGGGAGTATTCTCGGCAATGTAATGTCATTCTCCTTGCCATATATGCTCGTCTATTTCTTGCAAATACTATACGGACTTGCAGACCTATATGTCATTGGACAATACTGTGACGTTGACAGCACCACAGCCGTGTCAAACGGTGCTCAAGTGATGTATATGGTAACAGTAGTACTCATTGGACTTGCCATGGGAACGACCGTCCTTACCGCACGTGCCATAGGAGCCAAAGACAATGAGAGGGCACGAAGCATTGTGGGCAACACGATAACCATGTTTGCAGGCATTGCTTTCGTGCTGATGGCAGTGTTGCTTTCTATTAGAGGATGGATTGTAAGTGTGATGGACACTCCTGCGGAAGCTGTTGCAGGCATGGAGCATTACCTTACAGTTTGTTTTATTGGCATACCTTTTATCATCGCCTATAACATCATCGCCTCAATATTTCGCGGATTGGGCGACTCCAGGAGTCCAATGTATTTTGTAGCTGTGGCATGTGTAGTGAATATTGCATTGGATTATCTTTTTATTGGATTCTTTGGATTGGGCGCAATGGGTGCCGCCCTTGGCACGACATTGTCGCAAATGGCAAGCGTGCTGTTTGCCATTACTTCAATACGTCGCCATCAGGGAGTAATGGACATATCACGTCGAGATTTGCATCCAAGGAAAGACGTCATCATGAACATTCTGAAAATAGGTCTGCCTATCGCCATGCAGGACGGATTTATACAGATTACGTTCCTCGCTATCACCGTCATTGCCAACCAGCGCGGACTTATTGACGCGGCAGCCGTTGGTATCGTGGAGAAATTCATTGGACTTGTGTTTATAGTTCCGTCGGCAATGCTCTCCACTGTTTCTGCCATTTCCGCCCAAAATATCGGAGCGGGAAATATGGAACGTGCCAAGCGAACCATGCATACAGCAATGATGATAACAACTTGTTATGGAGTTATGTGTGCTGTCGTGTTGCAATTCATTCCACAACTGGCCGTCGGTATATTTACCGACAATCCACAAGTATTGGCACAGGGGGCGGAATATCTCCGTGGCTACGTATGGGACTGCATATTCGCAGGAATACACTTCTGCTTCAGTGGTTTTTTCACTGCTTGCGGCTTTTCCATCATATCATTCCTCCACAACAGTATTTCGATAGTCTGTGCACGTATTCCGCTCGCATGGCTTTCGTCAAATCTTTACCCTGACACGCTTTACCCTATGGGATTGAGCACTTGCATGGGGTCTGTGCTGTCATGCCTGATATGTGCAGTGGCTTACTTGTGGATAAAGAAGAGAGGCTCTTAAGATAGCTACAAGTATTTAGCCGTGGTCGTACTTGATTATTTGCTTTCAAGTACCCCCACAAAAAGACATAACATGGAAAACTATTCATGTCGATGTCTCTGTGATATGCTTGATAACGTTCTACTTCATGCTGATTGTCAATAAGACTATGCGACCATCCACCGACTCCTGCATTTGACTGATATAAACATGCAGAGATTGAGATAATCACAGTTTATGTGAAAAGTGAAATATCAATACTTGTTATATGATATATTCTCTTCCTTGAACTTATCCTTAGGCTGCGGATTCTCACCGGGATATCCTATAACGATGCAGCTGAGCGGAATTATCGTTTCCGGCAATTCCAAGACCTTAGAGATAGCCTGGCAACGGTCTTCGGCAGGATAGACACCAGTCCATACGGCACCAAGTCCCATTGCATGGGCAGCAAGAAGGATATTCTCTGTTACCGCCGAACAATCCTGTATCCAGAAATCTTTGCCTCCACCTTCGATTGTCTTGTTCATATCTCCGCATACCACTATGGCAAGCGGTGCTTTCTTTAGCATCGTGGCATGAGGATTGGCCTCGGAAAGGGCATCAAGCACATGCCGGCTGTCGACCACAACGAAATGCCACGGCTGCTTGTTCATCGCCGTCGGCGCCGCCATTCCGGCACGCAGCATCTTTTCCACTTTTTCTTTCTCTACAGGCTTCGACTGATAGTCGCGAATGCTCGTGCGAGTGGCTATATTACTGAGCACTGCATCTTCCTTATCGACACTCTCCGATGTCTTACTGTTCAGTTTGATTCCAAGCAATACTACTGCTATTGCAAGAACCACATTTAAAATAACTGCCTTATTCTTCATATTAATTTCAATTTTAAGTATTCAGATTTTAAGTTCTATCCATTTTCTTTTTATAGTTGTAAAGTCAACTTCTCATCAAGGTTCCCGTAGGACAAACGAAGCGGCAATACGGGCGACCAATAAATATCGACAAAAGAAGTATTAATACTGCAACGACAAGCATTGCTATAGGTGCAGAACTATATATAAACGCCGTAAAGAGTTCATAATCCATCCAGCCTACAGTTATTCCGCCAAGCATAAGCACCATCAAAACTCCCCAAAGCAGCATGCGGAAAGCAGTCAGAGCCTTCTGCACTTTTTTACCGATAGTCAGTTTTTTGCGACTCAGTTTTCCCATCAGCTCCTGTGCCGACCCCAGCGGACAAATGTTGGCACAATAATGTCCCGGTCTGCCAAACACCGGATACACGAATGCTACGACAAGCATCAGTAAAGGGGCTGCCATCGACGAAAGTGATGCAAACGAAACTCCATTGGAGAAAACATTAAGCATCATGGCATACGAAACAAATGTACCGCTCCACAATCCGAGTACCGCTACATTCAACACAAGCTGCAGGTTATGCCACTTTCTGTTTCTCCACAACAGCGGCACTATGGCTCCGAGGAGAACAACCAGCAAAAGACAAATCTGCTGGACGCTCCACTCCATTCCTTTATTTTCAGAAGGTTCATTTTTCTTGACATACTGCAGTGCACGATTCATATTTCCAATGATAGCCTTAGAAGAGAATGTAGCCCCCGACACGGCATCGACCTGCATACCGAGAGCGTCATCAACGGTCTTTCCCTCCCATTGGTGCAACAGGGTGGATGCCTCAGCAAAGAAGTCGGGAGTCTCTGCATTGTCGAGAGCTTCAACTTTGGTGATAACTCCCACCTTATTTATATATATACGCAACGGCACCGGTCCACCATATCCTATAATATCCTTTCCCAAAGGCATGGTATTAACCACCATTGTTCCATCAGCATTCACACTTATTGTGTCGTTTTCAATCTGTGACGCCTCCTTATCGTCCTTTCCAAAGGCATGTCCGAACAATCTGCCGTTGTTTATGATAGCGGCAGCCGCCATAACGAGCATAAAGACCACAAAAGCCAATACTCTTCCTATTATTTTTTTTCTATTCATATCATTTAAACTTTTACCCATGCAAATATACGAATATTAAATGAAGTGGATATATAGCAAACCGCAACTTTTAAAGTTATTTCACCACATGGAATTTATAACTACAATATAAAATATCAGAAGTTGTATGGTGTAATAGAATTCGAACTGTACGGTTGTAAATGATAGTTGGATTTTATCCTTCTAATTATCAGATTATAGCATAAGAATAAATTTGTTCTTTTCTTTGTTTTTTAGCCTCCATGCTGTATGGTAAAAGATTTATCCCGAAAAGTCTGTGTGCGCAAACGTTTTCATTTGATATAAATCAATTTATGTTATATAACATACAAAAAAACTTGTTTTTTCTTGTTGTGTGCGCAAACAATGTGTACCTTTGCATCGTCAAAAGAAGAAAAGACATGATAAAGTCTTAAGGTAAAGATTGAAGGATAACAAAAAAGAAAAAGTCTTTAAGCTAAGGAAAAAGATTAGAAAGGATAACAAAAAACGAAAAGACGAAAAGGTATTAGAGGTAAAGATTGAGGATAACAAGAAGACGATAGGTATTAAGAGGTAAAAAAGATTGATTGACGAGCCGAAAGGCAAAGGATAACAACAATAGGTATTGCTCAGACGAAAGGATGAGAAAGTCATAGAAGGTAAAGTTTGAGAGATTGTTTCATGGATTGAGTCGTGAAGACTCTGGTTTTGATAGATAAGTTAGGTTAATAGATTTAGGTAAAGGTTAGTTGTTTGATTTGTGTTAGTCACCCCTGTTTGCTGATAATTCAGCAACAGGCTCGTGGGTAACGAATGAAAAAAGTTAGGTAAAGAAATTGTATTTGAACATTAGGAAAAGAAATAGAACAAAAGACTCACCCCTTGGGATGAGCCTTTCTTTTTTTATATACTTATAATAAAGGTCCTGCCGTGTGGCAGGACCTTCTCTGTTTCTTACAAGCCATGCTGCATAAAGCGCTGTTCGGCAAGGCGCTCGTATTTAGTCCCCGGTCTACCATAGTTGGCAAACGGGAAAATACTGATACCACCACGAGGCTTGAACAATCCGGTAACCTCGATATAGCGCGGATCCATCAACTTCACAAGATCTTTCATTATGATATTCACGCAATCCTCATGGAAGTCGCCATGGTTACGGAAGCTGAAGAGATACAGTTTCAGACTCTTGCTCTCCACCATACGAACGTCGGGGATATACTTTATGATAATTTCTCCGAAATCCGGTTGTCCTGTGATAGGACAAAGAGTGGTAAACTCCGGACAGTTGAACTGCACCCAATAGTCATTATCCTTATGCTTGTTCTCGAAAGTCTCAAGCACCTCCGGGGCATAGTCCATTCTATACTCCGTTTTCTTGCCGAGGGCATGAAGTCCCTCGTCTTTTCTGTTTTCGCTGTTTGTCATAAATTATTTTATTAAAAAGCTATTGTTGATATAGGACTTATAGGACATATATGACTTATAAGACCTATAGGAAAGATAGGACCTATACAAGGAATAAAGAACAAATAAAATGCACAAGCCTTAAATGTTCTGCACCTTCCAGATACTATAATTCACTCCATTATCGTAGACGTCCTCTCCTTCAAGTTGCTTTGTCTTTCCAACAATCCTTATAGTGATTGGCAAAACAATGATTTCGTATACCGTTTTCAATATTACCTGCGAGAAGATAAGCACCGGAATCTCGCTCCACGGAACAACACCACCGAGTGCAAGCGGAAAGAAAATCACGGAGTCGGCAGCTTCGCCATAAACCGTACTCATTATTGCCCTCAAGGCGAAGCGCTTACCACCATCAGCAATCTTCATGCGACTCATTACATAGGCGTTGATGAAAGACCCCACGACAAAGGCAAGGAACGAAGCGGCAGCAATACGCGGAGCCAATCCGAAGACGGCATGAAAGCCCTCATCATTATGCCAGTAAGGAGCGCCGGGAATTGCATCGCACAAAGCACCGAATGACACAAAAAGGAAATTCATCATGAAACCGAGCCAAATGAGCAATCGTGCCTTGCGGTATCCCCACACCTCGCATACGCAGTCGTTTATGATATACGACACGGGAAACACAAGCAGTCCGCCAGTGATGTTAATCGGTCCAAAAGAGATTTGCTTTGTCTCGAGCACGTTTGCCGTAATGAGGCAGACGCAGAAGAGCACGCTGAAAAGCATAAACAGCACGCTCACATTTTTATTTTTTATATCCATATTCTTGTTTTGTTTAGGCTTCACCTTATATATAATAAGGCAGAAAGTCACGGAGGTTTATCAAGCACTCGCCTATTATTGCCTTGCCGATACGGAAAAGCGGGTGCAAAGTTAGCAAGTTTTTCAGAAACTTACAACTTTATTTCTCTGTATGCCAAAATTTAATATGTAACTTTGCACTCATGAACAAGATTGAAAGAGAAAAAAAGACCATTACATTCATGGTAAAACTGTATTGCAGACATAAACTAAAACAAAAGGAAATGCCTGAGGAATACGAAGAATTTCTGAAATATGCCCATTCACGTCTTGACCATTGCCGGTTCGGCGAGAAAAAGACAAGTTGCAAGCGATGCCCAATACACTGTTACGGCAAACTTCAACGAGAAAAGGCACGTCGAATAATGCGCTGGAGCGGACCAAGAATGTTCTTCTATGCACCGATAACAGCAATTAAACATCTGTTTGGATAAAAAAAGCACATATCGCTGCAACCAAACAGACATTCATTCCGTCTAACACATAAAGAAACAAAAAAACGGAAAAGATATGAAAAAGATTTTAGTAGCTATCATGGCTGGACTGGTCATCTCAGCCGCCATGCCGACAATGGCACAGCGCCACCGCCATACTCCTTTGGCAAGTGTGAAAGTAAACACACAGACAGACAAAGACGGAAATACAAAGAACACCACCGCCATCGTGGCCTTCTCGGATACGGCAGACGTGGACACGGCAGACATGGCAGACGAGGATTCTCTCTTTGATGCAGGAACAAATGGATGGGACAAGCCTACCAATATGGAAGCGCTTAGCGATATAATGGAAAGTGCTTTCCTCCCAATCGCCATCGAATTCATAATGTTCTGTCTCGCTCCTGTGCTGATTATCGGACTGATTATCTACTTCATCATAAAATCACGCAAACAGAAGATACAACTTGCTGAACTTGCGTTGAAAAACGGACAGCCTATACCTCAAGATATAGCAAAAAGCAACAAGCAGCCTAACGACCAGGGACTTTGGGAAAAGGGAGTGAAAAAGATGTTCCTCGGTATCGGTATCGTAGTTTTTTCAATATTTATACATAGCAGGATGTGCACTGGAATTGGATTCATCATCGCATTCTATGGTGCAGGACAGGCTGTAATTGCATGGACAACGAAGAAAAGAATAGCTCCAGTCCCCTCTAACTCCACCAAGGAAGAAGCCCCCTCTAACTCCCCCAAGAGGGAGGATGCCTGCAACTTGCATGAGAGTGCAGATAGGAAAGAGGAGAATTGTGAAGAGGAAGAGAATTCTACATTAGAAAACTCTTAATCGCAGCGAAGCGAGAACAACTCTAAATTCTACATTCTAAACTCTAAATTCGAATTATGAATGATATAACTCTTGTTACGCAAGTGGCGGTATTTGGCAACAAGCGTGCCTTCGACACGCTGTTGCACAAATACCAGTCGCAAGTGAGGCGGTTTCTGCTCGGACTGACCGTGGGCGACACACAGCTTGCCGACGACCTTGCACAGGAGACGTTCATAAAGGCCTACACCAATATCGGGAAGTTTCGCGGCTTGTCGTCGTTCTCTACTTGGATTATGAGAATTGCATACAACGTGCACTACGACTACCGCCGCAGTCATCACCAGACGGAGGATGTTGACACGCCAGCCATAGCGGCACGCTCCAGCGATATGACCAGCGACACAGCCTTGAGCATGGACATTCTGAAAGCTCTCGCCATACTGAAACAGGAGGAGCGCACCTGTATAACGCTTCAGCTGATAGACGGTCAACCCGTAGACAAGATAGCAAGCATCACCGGGATGCCGAAGGGAACGGTGAAGTCGCATCTGTATAGAGGGAAGGAGAAACTTACAACTTATTTAAGGAATAACGGATATGAAGGAAGATAAGAACGAGATATTGTTGAATGAGTTTTTTGCAAACGCTCGCAATGCGGAGATTCCCGACAATGGATTCTCCGACAATGTGATGCGTAGTATCGGAATGCTTGAAAACAAGAAGATGTTGAGACTTTCGCATCTATGGACTATCATCTGCAGCATGCTTGGCATTGTCTTCATCATATTCTCGGTGGCAAATGCCAATATTAAATGGTATAGCGGCAAGGATATTGCCGGAATAATATTGTCGCACATGATAAGAATAATGAAGTTTATCGCCACCTTCGACCTCTCGCATATTCCACAGTTTGTCTACCCAATTCCACTCATCATAACAATACTACTTGCCATCATGGCTATAAAGAGCGAAAGCAAGTATAAGGCAATATTCTAACACGCCTAAATCATTGGATAAATAATTCCACATATAAATTATACAGACTAAAAAAGAGCAGATGGAAATAACCCACCTGCTCTTTTTTTATTTTTTCAGCACTTCCGACGGAGTAACATCAAACTCTTTCTTGAAACTGCGGCGAAAATAACCGATATTGTTGAAACCTGTCATCATTGACACCTCGGTAACATTATACTCTCCGGTCTTCAGCAGTTCCATTGCACGCTGCAACTTCACCTTGCGGATATATTCGTTGGCACTGACACCGGTTAGAGCCTTCACCTTGCGGTAGAAAGTGGAATGACTCATAGCAAACTTGTCTGTCATGAAAGCTATGTCAATATCCTCGGTGGCTATATTCTCAGAAATCAACGCATTCAGCTTATCCATAAATTTCTTGTCAAGCGGACTGAGTTCCGGTGTAGAAGAAACTGATTTTTCCTTCAATGTCTCGGCATTATTCCCATCAAACTTGCCAGCGGCAAGAATATCCGAAGTTTTATCATCTATTCCGCCATTCTGCGATGCAGTCGTAAGATTGCCCACCGAAACTCCATGCTGCAGTATAATTTCAGCCAGTCGGCGTCTGCCGGACATTATGTTGCGTATTCTGCTGTTCAGCAGATGTGCGCTGAAGGGTTTCATCAGATAGGAGTCGGCACCGCTGTCGTAGCCCTCTTCCTGATCTTGCGGACTGGTCTTGGCAGTAAGTATAATAATAGGTATATGACTCGTGCGCATATCATTCTTCAATACTTTCGTCATCTCAATACCATCCATCTCCGGCATCATGATGTCGCTGACAATAATGTCGGGCGAATGAAGGAAAGCCATGTCGCACCCCTCCTTACCGTTGCGTGCCTGCAATATGCGGTAGTCTTCCTGGAGCGACTCGTCGATATACGTGCGGATATCATCATTGTCTTCCACGATGAGCACCACAGGACGCGAATCCTTCCGCTCTTCCCCGTCAGCATTACCTTCACTGTCAGAATCCGTTTCAGCTTTCATCTGCTCCTTGTCGTCATCCTTATGCAGAGCATCAGGATAAGTTTCCTGCATATCGAGCGAGTAAGAGAACGTGCTGCCACTGCCCTCCACACTGTCAACCGTCAACAAGGCATGGTGGAGTTCGGCAAGCGACTTGACAAGAGCCAGTCCGATGCCGGTTCCTGAAGCCTGATGCAATCCCTTTGCCTGATAATAACGTTCAAAGATATGCGGCAGAGCATCCTTGCTTATGCCGTATCCAGTATCGGAAACGACAATTGCCGCCCTGTTGTTGGCAACCTTCAGCGACAGTGTAACGCTACCGTCCTGAGTATATTTTATGGCGTTCGACATAAGATTGTTCACGACAGTACTTATAACCTCCGAATCAAAGAATATATCCACAGGTTTCTCCGGCATATTCACTTCAATCCTAAGCTTCGGATTACGGTTAAGGTCTTTGAAGCGCGAGCCTATCTCCCCTACTGCCACACAAAGGTTGGCGCGAGCTACAGAAAGGCGACGGTTCTGTGTTTCCGTCTTGCGGAATTCCAGTATCTTGTTAATCAAGTCAAGCAGTCTTACGGAACTGGTGTGTATACTCTTCACCTTTTTCTGCAAAGCCTCCGGCAGTCTGCTGTCAGCCATCAAATCCTCAAGCGGTCCCATTATCAGCGTCAAAGGGGTGCGCAATTCGTGGGTGATATTCGTAAAGAAGCGCAGACGGTCTTCGTTCATTTCAATTTTCTGTTGGCTCTCCCACTTTGTCTTTTCCAGCGAACTCCTTAGTTTAATCTCATTTTTATATGAGCGCATGATATAATATACAATCCCCGCCACGAGGAGAAGATACAGAGTCTTTGCCCACCACGTCAGCCAAAGCGGAGGTTCTACACATACAGTCAGTCGTGCAATGCTTGCCTCATTCCAGTCCTGGTTTTTCAGTTTCGCCCTAACGACGAATGTATATTCACCGGGGTCAAGATTACGGAAAACCACTCCATTGTCGCTATCGGTATACCACTCATCGTCGAGACCTTCCATCTTGTATGAATAGTCCACGAGTGTATTTTGCGAATAGTCACGCATGGTGAAAGCGATACGGAATGTGTTCTCGTTGTATTTCATCACTATCCTCCCCTCTTCATCTGGCTCGATGATGGGTTTCTTTCCCTTGTCAGTCTGACTCTCAATTCTCTCGCAATCGATAATCTCCACTTGCGACACCTTGTCCTGTTGCTGTATCACCTGTGGGTTGAAGCTACAAATGCCGCTCGGCGAACCGAAATACACTGTTCCTGTAGACGACACGGCAGCGGCTCCTATCACAAAGTTTCCCATCGGAATACCGCTTTTGTAGTCGAAATTGAAGAATTTCTGCTTGTTCACATCGAAGCAAGCTATTCCAGAGAACGTGCTCAACCAAATATTTCCCATACGGTCTTGTGCGAGAGCGCGGATATGATTGTCTTTCAGTCCCTGCTTGTCGTTGAAAACCTTATAGCTATATGGTTTCTTTACGTCGGGAACATAGACAAGTCCGAGATGAGTGGCTACCCATATTCCACCGTTCTCGTCGGAGATAATCTGATTTATAGAGCTCGACGGGAATGGAGCTTTTTCACCGAGATGTGCCACGAGGTTTCTGTTTCTGTCGAACACAAAGATGCCTCGTGCCAGGGTTCCAACCCATATTTTGCCATAGCGGTCTTCGATTATAGAGAATGGTATCGACGAAGCGCCAATAGCTTTGTTTATCTTGGCTTCTACAGTTTCCTTTTCGCCACTAACGGTGAATACTCCGCTCTCGCCTCCTATCCATACCGTGCCGTTATGGTCTGTGAAAAGCGCATTCACGTCAATAGCCTTTGTACATGCTATTTTCGTTATGGCTCCTGTGGCAGGGTTAAGTTTCAAGGCACCGTTGTCGGTTGTACCGAACCAGATGTTTCCATGTTTATCTTCTGTGAATAGGTAAACGAATGACGATGAGTTGGAAATATACGGCGAAAAGTCCCACGACCTTGTTATCTCCCCGTCTTTATATGTCATAACCTTATTGTCTTCACCAATCCAGAGATTATCTTTTTTGTCGATATATATTGCCGAAACATTGATTTTCGCATCCTCCACAGCCTGATTTATCTGGAACGGCGAACCTATACCCGGTATGAAGTCAACTCCTGTACTGTAGTTCCCCACCCAGATATTGCCGTAAGGGTCTTCAAGCACCCTTCTTGTATTGTTCGACGATAGTCCTGAGTTTTCCTTCGTCATCTGCTGGAACACTACGTTTCCGAAATACGGATGACTGTACATGTTGAGGTTCAGCTTACTTATACCGCCTCCCTCCGAACATATCCATAGAGTGTTGTCTCGTGTTTCAGTTACTTGGTGTATGTTGTCGCCAGCCAGACTTCCTGTGTTGTTTCTTTCATGCCTGAACACACGGAACGTTCCCTTCAACGGATCGAAGAGAGCAAGTCCCATGTTCGTTCCCACCCATACGTTCTGCATGTGGTCGACAAATACGGAGCGCACGTTGTCGCCCGGCAGACTGTTCGGGTCGGCCGGATTGTTACGAAAGTAACGGCTCTGCTTTGACCTTATATTATATATAATCAATCCGTCCATTCGCAATCCGATATACAGGTTACCCTTGCCGTCGTCGGTAATGCTGCGCACGCCATTCTTTATCTGAGGGAAGTTCTTGCCGCTTATCAGTGTGATTTGTTTTGTCACAGGGTCGTAGTGCCTTATGTCGCCAAAGTAGTGTGCTATCCATATCCCCGAATCGGCAGCAAGAGCCAAATCTGCCACGCTCACCATATTCTCCTTCCCGATAAGGAATGGCGTGATGCGCTGTGTGCGGCAGTCGTATACATCGAGTCTTCCGTCGCGGGAGTGTATCCAAACAGAATTTGTCTTCTCGTGATACAGCAGTCCGACATGTTCGAAATTGGAGATGTCAGAGTTATCCGGTGTGAACACAGTACATTTCGTTCCGGCAATTCGGTTCAACCCATGTTCCGTTGCAGCCCAGACAAAGCCTTGGGCATCCATACAGATATCCACCACATATCCGTTAGACAGTCCGTCTCTTATTCCGATGTTCTTCACATTGTGCTCTTGTATGGCAAGTGCACTAATGATTGTAGCATACAATAATGTAACAAGCAGCAATACTTTTTTCATACCGTTGTAGTTTAATTTCAATTCCAAAGGTACAAAAAATATTAAGAAGTCCATTATGAAAAGCCTTTAAAATCAGAGTTTTGACATATTTGTGTCCTATGTTTGCCCAATTTGTATATGTATAAATCACGATTGACACTTCTGTGTCTATCGTTGAATGATAAAAGTCGTTTAGTTTTGTTTATTACTTCTAAATTTGCAGCGCAAGACATGAATATAATGCATGTAGTGCTTACAGTTTCTAACTTTCCGTAAATACGGATACTTCTGAAATCTGTCAGACACAAGAGTTTTTCTAACTAAAATATATAAGTATCTAATAAGAAAAAAAGAACCTATGAATCTGAAAGGCAACAGAATGAACGGCAGAATGCTCACATTGCCATTGTTGAGTATCGCCCTTGCCGGTATCCCTGCAACAAGGATGCTGGCTACTGAAAATCAGATGAGTTTTGCTCATGTTGAGCAGCAACAAGACATCAAGGTATCGGGACTTGTCAGCGATGCTGACGGTGCTGTTATCGGTGCAAGTGTAGTTGAAAAGGGCGTGAAGGGAAACGGAACGGTTTCTGACCTCGACGGTAACTTCACGCTTAACGTAAAGCCGGGGGCAACTCTTGTAATCTCTTATATAGGATACAAGACCGTTGAAGTCAAAGCCACACCGGGCAAGAAGCTAAATATAAAAATGGAACAGGAGTCCGGCTCACTCAACGAGGTTGTCGTTGTGGGATTCGGAACTCAGAAGAAAGTGAACCTTACAGGTGCCGTAGACGTGGTTGACAGCAAGCAGCTGTCCGAACGTCCGGTGGCAAATGCCGTGCAGGCTCTGCAAGGTGCCGCTCCTGGTCTTCAGATTACACAGACAAGCGGTAGCATCGACTCGCGTCCTACTATTAATGTGCGCGGCGAGGGTACTGTCGGCAATACATACAGCAACCCACTTATACTCATCGACGGCATGGAGGGCGACCTCAATTCTATAAACCCTCAGGATATTGAGTCAATATCGGTTTTGAAGGATGCTGCGGCAAGTTCTATTTACGGTTCCCGTGCTCCTTTCGGTGTTATCCTCGTTACCACGAAATCAGGAAAGAAGGGTAAGGCTACCATTAACTATAACAACAGCTTCCGTATCGGAACTCCTAATATCAAGAACCACATGATGCACTCAGTGCCGTTCGCTTCTTGGATGAACGACGCATTCGTGAACAACGGTGGTTCTCCGTATTTCCAGACAAATTCTGACGGTACCGGTCGTTTCGACAAGATCGTTGAGTTTGCCAACGCTCAGTATGTTAGCCCTGGCGTTCGCCGCACGGCAGACGGCAAGGAGGTTTACGAAGTACTTGGTTACAACTCCTCTGGTCAGTGGCTCGGAGGATATTCAAACGGTGTTGCTGATACCGACTGGTATGACTTGCTTTATAAAGACAACACTTTCTCTCAACAGCATAACCTCAGTGCAAGCGGCGGTAACGAGAAACTCAACTACTATGTTTCGGGCAGCTTCTTCGACCAGAACGGTTTGCTGAAAGTGGGCAAGGAAGATTTGAAGCGCTATACAGGAACAGCAAAGATTCAGTCGCAGCTCACGAATTGGCTGCAGCTCCATTATACCATGCGTTTCACCCGTGAAGACCAGACAAAACCTCAGCGTGCAAGCTGGTATCAGGGTGTGGCTCTTAGAGGATGGCCTGTTCTTCCCGCATACGACTGGAACGGACGCCATTTCTACAGCACTACAGAGTTCTCGCCTTGGGCTCTTGAAGACGGAGGACAGAACGAGACTCAGACTGACAATATCTACCATCAGCTCGGATTTGTTATCGAACCGATTAAGAAGTGGAAGACGAGCGTGGACTTCAACTACCGTATAAACACGGCAAACAACCATTACTGGCAGCTGCCGCTCGTGCAGTACGACAAGAACGGCACTATGTATTACAAGGACTCCAACAGCTATGTCGGAAATACAAACACAAAGGAGAACTACTATAACTTCAGTGCTCGCACGGAGTATGACTTCAATATCGCCAAAGACCATCACTTCCACGTTATGGCAGGTATGCAGGTTGAGGACATGAAGCAGTCGTTTATGAAAGCCGAACGCGTTGGAATTATCGACACAAGCAAACCGGAAATTGACATCACCAACGGACTGCAGAACGGCAAGGACAAAGCTCCTACTGTTTCTGGATACGAGAATGAATGGGCTGTTGTCGGTGTGTTCGGAAGACTGAACTACGACTACAAGAGCCGCTATCTCGTTGAGCTGAACCTCCGTGGCGACGGTTCGTCAAGATTCCGCAAGGGGCACCAGTGGAAGGCATTCCCTTCTTTCTCTCTCGGCTGGAACGTGGCTGAAGAGAAGTTTATGGAATCTACACGCAACTGGCTCGACATGTTGAAACTCCGCTTCTCTTACGGTTCGCTGGGTAACCAAAATACTAAAGACTGGTATTCCACTTACCTCACGCTCTCTACAAACCCGACTGGCGGCACATGGCTGCAAAATGGGGTTAAGGTTCCTACGGCATCTACCCCTGGTCTCATTTCATCAAGCTTGACATGGGAAAGGATAGAGACTTACAACTATGGTGTTGACTGGGCAATGCTCAACAACAGACTAACCGGTTCGTTCAACTGGTATGTGCGCAACACCAAGGATATGGTCGGCGCAGGACAGGATCTTCCGTCTATCCTCGGAACAAGCGTGCCAAATACTAACAATACCGACTTGCAGACACGCGGTTGGGAACTTACTCTCGGATGGCAGGACAGACTTGCCAACGGACTTAGCTACGGTGCAAAGTTCTCGCTCTACGATTCTCGTACCAAGATAACCCATTATCCTAACAACCCGACGAACTCTATCGATGCCACTTACCGCGAAGGTCATTACATCGGCGAAATATGGGGATTCGAAACTATCGGCATTGCAAAGACTGACCAGGAGATGCAAGACCATCTGGCTAAGGCAAATCAGGACGCTATCGGTTCGAAATGGACTGCCGGAGACATTATGTACAAGGATATAAACGGCGACGGTAAGGTTTCATACGGAAGCAGCACCGTTGAAGATCCGGGCGACCGCAAGGTTATCGGCAACTACATGCCTCGCTATCAGTTCGGTCTCGACCTGAATGCATCTTGGAAAGGTTTCGACTTTAGAATGTTCTTCCAGGGCGTTATGAAACGCGACTACTGGGTTGGCGGTCCGTATATGTTCGGTTATACCGGTGACCAGTGGAACTGCGCCGGCTTGACACAGATGCAGGATTACTTCCGCGACGAGAATACTTGGTCTGTAAAGCAGGGCGTGAATGCTGTAAACCTCGATTCTTATCTGCCACGACCAATTCAAGGCGACGGGAAGAACCTGAAGACACAGAGTCGTTACTTGCAGGATGCCTCTTATATGCGCTTGAAGAACTTGACGCTCGGCTATACTCTGCCGGCAACTATCACAAGCAAGTGGGGAATAAGCAATGTGAGAGTGTACTTCTCTGGCGAGAACCTGCTCACATTCACAAGCCTCAACAAACAGTTTGACCCGGAGACTCTCTCCGACAGTCAGGGTGCGGCTTATCCTCTTTCAAGAACATATTCATTCGGTCTAAGTGTAACATTCTAAACATCAGCAAATCATGAAACCATTATATAACAATATAGCAAAGGCAATGATGCTGCTCGCACTGGGCGGAACTATGGCATCTTGCTCAGACCTGCTCGACCAGGAACCTAAGTCGGCAGTTACTCCTGAGTCTTACTACGTGACTGAGGATCAGGCACAGGCTTGTGCCAACAGTTTCTACGGCAACCTGCCGTCCCACGGATACGGATACGGTCTTTACAGTGGCGACAACAACACCGACAACCAGGCTGGCAGTGGTGCCGACGGTAAATATGCAGTAGGCCAGTGGAAGGTTGGAAAGACTAACGGAAACTGGTCGTGGACCAACATCCGCAATATCAACTATAACCTGAACACTCTGCTCGCCAACTATGAGAAGGGAAAGATCAGCGGTAGCGACAAGGCTATACGCCAGTATATCGGCGAACTCTACTTCTTCCGTGCATGGGCTTATTTCGGCATGCTGCGCAACTGGGGAGACTTCCCTATCGTAAAAGAGGTATTGCCTGACGACGAGGCTAAACTCGTGGCTGAGAACAAGCGCCAGCCTCGCAATGAGGTTGCCCGTTTCATCCTCGACGACCTCGACAAGGCTATGGAGTATATGTCAGACAACTTCGAAAGTCGTCACACCCGTCTGTCAAAGGACGTGGCAATGCTCGTTAAATCTCGCGTTGCTCTCTATGAGGGAACATTCCTGAACTATTTCAAGGGCACTCCTTTTGTACCTAACGGCGAAGGCTGGCCTGGCAAGGAGAAGGATTATCTGAAGGACTATCAGTATCCTTCTGGTAATATCGACAACGAAATCAAGTATTTCCTCACCGTTGCTGCCGAGAGTGCAGAAAATATAGCAGAGAAATACAAGAACAGTCTTGCTTTCAACAACGGAGTTGTTCCTCAGAAGGAAGGCGACACAAACGAGTATTTCGAGATGTTCGGCACCGACGACATGTCTAAGTATAAAGAGGTGCTTCTGTGGCGCGAATATAGCGTGAGCCAGGGCGTAACAAACATCATAGAGGATGCTGTTCAGCGCAATAACTACGGTGTTGGCGTTACTCGAAGCATGGTGGAGAGCTTCCTTATGGAAGACGGAAAACCTATCTATGCTCAGCACGACGGATATTCTTATGACGACAACAGCGTGAGCAAGGTGGTTGAACACCGCGACCCTCGTCTGAAGATATTCTTGAAGACTCCTGGTCAGATCAACTGTTTCAAGAACATGTCGTATGCTCAGGGCGACCGCTACATCGACAAAGAGGCTGAATATCCTGATATCACAAACGGCGATACAGGAAACTTCCTCTATGTTACCGGTTACTGTCTGCGCAAGGGAGGTACATTCGACCGCAAGTTCTGCGAGAAGGACAAGTCATATAACGCAGCATGCTCATTCCGTGCCCGTGAGGCTCTGCTCAACTACATGGAGGCCGAGTATATGCTTACCCACAGCTTGAGCGGCAAGGTGCTCGAATACTGGAAGATTATCCGTCAGCAGGCTGGTTTCACAGGCTCTGCCATCGACCCTAACGTTACTATTGCTGCTACCGACATGCAGAAGGAGAAACTCGACTGGGGTGCCTACAGTGCCGGACAGTTGCTCGACGACCCTGTTCTCTACAATATCCGCCGCGAGCGTCGCGACGAGATGATGGGTGAGAACCTGAGATGGATGGATCTTCAGCGTTGGCGCTCGCTCGACCAGCTCATGACAACCCGTTATCATATCGAGGGTATGAAACTCTGGAACTCTGACATGACCCACTTCTATAACTTCACGGCGTCAGACTACGACGGCAGTGCCACGGCAAAGACTTCAAGTCCGGCTTTGAGCGACTATCTCCGTCCGTATGAGAAGAACATGACAAGTCAAAACCTCTTCCACGAGGGTTACACATGGCACATGGCTCACTATCTGCAACCGCTGCCAATACACGAGTTCGAGCTTACGGCTCCAGACTACAAGACGCTGAGCGAGTCTCCTCTTTACCAGAACCCGTACTGGCCTATGGAGACAGATGCCCCGGCAGAGAAATAAGATTTAAGTTATTTACAATTAAGTTAGCTATACAGAGGGGAGAAACGTTTATTCAACGTTTCCCCCTTTTTTGAACGATTTATATTTATATCTGAATGATATCTAACATTCAAAAGACACAAGAATAACTAACTTTGCACACAGTAAACACTAACTTATTTATCATCAATTCAAAATGAAGAACAACTTAAAACTGAAATTGATTGTGGCAACTGCTCTCATGCTGTCTGCCTCTCAAGCCAATGCCCTTGAATGGAAAGGCGGGAAAGCGGTAACGCTTGTTTGCGACACGGCAAGCATGGAACCTGTGGCACGCACGGCTTCTCTTATGCTTAAAGGCGACTTAAAGAATGTGCTGAATTCGGAACTTAGGATTAAAAGCAACGGCAAAGCGAAAGGTAACGCCATAACAGCAAAAATTAATGCGGCTGACTTTGCTTACAAGAAGGAGGCTTTCAAGATTGATGCCGACGGCAATACCCTGCGCATCCTTGCCAGTGACTCTCACGGCGTGGCGTATGCACTGCTTGAGGTGTCGCGTCTCTTGGGGGTATCGCCATGGGAATGGTGGGCTGACAGCAAACCGCAACAGATGAAGAGTTTCTCGCTGAAAGACGACTATACGACGGCACAGGCTCCGTCGGTGGAGTTCCGCGGCATTTTCATAAACGACGAGGACTGGGGACTGATGCCGTGGGCAAGCAAGACGTATGAGCCTACTGACGTTAAAGGACAGATAGGACCGAAGACTAATGCCCGTATCTTCGAACTTCTGCTCCGCCTTAGGGCCAATACCTATTGGCCGGCAATGCACGAATGTACACGTCCGTTTTTCCTTACCAAAGGAAACCGCGAAGTTGCAAAGCAATATGGCATATATATCGGTGGCTCTCACTGTGAACCGATGGCATCGAGTGCGGCTACGGAATGGAAGATAAGGGGAAAGGGAAATTATGACTATGTAAATAATTCCAGCAATGTCTACAAATTCTGGGAAGACCGCATAAAGGAGGTTAACAAACAGCCTATACTTTATACCATCGGTATGCGCGGTGTTCACGACGGGGCTATGCAGGGAGCTAAGACTGTGGAGGAACAGAAAACAGTTCTGGAGAGAGTTATTAAGGATCAGCGCGAACTGCTCGCCAAATATGTTGACAAGGATGTTACCCGGGTGCCACAACTCTTTATCCCATACAAGGAGGTGCTCGATGTATATAAAGCCGGACTTAAAGTGCCAGACGACGCATGTCTTGTATGGTGTGACGACAACTACGGCTACGTTCGCCACTTCCCTACCCCCGAAGAGCGGGCACGCAAGGGTGGCAACGGTATTTACTACCACGTTAGCTATTGGGGACGGCCTCACGACTATCTGTGGCTCGGCACTTTCTCGCCGTCGCTTATGTTTCAGCAGATGTCGGAGGCCTGGCACAAGGGTATACAAAGGTTTTGGATTCTGAACGTTGGCGATATCAAGCCTGCCGAATACCAGATTGAGCTGTTTATGGACATGGCTTGGCAGATGCAGTCTGTTTATCCCGGACAGAATGATGCTGAAAAGGAACTGATACCTAACAATGCATGGCTTTCGGAACATGAACGTAACTTCTACACCCGCGAGTTTGGCAAGGAGCTTGGCAATGAAGTTCTTCCGCTGATGCTTGAGTCTTACCGCCTGGCTTATATCCGCAAACCGGAATTCCTTGGCAATACCCGCTGCGAAGAATGGGACAAAAAATACAGTATAATAAAGGACTTGCCCTGGAGCGAAGAATATATAAAAGGAAGACTTGCCGAATACAAGTTGCTTGCGGACAAAGTGGACGCCCTTTCAAAGAATGTTTCTGCCGACAAAAGGGATGAGTTCTATCAGCTTGTGGAATACCCACTGAAGGCTGCCGCACAGATGAACGACAAACTTCTTATCGCACAACTTGCACGCCACGGCAAGGCAAAATGGGAGGATAGCGATTTGGCTTACGACAGCATCGCTTCGCTGACCAAACGCTACAACGAAGGATTCTACAACAAAGAAAAGTGGAACCGCATGATGGACTTTATGCCACGTATGCAGCCTGTGTTCAAGCGTGTTCCTCATACCACGGAGGCTGCTCCACTGCCTGTCGAACCTAATTATATAGCGAAGATGAACGCTGCCGACTGCTCCTTGGGCATGCCTATTGTATGGCAGGGATTAGGATACGAGGGGAAGGCTGCCGAAATAGAGAAAGGAAAATGGCTTGAGTTTGATTTCAATACTGGAGCTGTCTCTTCTGACTCTATAACCGTTGAGGTTAGAATGATTCCTACCCACCCTATGGCTGGCAACAAACTGCGTTTTGCTGTTTCATTCGACGGCTGCAGTCCTGTTTCTGCAGAATATCAGACCGAGGGAAGAGATGAGGAATGGAAAGTTAATACCCTGCGCAACCATGCGATAAGGACTTTCAGATTCCACATCGGGAAACAGTCTGCCGCACACAGAATTAGAATTATAGCCTTAGACGAGGGTGTGGTGCTCGACCAGATATTTGTATATTAAAATAGGAAATACATATAAAATACTATATTTATTATAACATTAAAGAAAGGACTAAAGGATATACCAAAATGAAAAGATTTTTCATCTTAGCCTTGCTCGCACTTACCATGGCAACGGCACAGGCTAAAAAGCATGTAATTCCGGTGTTTATCACGGCAGGACAGTCGAATACCGACGGAAGAACGAAGAACGAGTTTCTGCCGGAATACATCAAGAAGAACAAATACCACCACACGTTCTGGTGCTATAACAACGGACCATACAGCGAGCACGGTGAGTTTAGACTCTTCTGGCCTTTTATCGACCGCAAGGACGACAACCATCGCTGGGCTTATGATGCAGTAACTTATTATTTTCTCGACCGTTCGCTGGGTTGCGACTACTATGTGATTAAGGAGTCGAGAGGCGGAACGGCAATCAGTCTTAAATGCCCGAGCGACCATAATATGTACTGGAGTGCCTCGCCGAAATTCCTTGAAGAGAACAAAGCTACCGACAAGGGCGGCAAGAGTCTGCTGAAGGCTCTTTGCGAGAACATCGACCTTGCCATCGACAAGACTTTGTCGAAGAAAGGAAAGTTTGACATCAAGGCTCTACTTTGGCATCAGGGAGAGAGCGACCGCCACGACAACAAGGCTTACTACGAGAATCTGAAGGAGATGATTGCCTATGTGCGCCGACACCTGGTGGAGAAAACAGGACAGAAAAAATACTACAGACTGCCTGTTATTCTCGGTGGCATTTCTCATAAGAGTGCCGGATTCTCCGAGGGTGTGGAGGAAGGACAACGCCGACTTGCCGAAGAGGACAAGAACGTTTACTTTATTCCTGTGCCTGAAGCTTCGCTGCAGTCTGACCACATGCACTTCGATGAGCATGGTGCTGAACTGCTCGGCAAGAAAGTCTACAATAAGCTTGTTGAACTGAAACTTGCCGGCAAGGGAGCCAAGAAAATTTAACTATCTCAAGATTTACTATATTTGTCTTATTAGTCATATCAGTCTAATATGTCTTATCAGTCATATTAGTCTTATCAACAACAAAACAATATGAACTCCATCAAGAAATCATTTTTGGCAATTACAGCCGCTGTTGCCCTCGCCAGTACTGCACAAGCCGCAACCCACGATGAGGTTACCCTTATCGAAAAACCGGTGAAAGTGTCTGCCATATCCGGAATCCAGGGATTTATCGGCGACAGAATGAAACTGAACCGCAACACGTATCTGAAGGACTTCCCTATCGACCAGTATGTCGACTTTGTGGTTAACCGCAAACATACGGCATGGGACTGGACCCGTGCTGAACAGCACGGCAAGTGGATTGAGAGTGCTTACCTCTCGGCTCTGCAAAGCGGCGACAAGGAGCTTCTCGCCAAGGCTAAGAAAGAACTATACAGAATTATCGGTTCGCAGGAAGCTAATGGCTACCTCGGAGCTACGGCAAAGGATTACCGTTCGAAGAAACGACCCATCAGAGGTATGGATCCATACGAGCTGTATTTCGTTTTCCATGCCTTCGAGACGGTATATGAGGAGACCGGCGACAAGACGGCTCTGAAGTCTGTGGAGAAACTTGCCGGATATTTTCTCGACAATTTCGGTCCGGGAAAGAACGAATTCTGGCCTTCCAAGACTCTCCACTATCCGGAGAACAAGGGCAAGGTATTGTCGGGACAGAGCGACTTCGCCGGCCACAGCGTACACTATGCCTGGGAGGGCACACTGCTTGCCGACCCTATCGCACGTCTGTATGAAATTACGGGTAAGAAGAAATATCTCGAATGGTCGAAATGGGTTGTAGGCAACATCGACAGATGGGGCGGATGGGACGCCTTCTCGCGCCTCGACTCCGTTGCCGACGGCAAGCTCGGTGTTGACAAACTGCAACCGTATGTACATGCCCATACTTTCCACATGAACTTCATGGGTTTCCTTCGCCTGTATCGAATAACGGGCGACAAGTCGCTACTGAGAAAGGTTGAGGGCGCATGGAACGATATTGCCAGCCGACAGATGTATATCACCGGCGGAGTGAGCGTGGCTGAACACTATGAACCGGGATTCATCAAGCCACTCAGCGGAAACATCATAGAGACCTGTGCCACCATGTCGTGGATGCAACTTACACAGATGCTCCTACAGCTCACCGGCGACACGAAGTATGCCGACGCCATGGAACGGCTGATGATTAACCACGTGTTTGCCGCACAGGATGCTGAAAAGGGCACTTGTCGCTACCATACTGCGCCTAACGGGGTGAAGCCTGCCGGATATTTCCATGGTCCTGACTGCTGCACGGCGAGCGGACACCGCATCATATCACTGTTGCCTACATTCTTCTATGCCGAGCGCAGAAAGGAATTCTACATCAACCAGTATGTGGGGTCAAACTACAACGGCAGAGACTTTAAGTTTGACATCGAGGGCAACTATCCTGCCGACGGCAATATCTCGATCCGCTTTAGCCAAGGATGCGACAAGGAACTTTGCCTCCGCATTCCGTCATGGTGTAAGAATCCATCGGCTAAACTCAACGGAAAGAACATCGACGGTGTAAAGTCTGGCAGCTACCTAAAGATAAACAGGAAATGGGCGAAGGGCGATGTCGTGGAACTGTCGTTCCCTATGGAGGAACGATGGATAATGCGCGAGCATCATGCCGACTACGAGAAGTATTATCTGAAGGACGGCGAGATTATGTATCGCGAGAAACCGACACAGAATATCCCTTGTGCCTTTCTCCGCGGACCGGTAGTGTATTGCGTGGACATGGTTTGGAACCCTCAGCTGCACAACGACGATTGCGACGTGCTTAAAGACATACGTTTCGACACCTCATCGCTGCCTGTTGCCATCGGCAAGGTTGACCCTACGATGATGGCGGGTTGCTTTAAGGCGAAGGGAACATACAAGGGAAATCCCGTTGACCTCATTCTTACTCCTTTTGCAAATATCGGACAGTGGTGGCGCAACGGCGAAACGAAGCCGCAGCCATGGGCGGATGCCTTCTCTTACGGCATCTGGACTTATCCGGTAAAGAAATAAAGTTTTATTCTTCTCGAGGCTAAGTATATCAGCAATCCTCGAGATAGCCTTTTGTGAACATGTCGTACGACAGAGCCTCAAGTTCCTTGAGTGTCATCTGCTCTACGGCATGCTCTATTTTTCTTATCAGTTCGCTACGTTTGTAGTCGTCCTCATCTGAGAGGCGGTGGTGGAATGATGTGCTCATAAAATCTGGTAATAAAGAGACCTAAATCAGTCTATTATAAAGTTTATAAATTAAAAAACGCCTCGCATTATTTGAGCATTGTCAAGAGGCTTATCGAGGACTGAAGTTGCAAAGATACAAACATTCCCCGATTGCATAAACTTTTCTACAAGAAAATTACAAAATAGGTGTTTCTATAAAACGCTCCAGGCGTTTCGCCTAAACGCTCCAAGTGTTTCGCCTAAACGCTGCCGGTGTTTGTATCAAACGCCATTTTTCACTCTCATTTTTTCTATGTTATTTTGCAAATTAAGTATTATTGTTATTTTTCAGCAATTGTTTATTTACAGATTTTCCAGTCTGAAATAGTTCTGGTCTTGCTGTCAAAACTGATACCTATCTTCACGAGATTTTTGCCAGATGCTTCATATGGTATCATATACCTCCGCTCATCAATCTGTCGCAAAGCCTCGTCGGCACTCTTGTCAACTTTAAGTTCGAAGACATATACCGTATTAGGCATATACATCACGGCATCAGCCCTGCCAATGGCACTCTTTACCTCTGTCTTTATATAAATGTTCAGGAAACTGAACATGAGATAGAAGATAGTTTGAAAATGCTTCTCCGTATGGTTCTCAAGGTCGTATGGTATAGTAGCCATATAGGTGCGCATACATTCAAGTGCCGTCTCTATATCGTTGCGGTATACAGCCTTACAGAAACCAAGAAGGAAAGCATCATTGTCTGAACGCCGTGGGTTTAGATAATGAGGAATCATGGAGAACAGCAATCCGTCGCGTACCTCCTTGTTAGGAATGCCAAGGGTGTATTCCTTGAATATAGGGTCGAATTTCTTTATGGTGAGATAACCGCTTTGGTAGAGCAGAGGCAGGGCATCTGTCATTTCTTCCGGGGAACGGTCGAAAGACTCGAGTGTAACATCCTGTCCCTCAAGCGACGATAGGTTGACATTAAACTTGTCGAGTTGTTTGAGCAGAAATGTCGGTGTGCCGGAGCCGAACCAATAAGAGTCGATTTTTTGTCCGTTTAAGGATTTTACCAAACTAAAAGGATTAAAAATATCTTCGGAGTTTTCACTGAAATGATATCCGTCATAATATTTGCGCAATTGTTCCAACGTTTCTTCATACGTAAGATTCAATGCCCTGGCAAGTCCTTCTACATCCGGTTTCATAACGGTTGTCAGTTCCGTAAGACTTATTCCGCAAATGGCAGAATACTGGTCGAGCATACTGATGTTGTCGAGATTGTTCAGTTCGCTGAAGATGCTGATTTGGGAGAATTTCGTTATTCCTGTGATGAATACGAATTCAAGGTATGGGTCAAGCATCTTGAGAGGACTGTAGAAATTCTGCATTATCTTGCGCAAGGTGCCAAGATTTTCCTTTTCGTGGACAACGTCAAGCAAAGGCGCATCATACTCGTCGATGATGACTACGGCTTTCTGTCCGGTCTGTACTGATGCCTTCTTTACCAAGTCTGCCATTCTCGTGTTCGGCTCTCCACCGTCGGCAGTCAGTCCGTATTCCTGTTCGTAAGGTTTCAGAATCCAATCGAGATACTTCACCAGCGACTCTGCATCAAAATGCTTCGCACCACTCATGTCGAAATGAAAAACAGGATGACATATCCACTTCTTCTCGTATTCTGCAATGGCAAGTCCCTTGAAAAGTTCCTTTTCTCCGGCGAAATAAGAGTGAAGCGTGGAGGCAAAGAGAGATTTGCCGAACCGTCTCGGACGGCTCAGAAAGACGTATTTCATTTTCTTCCTCCTAAAATCGGCAATGTAGCCTGTTTTGTCTACATACATGTATTCGCCTTCGCGGATATTTCTGAAAGTCTGTATGCCTACTGGATAACAATTCACCATTTCACTCATAATTCTCCTGTTTTTTTATTTCCGCCGCTAAGTTACAAAAAAAATCTGCAATACAAAAAATATACTGGTTTATAAACGAACATTCTATATCTCTATACCCGGCAGTTGCCCTTGCTGCAATATCTACAATCTTGCTACAGGCATGGTGGCTGACTGCTCAGAAAGTGGAGACTATGATACTTTTATAATATTTATGATACTTTTAATGATACTTTCTGTAAAACAAACAGAAAAGTATCATTCGCCATATCTTGTTGGTAATCATCATCTTAGAGTCTGTTTTCTATCGGTTAATGATACTTTGATACTTTTCTGCTGAGAAAACTTTTTCATGCGGGACAGGAGACGTTACGTCATCCTACAGAATCATACAGGAGATAGGCTAAATCAGTAAAAGCAGGGGGAAAGGAGAAAACTTTTAAATTTTATATTTGCAGTTAATCAATAAATTTCTAATTTTGCAGATATAAAAAGAAAAGGACAATAATCATGAGAGTGCTGATTGTAAACACAAGCGAAAATACAGGTGGGGCGGCGGTTGCAGCCAACAGACTGAAGGAGGCGCTTAACAATAACGGGATAAAGGCAAAAATGCTCGTAAGAGACAAGATGACCGACGATATCACCGTGGCTGAGATGCCGAAGACATGGCGACAGGAATGGAACTTCCTGTGGGAACGTTTCGTTATTTATTGCCGACTGCATTTCAAACGCGACAACCTCTTCCAGATAGACATCGCGAATGCCGGCACCGATATCACTAAGACCCGTGAGTTCCGCGAGGCAGACGTTATACATCTGAGCTGGATAAACCAGGGCATGCTCTCGATAAAGAACATACACAAGATTCTCGACAGTCATAAACCCGTGGTGTGGACGATGCACGACCTATGGCCAGCATCCTCCATATGCCACTATGCCAGGAAATGTCACGGCTTCGAACGCCAGTGCGGCAACTGTCCGCTGCTACCGGGCGGAGGCTCAAAGAATGACCTCTCGGCAAAGGTGTGGCGCAAGAAAAAGTCAATCCTCGACCGCCACAGTATCCTCTTCGTGGCTTGCAGCAAATGGCTCGCCGGAAAGGCGATGAAGAGCGGACTGCTTGCCGGACAGAAGGTGCTCGACATTCCGAACCCTATAGATACCCGCATGTTCTGTCCAAGAAACCGGGAGGAAGCACGCCTGCAGGCAGTTCTGCCAGCCGACAAACGACTGATTCTCTTCGTATCGCAGCGAGTAACCGACAAGCGCAAGGGCATGGCATATTTCATTGCTGCCATGAACAAGATGGTAGAGGAACACCCGGAACTGAAAGAGAATACGGGAGTGGCAATACTCGGCGGACAGGCTGAGGAGATAGAAGGGAAACTGCCGTTGCCTACATATCCCTTAGGGTATGTAAACGACGAGAAGATAATTGTCAGCATATACAACTCTGCAGATATCTTCGTATTGCCTTCGCTTGAAGACAATCTGCCGAACACCATAATGGAGGCAATGGCATGCGGAGTGCCGTGTGTAGGGTTCAACACCGGCGGCATTCCGGAGATGATCGACCATCAGCGCAACGGATATGTGGCGGAGTATAAAAGTTCCGACGATTTGGCACGCGGCATGTACTGGACTCTCTTCGAGGCAGACCGCCAGTCGCTCTCCGAAGAGGCTGTGAAGAAGGTAAGCACATGCTATTCTCAACATTCCGTGGCAATGAGATATATTGAGGCTTATAATCAGGCAATGGCTTTAAAACGATACAAGTTATGATAAAGATTACTCTTATTACGGTGACTTACAATGCCCAGGAGGTCTTGCAGCCGACGCTCGACAGCGTCTTCCGCCAGACCTACCCGGCTATTGAACATATTATTATCGACGGCGTGTCGACTGACAAGACGGCTGCCATGGCGAAGGATTATATGGAGCGCTCTATGGCTTCCGACTGCGGACATGAGGTTAGGCTCCTCGTTGAGGCCGACAATGGTATATACGATGCCATGAACAAGGGATTGCGACTTGCCACCGGCGATTATGTATGCTTCCTGAATGCCGGCGATGCATTGCACTCTGCCGATACGATAGCGGAGCTGGTACACAACACTTGTGTTGACAGTTATATTACCGAGGATGACGGCAAGACACGCCTGCCGGCAGTGCTGTATGGCGAAACGGATATTGTGGATGCCGACCGCCATTTCCTTTACCATCGTCGCTTGTCAACACCGGAGACGCTTACGTGGCGGTCATTTAAAAACGGAATGCTCGTGTGTCATCAGGCATTCTATGCCCGTACGGATATTGCCAAGCGCATGCCGTTTAATTTAGAATATCGCTTTTCGGCAGATTTCGACTGGTGTATTCGCATTATGAAATGTGCCGAGGAGATGCGCCTGCCGCTTGTCGACAGTCATATCGTCGTTGCCGATTATCTTAAAGAAGGAACGACGACACGTAATCACCGGGCATCGCTGAAGGAGCGTTTCCGTATCATGGCAGCGTATTACGGATTTGTCTCCACAAGTATGCGCCATTTATGGTTTCTGGCAAGAACAGTGTTGAAAAGATAATTGCTGCCGTACTTATAAATAGGTATTTTATTGTGTATTATAGTTAAATAAGGTAATATTATTACTGCTTTATTTATAAAAACAATATCTTTGCAGCGGGTTGTATGGGGAAGAGCCTGTGTAGGTTGTCCCTATATGTCGGCCACTGATATAGAAAACAATAAAAGATAATAAAGAAAGGAAACGAAAAATGAAAAAGTCAATTATGATGGCAGTTGTTATGGCTGCTCTTTGTGTTTCAACAAACGTAAATGCACAGGCTGTTCAGAAGGTTTGCGAGAAGACTCAGAAAGCTTGTACTAAGGCTTGCGACAAGGCAGACAAGGCTTGCAAGAAGGCAGACAAGGCTTGCAAGAAGGCAGACAAATGCTGCAAGGCTAAGGTGAATGCCGCTACTGCCGCTACTGCTCAGGCTGGCAAGGCTGTAAAGGCTAAGGCTGAGTGCTGCAAGAAGGACGCCAAGGCTGTAAAGGCTACTGCCGACTGCTGCAAGAAAGAGGCTAAGGCCGTTAAGGCTGCTTGCAAGAACTGCAAGAAGTAGTAATAAACTGAAACCCGCCCTAAAACCCACCCTGGCCCTCCCGAAGGGAGGGAATGGGGATTACCTACCAATCTTGGCTCTATCGAAGGGAGAAAATGGGGATTATCCATATGGGGATGGAAAAACAACGAAAAAAGGCTGCATGGCATAAGTCATGCAGCCTTTGTTTTGCCTCCCGATATCGGGAGACTATAGCTATTGCTTAAGAGTATCTTAGGATTTGTCCTGGCTTTACGCGCTGGTTCTTGCTCAAGTGGTTAAGCTTGCAGATTTGCTCTACAGTAGTGCCGCGTTTGCGTGCTATGCTGAATAGAGTCTCGCCCTTTGCCACTTTGTGGTAGCGCACGTCGCCACCTTCGATATTGTTTCCAACCTTCGTGTCGTTGTCGTTGCCCATAGCAAGGTCGTCGTTCTTTCCGCGGTTACGGGTGGCAGCGAGCGACTCGCGGTCGTATGTGCTGCGGCGGAAGAGATAGTTGTCGCCGGTAACATCCTGGTTCTTGAAGTCGAACATCAGTGCCGGGTTCAGTGCTACTCCGCAGAGGCGGGTTTCGAAATGGAGGTGAGAACCGGTGCTTCGTCCGGTGTTGCCGCCAAGTCCGATAGGGTCTCCGGCATGTACGGTCTGGTCTTCGTCGACAAGTTGTTTCGACATGTGTCCGTAGATAGTCTCCAGTCCGTTGTGGTGGCGTATAACGACGTAGTTGCCGTATCCACCCGATTCATATCTTACGATTCTTACTTTTCCGTCGAAAGCGGCGCGGATAGTGTCGCCGATATAAACCTTTATGTCAAGTCCTTTGTGCATTCTTCCCCAGCGGCTGCCGAAGTTGGAAGTGATGATGCGACTTGTCGTAGGCATGCAGAAGTGTCTTAGATTGATGTTGAAAGAGTCTGGCAATTCTGTAGCGCGGTGAGCATAGCGGTTGTTCCATTCCTTGTATAGTTGTGCCGATGGAGCTTCGTTCTGTTCTCTTTGTACGATATTTCTCAGTGCCAGGGTGTCTACTGCCTTGAGCTTCTTGTCTACCGGTGCCTGTCTTGCCAACAGGTCTTGTGCTGTAGCAGGAATCGTGGCAAGCGCCATGACAGCAGTTATTGCTAATGTTTTAATTGTCTTTCTTAATTGCATAATTAATTTTTAAGTTTAATGCCTCGCAAATAGGTGTTGCAAGTGCATTATGTGTGATTAAGGTTAATCATTATGATGGATATTAAGAAACCAATATTCGTCATGATGATTACAAATACGCTGCAAAGATAGTAAAAATATTTTAATGTTGTATGTCACTTAACAGTTTTTAGTGTGCCTTTAACATATTGGCTTGCGTCGTAATGTGCTAATTATTAGCATAATCCGATATGCTTAGAGTTGCTGTATGGTGTGTTTTTATGATATTGCCGCCCAGTTGATGTTAGTCTTTCGCAGGGCTGCGAGACGTTGCCAAAGCAGACTGTTTTCTGCCTTGTCGCAATTCGGGTCGTTGTCGATAATGTGTTGTGCTTCGTCGCGTGCCATTTGCACTATTTGTCCGTCGCGAGCGATATCTGCTATCTTCAGGTCGAAAGCCATTCCGCTCTGCTGTGTACCCTCTAAATCGCCCGGTCCACGCAGTTTTAGGTCTGCCTCGGCGATAAGGAAGCCGTCGTTCGTGTCGCACATTATATCGATGCGGCGCTTTGTTTCCTTTGTCAATTGTGGCTTCGTTACGAGGATGCAGTACGACTGGCTCGCTCCTCGTCCCACGCGTCCTCTGAGCTGGTGTAGCTGAGAGAGTCCGAAGCGTTCTGCATTGAGTATTACCATAACCGAGGCGTTCGGTACGTTTACTCCAACCTCGATGACAGTAGTTGCGACGAGAATCTGGGTTTCTCCGTTAACAAACTTTTGCATCTCTTCCTCTTTCTCGGCAGATTTCATCTTGCCGTGAACTTTGCTGAGTCTGAATTCCGGGAAGATTTCTTTCAGACTTTCGAATCCCTCTTCAAGATTCTGCAAGTCGAGCTTTTCGCTTTCCTTTATAAGTGGGAAAACGATATAAACCTGTCTGCCCTCGCGAATCTGCTGTCGGATGCCGTTATACAGGCTTGTTGTCTGGTTATTGTATTTGTGGAGTGTCACCACGGGTTTCCTGCCCGGCGGCAGTTGGTCGATAATACTGACGTCGAGGTCGCCGTAGATTGTCATGGCAAGTGTTCGCGGTATCGGAGTGGCAGTCATTACAAGCACGTGAGGCGGGTTCTTGCTCTTGCTCCACAGCTTTGCACGTTGTGCTACGCCGAACCGGTGTTGTTCGTCGACGACGACGAGACCGAGCCGGCAGAACTGTACCGTATCCTCTATTACGGCATGTGTGCCGACAAGGATATTAATACTTCCGTCGATAAGTCCGGCAAGCACTTCCTTGCGCTTTTTCCCTTTCACGATACCCGTCAGCATCTCCACCCGAACATCCATATCTCCGAGAAACTCCCTTATCGTGGCAAGGTGTTGTTCGGCAAGAATTTCAGTAGGAGCCATGATGCAAGCCTGGTAGTTGTTGTCGAGAGCGATGAGCATAGTCATAAGAGCCACGAGGGTCTTTCCGCTACCCACGTCGCCTTGCAGCAGTCTGTTCATCTGTTTGCCGCTGCCCAAGTCGCGGCGTATCTCCCTCATCACCCTTTTCTGAGCTTCGGTCAGAGGGAAGGGCAGATGGTTAGAGTAGAAATCGTTGAATATCTTGCCTATGTGCTGAAATACGTATCCGCGGTATTTCCGTTTCTGGTCGGAGGCATATCTGAGAATATTCAGCTGCACGTAGAAGAGTTCCTCGAACTTGAGTCTCATTTGGGCATTGGCAAGGTCGGCACTGTTTTTCGGGTAATGGATATTTCTCATTGCCGTGTCTCTCGAAACCAGTCTTAGTCGCTTTGCGATAAACGGCGGCAAGGTTTCAGCCAAGGGCTGATCCATCCGTTCCAATATGTTTTTTGTGATTTTTTCTATTGAGCGAGAGGTCAGTCCGACTTTCTTCATCTTTTCCGTTGTGGAGTAGTAGGGTTGCATGCCCATCTGCGACAGTTGCAGGTCGTCGGCTTTATCGATGTCGGGATGGGCGAACTGGTATCTGCCGTTGAAAACAGAAGGTTTGCCGAAAACGATATATTCGATATTCTCCTTATATTGTTGGGTGGCATATTTAATGCCGGAGAACCATACGAGATCCACCACTCCCGTGCCGTCGGAGAAATGTGCCACGAGGCGTTTCTTGCGCCCGCCAGACAATTCCTCAAAGCTCAATATCCTTCCCTTAATCTGAATAAACGGCAGTTCGCCGCTCATGTCTACAATGCGGTATATATGAGTGCGGTCAACATATTTGTAGGGGTAATATTCCAGAAGGTCGGATATAGATTCTATACCCAACTCCTTCTGGAGTATTTCCTTTTTCTTCGGACCAACGCCCGGCATGTATTGAATGTCTTGGTTAAGAATATCGAGCACTTGTCTGATTTTTATAAGTTATACGACGGGTCTTGTGAGATAATGGCTTCACCCACGGCAATGTCGAAGGGAGTAGTGATTTTTATGTTCTCTTCGTTGCCCTCAACGAGAGCCACGCTGTGTCCGTCGTGTTCCACTACAGAAGCATCGTCGGTAAACTCCTTCATGTATTCCTGTCGGTAAGCCATTTTAAGCACATCGATGTTGAAAGTCTGTGGAGTCTGCACAATACGGTATTCGTCTCTTTGCACGGTCTCCGACATCAGTTCGCCGCTGATCTTCAATGCCGTTATACTGTCGATGTCGTATAAAGACTTCGGGGCATCAACCTTGTATAAATGTCGTAGAGTCTCGACTACCGGAATAACAGGAACGGCAGCACCGCTTTTCATTGCCTCCTTGCATGTGCGGTGGATAGTTCCTCCAGACACAAACGGTCTAACGCCATCGTGTACGCAAATCGTTCCACAAGCATTGTCAGGAATACAGTCAAGTCCGTTCTTTACCGAGTGGAAACGTGTCTCTCCTCCGTTGGCAATCGTCAGCGGTTCATTGAAAGAATATTTCTCGCAAAGTTCCTTCCAGTATTCCTGTTGCTCTTTAGGCAATACGAGGATTATCTTCATCTTGTCGCTATAGCTTCTGAAACAGCGTATTGTGCGCATCAAGACAGGCATTCCACCGATGGGCAAGAATTGCTTGGGCACCTCAGTTCCCATTCGTGTTCCTTTCCCTCCGGCAACGATGATAACGTATTCGGTATACTCCATAACTTCCTATTTTTTATCCATCAGATGGAGATACATCATTCCTTCAGCAACGTCGTGTGCTGTTTTCTCGTCGGTAAGCATAGCGAGCAGAGCGTATGCATAGGGCAGGGTAGCTGCCGGTCCCTCACCGGTAACGACATTTCCGTCAACGGTATACAGTTCGTGTGTATATTCCGCCCCTTCGAGGTATTTCTCGAATCCCGGATAACAGGTGGCGCGTTTTCCCTTTACAATACCTAAAGAGCCGAAGACCAGCGGTGCGGCACAGATAGCTGCAACGAGCTTTCCACTTTCAAACTGTTTCAGTATAGCCTTACGCACACCCTCGTGGTCGTTCAGGTTAGTTGCACCAGGCAGTCCGCCGGGCAGCATCAGCAAGTCGGCATCGCTGAAGTCGTTGCCTTCAAATTTCAGGTCAGCCTTGATTGTTACTCCATGAGCCATTTCTACGAATTCAGAATCGTTGATGCTCACGGTCTTTACCTCCACTCCGCCGCGGCGGAAGATGTCAACGGGGATAAGAGATTCAATCTCCTCCGATCCGTTGGCGAGGAACATATAAACTTTTGCCATAATATTAAAGTTTTAAGGGTTATTTCAAGCAGTCGAGATATTTCTCGATAGTATTTTTCAGTCCGATATACAGTGCATCGCAAATAAGCGCATGACCGATGCTCACCTCGTCGGTCCATGGAATCATCTTGTGGTAGTAAGCCAGATTAACGAGGCTCAGGTCGTGTCCGGCGTTAAGTCCCAGTCCTATCTCCCTTGCAGCCACGGCAGCATCAACGAAAGGTTTGATGGCTTCCTCGCGATTGCGTTCATAGTTGGCTGCATAAGGTTCGGTGTATAGTTCCACCCTGTCGGCACCACATTCCTTGGCACCTCTCACCATTTCGGCAGAAGGGTCAACAAAGATGCTCGTGCGAATGCCGGCTTCCTTAAATCTGCCCACGACATCCGTCAGGAATCCCTTGTTCTCTATAGTGTCCCAGCCGTGGTTGCTCGTGAGCTGAGCGTCGCCGTCCGGCACGAGTGTTACCTGTGTCGGCACCACTTCAAGTACGAGTTCTATATATTTCTCGATAGGGTTTCCCTCGATATTGAATTCCGTTGTGATAAGCGGTTTAATTTCCCTTACATCCTGATAGCGGATATGCCGTTCGTCAGGACGTGGATGAACTGTTATTCCCTGGGCTCCGAAGAGTTGGCAGTCTTGTGCCACTTTCTCTACATCTGGATTGTTTCCGCCTCTTGAATTTCTCAAGGTCGCTACCTTGTTGATGTTTACACTTAACTTTGTCATATCAAATTAGTTTGTTAATAACACCATGTCCCGTCTTTCGTTTCTTTCCGGCAGACAAGGACTTCTTTATGTTTGTATTTATTGTCGTGCGTGAGGGTTTTATACAAAAATCTTGTCTGGCGAGAGAAGAAAAACTTGTTTATTCTTCCGTGCATGAGGATTTTATGTAAAAAAGCCGTATATTTGCAGACGCATTTACAAGCGCAAAGTTACAAAAACATTTGTAATGGCAGAATAAAATGCGCTCAGAAAGAAAAAAAACTCTTAAATATGTCGTTGCGGAAACTTAGATTCGCCATTTTCGGCAATATATACCAGGCCGACAGGTCAAATGGAATACAACATCTGCTGCATCTTCTTGAACAGAGACGTGCAGAGGTAAACATGGAACGGGCATTCTATGATTACCTCTCTAAAACACGTGGTGTGGCTCTCGATGGGGTGACACCTTTCAATGGAGATGACTTCGAGGCAGATTTCGTCGTGTCCATGGGAGGCGACGGCACTTTGCTTCGTTCGGCATATTGCGTTGGCGACAGATGTATACCGATAATCGGGGTGAACATGGGGCGGCTCGGATTCCTTGCCGGTGTAGGTGTCGACGATATCGAGGAAGTACTCGACAGTCTTTATTATGGGGAATATACCGTAGACTGTCTTGCCATGGTGCAGGTGGAGACGACTTTGGGCAATGGCGAGGATGTCAGCGACCGTGCCCTTAATGAAGTGGCAGTGCTGAAACGCGACAATGCCTCGATGATAACAATACGCACAAGTATCAACGGCGAGTATATCGTAACGTATCATGCCGATGGACTTATCATCAGTACGCCGACAGGCTCCACGGCATATTCGCTGTCGAATGGCGGTCCGATAATGGTGCCGCATACTGGAGTGTTGTGTCTTACTCCCGTTGCACCGCACAGTCTTACTGCACGGCCACTTGTTGTTCCGGATTCCGCGGTCATAACCCTTGAGGTGGAGAGTCGTACTCACAATTTCCTTGTGGCGGCAGACGGCAGGTCGTCGAAATACGACGAGAGTCAGATACTGACAATCAGTCGCTCGCCCTTTGATGCTCATATTGTCAAGCCTAAGAGCAAGACCTATTTCTCTACACTCAGACAGAAGATGATGTGGGGTGCAGATACAAGGGTAGGCGAAAAGAATAGTATACAGTAATGAATATCAGAAATATCTTCAACATACCGGAAAGCAAATACTCTGCATCACAGATTATCGGGTGGCTGTGGCGTGCCTGGCGCGGCAATAGGCGACAGGCGATAATCAATGCCGTGCTCGGTTTGCTGGATGTTGCCGTCAGCCTCTCCTCCGTATGGGCTGTGAAACATGCCATCGATGTGGCGTCTCATGTGGCTGAAGGTTCTATCTATATGGCTGTAAGTCTGATGGCGCTGTTGATACTCTGTGGCTTCGCCATCAATATCGCTGCCGTGTGGGTGAGGAATATATTGGGGATAAAGGCACAAAACCGTATGCAGCAGCGTATGCTCGACCGTATATTGCGTTCCGAGTGGCATGGAAAGGAGAAGCGACATAGCGGTGATGTGCTCAACCGGCTGGAGTTTGATGTTAACAACGTGGTGAGTTTCCTTACGGAGACGATACCGAGCACTCTTTCTGTCGTTGCTCTCTTTCTCGGTTCGTTTTGCTATCTCTTCTCTATGGATCCGGTACTTGCCGCACTTATCGTGTTCATGTTGCCGTTGTTTATTCTGTCGAGCAAGGTATATGTGGGACACATGAGGAAACTCTCCCGTATGGTGAGAAACAGCGACAGTAAGGTGCAGAGTGTCTTGCAGGAGACGATACAGCACCGTATGCTCATAAAGACTCTCGAAAAAGACCGTGCCATGGTGGGCAGACTGGAGAGCATGCAGAGTGAACTGAGGCATAATGTGGTAAAGCGGACAAAGTTTTCCGTTGTTTCCAATCTTATCCTCAACTTCGGCTTTGCCCTTGGCTATCTCGTGGCATTCCTTTGGAGTGCCTTGCGCATGTCTGCCGGAACGCTGACGTTTGGCGGTATGACGGCATTCCTGCAGCTCGTGTCGAAGATACAGGGTCCGGCGCGGAACCTTACGAAGCTTGTACCGGCTTTCGTCTCGGTGTTTACGGCTGCAGAGAGACTTATGGAACTTGAGGAGAATCCGCTCGAGGAACAGGGGGAGCCTGTTTATATGGATGATGGCAGCGGTGGGGTTGGTATCAGACTGGATAATGTTTCTTATTCTTACGATGATGCCGACAGGAATGTTATAAACAATCTGTCGTTTGATTTCAAACCGCATACCTGTACTGCTATCCTCGGTGAGACGGGGGCTGGAAAGACTACTCTCATACGACTTGTCCTGGCTCTTATGTATCCTACGACAGGTGGGGTATATATATATAATAATGTAGCGACTTACCGCATGTCGCCTCTAATGCGCTGCAATATCGTTTATGTGCCTCAAGGGAACACCCTACTAAGCGGTACGATAAGGGATAATCTCAGAATGGGACGTCTTGATGCTACAGACGACGAGATGTTTAAAGCCTTGGATATGGCGTGTGCCGGATTTGTAAGAGAACTCCCTGCCGGACTTGACTCCAATTGTGCTGAGGCTGGTGGTGGACTCAGCGAAGGTCAGGCACAGCGTATTGCCATAGCGAGAGCTTTGCTCCGCAAGGGTAGTGTGATGATCTTCGATGAGGCTACGAGTGCTCTTGACCCGGAAACGGAGAAAACTCTACTCGATAATCTGCTCCACAACCACTCGCATACTATAATTTTTATCACTCACCGTCCTGCCGTGGTGGATTATTGCGATCAGGTGTTGAGAATGTAGAGAATTAGGAATTAGGAAAGAGGAATTAGGAATTAGGTGTGTGGAATGATCTTTTTAGTTCTCCCATAACTCCCAGTTCTCCCATAACTCTCTAATTTATTAAAAAGGAAAATACAATAAAAAACAAAACAATATGTATATCAAGAAAATTCTATTATCGATAATGATGCTGTTTGCCATGATGACGGGAGCCATGGCACAGACAACAGACGAGAAGGGTAACGACCTTGACTCCGTGTATGCACAGAAACTTTTAAAACCTGGTACTGTAGCTCCTGACTTTATCCTGCCGATGCCAAATGGTGGAAAACTGCAGTTGGCAGAATATAAGGGAAAGTATGTCCTGCTCGACTTCTGGGCGTCATGGTGTCCAGACTGTCGCAAGGATATCCCTGCCGTTAAGTCTCTGTTCGAGAAATATGGCGATAAGGTCGTGTTCATCGGTGTGTCGTTTGATATAGACCGCGAGAGATGGGCTAAGTGTGTCAAGGACAACGGTATGACATGGAAGCATGTCAGTGAACTGAAGAAGATGCGTGATGCGCAGATAACCAAGACATACGGAGTTCAGTGGATTCCGTCGATGACTCTCATTGGTCCTGATGGAAAAGTCGTGCTGTCTACCGTCATTGTTGAAAGAATGGAGAAAACACTGTCTGAGAGTGTAAAGTGAGATAATTAAATAAAAAGAAAAATGCCAGAATCAAATTTTGTAGATTACGTAAAGATATATTGCCGCTCCGGAAAGGGCGGAAAGGGTTCAATGCACCTTCGTCATGTTAAGTATCAGCCGAATGGAGGTCCTGACGGCGGCGACGGCGGAAAGGGTGGAAGCATCATCCTACGTGGCAACCATAACTACTGGACTTTGCTGCATCTTAAATATCAGCGCCATATCAAGGCGGAGCACGGAGGCAACGGCGGTCGCGACAAGTGTCACGGCACTGACGGAAAGGACGTATATGTTGACGTGCCGTGTGGTACCGTCGTTTATGATGCCGAAACGGGAAGGTTTATCTGTGATGTGATGCACGACGGACAGGAGGTTGTCCTCTTGAAGGGAGGTCGCGGCGGACTTGGCAACTATCAGTTCCGCACTGCCACCAACCAGGCTCCGCGCTATGCACAACCGGGCGAGCCGATGCAGGAGATGACTGTCATCATGGAGCTGAAACTCCTTGCCGATGTCGGTCTCGTGGGTTTCCCTAATGCCGGCAAGAGCACCCTGCTTTCTACTGTGTCGAGTGCGCGCCCTAAGATAGCCAATTATCCGTTTACCACTCTTGAGCCATCGCTCGGTATCGTGGAATACCACGACCGCAAGTCGTTTGTCATGGCAGACATCCCGGGAATCATCGAGGGAGCGAGCGAGGGAAAAGGACTCGGACTGCGCTTCCTTCGTCATATCGAGCGCAACTCCCTGTTGCTCTTCATAGTGCCGGGAGATACCGACGACATAAAGCGTGAGTATGAGATACTCCTGAAGGAGCTGACAAACTTCAATCCCGAGATGCTCGACAAACACCGCGTGCTTGCCGTTACAAAGTGCGACCTGCTCGACGACGAACTGATAGAGATGCTCAAGGAGACACTGCCAGAGGATTTACCCGTAGTGTTCATCTCTTCCGTTACGGGTCAGGGTATCAACGAACTGAAGGATGTTCTCTGGAAAGAACTCAACAGCGAGAGCAACAAGCTTACTGAGATTATGGCTGAGGACACGCTCGTTCATCGCGACAAAGACCTCAATACGCTGCCAGAGGAGCTCCGCTCTGAGGGTGAAGACGAAATTGAGTTCGTTGACGATGATGACGTGGAGGATGTTGACGACCTCGACGATTTTGAATATGAGATGGAGGACGAGGACGAATGATCCAGCCACAGCTTTCTTCTTATAATATCGCTCCCGGTGTAACCGCCTTCAGCACTACCCGTCATGGCGGTTGCAGCAAGGGTACTTTCGGGGAGTTTAACATCAACGCATATTGCGGTGATGAGGAGACGGCGGTTGCCGAAAACAAAAAGGCTCTTGCTGCCGAACTCGGTATCAAACCGCAGCATATCATTATGCCCCACCAGACTCACGGCATTGAAACCCGTCAGGTGGCGGCAGATTTCCTCTCTCTGCCGGAAAATGTGCAGAATATGATACTTGAGGGCGTGGATGCCGTGATGACAAACGTAAAGAATGTATGCGTTGGAGTGTCTACTGCCGACTGCATCCCTGTTCTTCTTTACGATCCGGAACATGGTGCCGTTTGTGCCGTCCATGCCGGTTGGCGCGGCACGGTGGCACGCATAGTTCTGAAAGCCGTTACCGACATGCGGCTTGCTTATGGTTCCCGTCCGTCGGCTCTCAAAGCCGTCATTGGTCCCGGTATATCGCTCGATGCCTTCGAGGTGGGTGATGAGGTATATGAAGAATTTGCCAATGCAAACTTCGATATGGATTCCATAGCCCGGCAGATGAAGGTGGCAGGAACAGATTTCGAATTCAAATGGCACATCGACTTGAAGGAATGTAATCGTCAGCAGCTTCTGCAATCTGGCGTAAAGGCGGAGAATATCCAGGTCAGCGAAGTATGCACCTTCAACAGTTCGGCAGATTTCTTCTCTGCAAGAAAGCTCGGCATCGCATCCGGCAGAATATACAATGGGATAATGATTGTATAAGACAAAGTATTCCAATAAGTAACTAATCAGAATTAATTTAATACAAACGACAATAGAAGACAATGTTGTCTATCGTTGTCTCTATTGTCGTTTATATATTTCATTTGATTTCTAAATTTATTTTTGAACATTTACTTAGCGATGTCTCGTTAATTAATATGAGAAATGTGCAGAATTGCCATTTTTTCATATGAGAAATGTGTAATTTTGCCGAAAAATGGCATTAATGCGTAAGGTGCGTCAAAATTTTATCTAAAATGAAGGTGCCATAGAATGGCTGTGCTTAGCTGGATTGGTTTATCGTGTTTCAGCGACAGAAACTCCTTGCCTTCCACTGTCAGCTTACAAGAAAAGTAATGCCTTCAAGCTCTATCTTAATGATGTCGGATTGTTGGGACGCAAGTTTGACTTGGATTCAAGAACGGTGCTGTATGGAGATAATCTGCTTACAGAGTTTAAGGGTGTGATGGCTGAGAATTATGTTCTGCAGTCATTGGTTCGTCAGTACGGCAACCAACATTATTATTGGACATCTGGAAATACTGCGGAGGTGGAGTTTATCTTACAGGATAGGGGAACGGTTATTCCGATAGAAGTGAAGGCAGACAAAAATGTAACGGCAAAGAGCTTGGCATATTACAGGAAGCAGTATGCCCCTCGTTTATCCGTCCGCCTTTCTACGCTCAATATGCGAAAAGACGATGACTTGCTCAACCTTCCGCTGTATCTCGTGGATAAGTTAAAGTCATTCATAGAAAGTCTTTTGAAAAATGAGATGATTCAGGCATAAGATTTACGAGACTTTCGGATTCTGAGAAACTAATAGGAACATTTTAAATAGCCTATGCTGTTATAAATCTTATCGTTTTTTTATTAAAAGTGCAAAAAAATAACTATTTGTTTGTAAATATGGTTTTTTATTGTATATTTGCAGCAATAAATCTTTAAAACAAAATATTATGGTACATGAACTAGAAAAAATTAAAATTGGGAAATCCATAGATGACGATTTGATGGACATGATTGTTGGTGGTACAAGTAATGTTTCTCCAATAGACAATAGTACACCTTCTGCAGATTGCAATACATATATTTGTAATTTTAAATTTTGTGATTATAATATGTGTGATTACAATATATGTGAATACAATATGTGCGATTATAGAGCTTGTCTATATAATGTTTGCGAATACGTTCAGGTGTAAATAAAAAATATGATAAGAAAATCTAGATTCTCTTTTTTGTTTAAATTTGAAGAATTGTTTTTTGTCTATAACACAGCTAGTAATTGCTTGTTGAAAATAGACAAGGAGACTTATGATTTCATTGAAACAGTTTCTGCAAATGGTCTCGATGACATTATATCTTTTCCACATAATATTGCAAAAGAACTAAAATCCCAACGCTTTATATCGACGGAAAAAGAGGACGACGAGATTGTGGATGCAATAAGAGTGAAAAATATAGTTGATTCTTATTCTACAGAAGTCTTAGGTTTAACGATAGCCCCAACATTGTCATGTAATTTGTGTTGTCCTTATTGTTTTGAAAGAAATAAGCCAACAGGCGTAGCAAGTTATGAAACGTGTGATAAAATTATTGATTTTATAAAAAGGCATCGAAAAGCAAGAAAACTTTATATCACATGGTTTGGCGGCGAGCCGTTGTTGTGCCCGGACAAAATAGAATATCTATTGGGAAAAATTAAGGACTTGGACAATATAGATTTGGCTTATCAAAGTATTGTAACAAATGGAACATTACTTACATCTGAAAATTGGGGAATATTTCGAGATTATTATTTTAATAATGTGCAAATTACTTTAGATGGTAAGAAAAATACTCATAACCAAAAACGATTTTTCAAGAAAGGTTCAGGTACTTTCGATACAATTATAAATAATCTCAAATCTTTTGTTGAAGAATTTCCCGAAGTGGAAATCTCAATCCGTATAAACATTGACAAGACAAATTCCTGTGAGTTTATTGACGTATTTAAAATGATTGCCGAGATTTTTAAGGGAAAGAAGAATATAAATGTATATCCTGGTATAATTAAGAATTGTGGGGCAAAATCCTCAGATTCAGTTTTTCTAAATAATTCAGATATTGCAAGATTAATTGAAGAGCATGTAACAGAAGGAATAAAAATAAAATTTCCACAGCATCGATGGACAAGCTGCGGAGCTTCATGCTTGTACTCTTACGTCGTTGGTCCAAAAGGTGAATTGTATAAATGTTGGGAAGATATCGGACATGAAACGCGAGAAATTGGAAATGTTTACAGCCGTAATTTTACTAATCCTGCATTGTTTAATAAATACATGTTGTATGGATCTCATTACTCAAGTACAGAGTGCATGAAATGTTCTGTTCTGCCTATATGCTCAAAAGATTGCCCTCACGACCGCTTGGCGAATCTTTTTGAAGGGACTGAAAAGGAATTGTGTTGTGTCTACAAAAATGATGAGGGAAAATTTATAAATTGGTTGATGGGCAACTATTATAAAAAATCAAGACAACATTAAAAATATTCAGAATTATGCGCATACGTTATCCTTTCTTCCTTATCCTCTTGTTTATTTCATGTATTAATTTGTTTGCACAGAAAAAGTGTGTAATTCATGGTCATGTGTATGATTCCGAAGGCAAACCGATACCTAATGTAGCTGTCTTAGTAAAACTTGACAGGGTTATTGGAGCTGCTACAAACAATGACGGTTATTATCAATTCTCTTTTTTTTCACTTGACAGTGTAAATGTTTCTTACTCGAACGCATCTTTTGAGCCTCAAGTGTTAAGGTTTGCTCCACAAGATACCATAACCGCAGATGTAGTATTGTCTGATAAAACAAATTCTCTTGCCGAAGTTGTTGTCAAGGGTGAAGTTGTCAGGGTTTCAGACAATTCCATTGTATATTTGCCCACGCAGCAGCAAAAGAACAGTTCCAATTCTGGTATTTCCTTACTGTATAATATAATGTTGCCGGAACTGAATGTAAATCCTTTTACAAATTCTGTCAGTTCTACTGACGGAAGCAGTCTTTCAATGTATATTGATGGAAGAAAATCAAATATTAGTGAGGTTAAAAGCCTTCGGCCTAAAGATATTATTAGAGTAGAAGTTTACGATGGCAATATGGAAAAATTTCCCAACGAACAGAAGGTCGTAAATTTCATTCTTCGTCATTATGATTATGGAGGCTATGTAGACGTCAGAACCGACAATCGTTTCTTTTATAATACCCACGACCAGTCTGTCCAACTGAGCCTTGACTCGAAAAAATGGAATTATACCATTATGGGGGAAATAGCAAACAACAGAGACAACGGTATAAAATCTAATGGTGTGGAGCATCTGCTGATAGTCAAGCCGATAGAGAGAAAAACAAACATCACTGGCGGAAAAAGTGGCGGCGACAGCTATTCAGGAGTGTTCAAAACGTTGTACAAGAGCCAAAATACTATGTTTTACGCTCAAATGGGTATGAAATATTCAAAGGACTTTTCAAAGGAGAGTTCAGAAATAGTCTATATGGCAGATGGACTTTATGATAGTCGTGCTTTGCAAAACTTACATACTAAGGATATTTCGCCGACGCTGAATATGTTTTTAAGGAAGGATATAAATAAAAATCATTCAATTGAGGCGAAACTGACATGTTCATATTTGAACAGGACGTATGACAGGGCATATGAGGAGAATGATTTTAATTTATGTAACGACATAAGGGAGCATGCATATAAGTTTGACGGTAATCTTAAGTGGAATTACAGAATAAACAGGAACAACAGTTTTAGCGTATTCCTTTGGGATGTATACAGTCGTAACAAAAACTATTATTATAGTAATAGAGAAAATGACCAGCAACTTGTGTCAAATGATTTTTTGCTTTATCCAACTTATACATACATTCAAAATGGAAAATTCTATTTGAGTTGTCAGGCTGGATTTGATGTGTGCCACAATGAAATAAACAAATACCGGTATTCGAAAGTTTATCCTCGTCCGGCATTGACGGTGAATTATTATATTTACAAGACGAATAGCCTTTTCATGGATGTAAGGATGGGCTCCACAATACCAATGCTTTCGAGAATGAATTCTGCGGAACAGCAAATAAACACCCTTCAGGTGGTGCGTGGAAATCCGTATTTGCAGTCGATGAAGATTCTTGACGGACTTTTGTCGTATAATATCCATACAGGCAACTTCCGTATGTCTGCGTTCTTTTCGTATAATGCCCTTTATGACTTGTCGAAAAATAACTATGTGACGGATGCAGGAAAGCTTGTACAGACATATATTTCCGACGGTAACTTCAATGATTGCAAGTTTGGTGTCAACTCAGTTGTCAGTTGCCTTGGAAGGAATTTCCAAATTAGATGCAGCCTTGCGTATCAAAGGCAGAGTGTGACGGGAAAGGACAAAGACCATATTGATAATTTTATATATAATGTCAATGTGCTGTATCATTTAAAGAACTTTGCATTTTCGGCATACTATAATTCAAAATCTAAAATGTTGTCAAGTATACCTATGATTATGGAGTCTTTGCCAGACTATGGACTATTGGCAACTTGGGGCTATAAAGAATTGTTCTTGGAAATTGGAGCAAAAAGGATTTTCGAGAAGAATTCTGGAATATGCCGTTATTATAGCTATGACAGATACAATACTTTTACTCGCAGCTATTCAGATGCACAGGATAGACAGGTTTACGTAAAGCTGAGTTATAGTTTTGATTTTGGCAGGAAGATTAGTCATAAGAAAATAGAGAGCAACAATTCGGTGAATTCTTCTATAATATTGTAAAGATGACAAGACTTTTCAAAAGATTCCCTTTCGTCATGCAGCGTGACTCGGCACATTGTGGAGTTGCATGTGTGGAAATGCTATGCAAATATTTTGGAAATGATGTTTCTTACGATATAATACTTGATTTTTGCAGAGCAAATGTCAATGGCATGTCATTTAAGCAGATAAGAAGTACTGTTGAGCATTTAGGTTTTCTTACGAAAAGTGTTAGGATTCCTTTGAATGAGCTAAGAAAAGTAAATAGTATATGTATATTGCATTGGAATAAAAATCATTATGTTGTTCTCTATAAAGTGAAAGGAAATTCATTTTATATTGCAGATCCGGCAAAAGGAAGGATTAAGTATGAATATGATGATTTTGTAAAATATTGGAGTATTGATTCCAAAAGTGATTCTGAAGGATATGCCATGTTTGTGGAGCCGACAGATAAATTTTATAATTATACTAAATATGACAACAAAAGTAATTCTTTCAGAATATCAATTTATCTGAAACAGTATGCCAAGTCTATATCTCTAATATTTTTTACGTTGCTTATTACGGGTATATTCCTTTCTTTACTTCCGTTTCTTACGCAAAAAATTGTTGATATTGGTATAAAGGACAAAAATATGTTCTTTATTATGCTGGTTCTGTTTGGGCAACTTGCTTTAACATTAGGAAAGATTACTTTTGATTTTGTCAGGAAATGGATACTGGTAAAGATTTCCATGAGTATAAATATTTCTATGGTCAGTGAATTTTTGATAAAGTTGGTAAGGTTGCCGATGTGGTATATAGAATCAAAACATATTGGTGATTTGCAACAACGCCTATATGACCATTCTCGAATAAATTCATTTTTGACAACACAAATTCCCAATATCATTTATTCTTCAATTTTGTTTCTCATTTTTTCAATTGTATTGTTGTTGTATAATTCCATCGTATATTTCGTATTTGCTGTATTCAGTATTTTATATGTTTTATGGACAATTGTATTTCTTAAAAAGAGGAAGGTTATTGATTATGAATATTTTGACAAACAGTCAGAAAATAATATTAAGATTTACCAATATATCAATAACTTACAGGAAATTAAATTGCAAAATTGTGAAGCAAGACGTTGTGCTGAATGGAAAGAAACCCAAAGGCAGATGTTTTCAGTTCAAACAAAAAATCTGAAATTACAGCAGACGCAAGAAATAGGTAGTATACTCCTTAACGAGACGAAAAACATTGTTATGACAGCATTTACTGCTTATGCGGTAATACTTGGAAATGTTTCATTGGGGGGAATGTTGGCTATACAATATATAATAGGTCAGCTAAACGGACCGGTAGAACAGCTTATGGGGTTTATATATTCCTCTCAGGACGTTAGAATAAGTATGGAAAGAATAAACGAAGTCCGTAATTTGCCGAGCGAAGAGAATATTTATGGAAATATAGAATCTGTGAATCCTTCATTCGCAACGGCTATAACAGTTTCTCATCTAAACTTCTCTTATGATAAATTTTCTGACAGGTATATTCTGCAAGATATCAACTTGGATATAAAACGAGGAAAGGTTACAGCTATAGTAGGAGCCTCAGGAAGTGGAAAGACAACGTTACTGAAAATTCTGCTTGGGTATTATATGCCGACAGAAGGAACTGTGCGTCTTGGGTCAGATGAACTGAAAGCATATAACATTCAATGGTGGCGTCGTCAGTGTGGTGCCGTTATGCAAGATGGTGTTATCTTTTCTGATACTATAGCCCGAAACATATCTATAGAAGATGACAATATTGACTATTCCCGTTTGAATATGGCGATAAGAATGTCCAATTCTTCAGAATTTATAGATAACATGCCTTTAGGGTATAATACGGTAGTTGGACAGGAGGGAATAAAATTGAGCAAGGGTCAAGCTCAGCGTATTCTGATAGCAAGGGCTATTTACAAGAATCCAGACTATTTGTTCTTTGATGAGGCAACCAACTCATTGGATGCAAAAAGCGAAAACGCCATAGTTTCAAGTCTAAGCGATTTTTTTAAGGATAAAACAGTTGTAGTAATTGCCCATAGGTTGAGCACAATAATAAATGCTGATCAAATAGCTGTTTTGAATGACGGACGAATCGTTGAAAGTGGCAGACATGAGCAACTTTTAAAACTGAAAGGTTATTACTATGATTTAGTGAAAAAACAATTGGATGTATAGTTTCTCCAATTCTTTTTTTGCATTACAATTAACACATTCTTCGCAATATTTTTTTCGGTAATTTTACCCTCACACCCTCACCCATAGCCAGCAAGCCCTTTGTACATCGGCGTTTCAGGGTGTGAGGGATAGTGTGAGGGGTGGTGAGGGTAGACGGCTGATTATGCCATAAAATTACGACTTTCAGATAATTGTCCACCCTATTGACGCGTTTTTATACCATCAGTTATTATAATTCCGGGTAATTTTGCCGCCATAATTACTAACCGAATAATAACATCAAAAAACGATGAAAATCAGATTCATTGCGGCAACCGCACTGGTTGCCTGTGCCTCGCTGTCAGTAGGGGCAAACAACATGCAGTTCTTCGAAACGACCACTGCGTCGACTGCCGGGAACGTTATTTCCCGGGCAGAAGCCATTGATGCCAAAGACGCAACAATAGCATGGGCGTTCGACAAGAGCGACGACAATCCTTCAGCGGCAGAAGTTTCCATGCCCGAAGCAGTATCAACAACAAGTTTCTCTCTCGGGAGCAACCTCTATTTCAATGGTAAGCAGGGAAACCTGTCGAAGCTCAATCCGAAGGAGAAAATCAGCAACGCAAGAGACGAAAAGTCATTCGTTTGCTTCTCTATCGTTCCGAAAAAGGGAGTCAGCTTCACACCGAAATCCGTATCCTTCGATTCGCAGAAATGCGGAACGAGCGGCGGAACACTCGATGTGGTGGCAAAATGCGGCGACAAGACCGTCGATCTTGTGAAGGGCTTCAATCCGGAGCGAAACTCCGTGTCTTCGTCAAATCTCGACATGACGGCGCTGCAGACCGTATCCGACAAGGTAGAACTTTATTTCTATATCTACAACCTTGCCAACAACAAGCAGCTCGCGCTCGGCAATATCACGGTAACCGGCGACCTGAACGGAACTCCCGTTACCGTTCCGGTATACACATTGAGTGTAGGCACTGCCGATGAAGCAGCCGGAACCGTAACCGTAAATCCGTCGGGCGCAGAGTTCGACGAGGGCACCGTAGTTACCGTAAGCACGACAGAAAACTTCGGCTACCACTTTGCCGGATGGACAGGAAACGACAATAAGGTGGTGTCGACAGAAAACCCTTATACATTCGAGCTTACCGCCAATACTTCGCTCACTGCCACATATACAAAGAATAATGTATATGCCCTGAACATGACTCTCGAAGGCGGAGCAAACCAGAACCTCGTGCAGTTCTCGCCAAAGGGAAACGTGGTTAACGGCGTGCACTATTATGAGGAAGGAACCGACGTGAAGCTCACGGCTCTCAACAACCGCATCCTTACCTTCACCAACTGGGAGGACAACACCACTTCCATGGAGCGCGAGGTGAAGATGGACGGAGAGAAAAGCCTCACGGCAAACTTCTCTTGTACCGACTATATCGTGGGTTGGGACCTCTACAGTGACACCCCTACACAGGAGCGTGCTGCCGACTATAAGGCAGAGAGCGACAACGCCGGACTGCTCTCTCTGCGCAATGCAGCCGGACAGACTTCGTCGTGGCTCGCTTGCGGAGCACAGAAGGGCGGACAAAACGGCAAGTATGCTGCCCGCTGCTGGAAGAAGCTAACCGACAAGTATTATTTCGAACTCTCGTTCTCTACCCTGGGCTACAGCAATGTGAAACTCTCTGCTGCCGTGGGCGACGACTTCAACGCACACAGCATCGTGAATGCCGAATACTCGCTCGACGGAACGACATACACCAAGTTCGGTACATACAACCTACCGGCTCGCGCATGGGATTCAGAGGAGTTTGCTCTCCCTGCCGAGGCTGCCGGACAGCAACTGGTGCGCGTGCGCTTCTTGCCAGACTATGATTCTCCGCTCGTGGGTTCTACGGGCGATTACGACGGACTTGCCGTGGCTGAGATTTTCGTACTCGCCGACAAGGAAATCGTTGACGATAAGGTAGCTCCTAAGCTCCTCTCCTCTATCCCTGCCGACAATGCAACGGGGGCTTCGGCAAACGGTTCCGTAATCCTTACTTTCGACGAGAAGGTGGTGGCTGCCGAGAACAGCGAGGCTACGCTGAACGGTGAGACGCTGAAGCCTACGGTGAGCGGAAAAACCGTGGTTTATCAGTATAGCGGACTGAAATATTCTACTAAATACACCTTTAAGCTCCCTGCCGGAATGATTCTCGACCGTAGCGGCAATGCCTTCGAGGGAACGGAGATAAACTTCACCACTATGGAGCGCAAGCAACCGGAGGCTCGCGTATATGACGCTGTTGTTGCACAAGACGGCACTGGCGACTATACCACCGTGCAGGCGGCTATCGATGCAGCCCCGGCAAACCGCGTTAAGCCTTGGCTCATCTTCATCAAAGAAGGTACATACAAGGAGCATGTAGACCTGCCGGCAAGCAAACCGTATCTGTATTTCATCGGACAGGACAGAACCAAGGTATTTATCAGCGACAACAGACTCAGCGGTGGTCCGAATGCCCTTAGCGTAGACAAGGGTGCAACATTCGTCGCACATGCCGCAAACCTCTATTTCGAGGGACTGAGCTTTGTTAACTCTTATGGAGTGGAGAAAAACGACGGTCCGCAGGCTCTCGCCCTCAACACCGAGAACGACCGCATCGCCTTCAACAAGGTGGGTATGTACAGCTATCAGGACACATGGATTACAACCAGCAAGTCGAACTACCGCCACTACGTGAAGGATTCCTTTATCGAGGGAGCTGTAGACTTTATCTACAATAGCGGCAACGTCTATTTCGACAACGACACACTGAACATCGTGCGCAAGAGCGGTGGATATATCGTGGCTCCGTCGCATCAGAAGGACGTGAAGTGGGGATATGTCTTCATGAACAACGTAATCACCGCTCCGGGCGTGCCTACCGAAACTGATGTGTGGCTCGGCAGACCGTGGCACAACTTCCCGAAGACGGTGTTTATCAATACCAAGGCTGAGGTTACTATCCCGGCTAAGGGATGGTATGAAACGATGGGCGGACTGCCTGTGCTATGGGCTGACTACAACACGATGGATATCAACGGCAATCCCGTAGACCTCTCTCACCGTCAGGATACATACTGGTATAAGGATGCCAACGGCAACCGCGTGGAAGGAAAGGCAAAGAACTATCTCACCGACGAGGAGGCTGCTCAGTATACCGTGAAGAACGTGATGAGCGGCGACGACAACTGGCAGCCGGAACTGCTGACAGAGGCTTGCGATGCTCCGGAGCCAGTGGTGAAGGACGGCAGGATTACATGGAATGCCGTGCCATACGCCATCTGCTATGTCATTACGAAGAACGGTAAGGTGGAGGGCTTCACTACCGCTACATCTTGCGACTATGTAGAGGGCAACACTTATGAAATACAGGCTGCAAATGAGTTCGGCGGACTGAGTCTTGCGGCTAAGGCAAAGACTCCATCGGCAGTAAACGGCATCGTTGCCGACAAGGAATTCAAGGCAGAGGCTGTATATTCAGCTGATGGCGTTCGCAGAACAAACATCGAGAAAGGTATGAACATACTGAAAGGCAGCAAGTCTGCAAGGAAGGTAATGATAAAATAGTGCGTATATAGCAGCTGTTTATATACAAAGCTTTATCATGGCGGGAGCTTCACATTTACCAAGTGTGATGTTCCCGCCAATTGTTTATACCAAGCACCAAAGGTGCAGCAGCATAGCACCAAAGGTGCAGTATAGCTGCACCAATTCCGTCACTTTCGTTTAGTTCTGCTTGTTGTTGTAAATCCGAATGCTGTTATTGCAGATTTGCAAGTCACTCTTTTTTTGTGGAGAATAATTCTTATTTGTACAATAGTAATCGTCTCATTCAAAAAGTCTTTTACTAATTATGGATTATCAATATAAAGCATTATATTTGTGGCGTAAATTAAAAATGAAAAAATGGCAAAGAAAAATATAGACTTATCTTTAATCCTCCATGATGACAGCAACTATAAGGACTGGCTTGTAGAACTCAAGGAACGTTTCTACAGCCATCGTCTCAAAGCATCATGTACTACCAATGGCTACCTGTTGGATTTCTATTGGAAGTTAGGACGAGATATTGAAGCCAAGCAATACACCAATACATACGGTTCTGGGTTCTACAAGAATCTCAGCTTGGACCTAAAGCATGAGATGCCTGGGGTGAAGGGATTCTCACCCATAAACTTACGTTATATGAGTAAGTTCTTCAAACTGTATGCTCCTTTATATAGAAATGTTCCGCAGACTGCGGAACATTCCATAGATTCAAGTTCAGATACAAATGTTCCGCAACATGCGGAACATTTAAAAAATCGTCAGCAACCTGTCGATGATTTTAAACTGTTGTTGTCTATTCCATGGGACCATCATCGCCGTATCATAGACAAATGCAAGGGCGATATGAACAAGGCCTTGTTCTTTGTAAGAAAGACTTGGGAGAATAATTGGGGACGTGATGCCCTGCTCAACTGGCTCGATACCGACCTTTACGAGCGTGATGGCAAGGCTATCACCAACTTCAAGTCTACGCTTCCTGCTATTCAAAGCGACCTGGCTCAACAGATGACCAAAGATCCTTATCACTTGGATTTCCTTAATTTAAAAGAGAAATTTGATGAACGTGAGATAGAGGATGAATTGGTGAACAACGTTACTCGTTTCCTTTTAGAACTTGGAAGAGGATTCTCCTATATGGGTAGACAGTTCCGCTTGGAGGTAGGGCAGCAGGAGTTCTTCCCCGACTTGCTGTTTTACAATGCTCACCTTCATGCCTATGTGGTCATCGAACTAAAAGCCCAGTCATTCCATCCATCGTTCTTGGGACAATTGAGCTTTTATGTTTCAGCTATCAACCACCAGTTCAAGACAGATATTGACAATCCGACCATAGGCTTGCTTATATGTAAGGACAAAGATAATGTAGTGGCAAAATATGCCTTGGATTCATACAAGGAGCCAATGGGTATATCAGAATATCAACTGTCAAAACTATTCCCGAAAGACTTCAAATCTTCCATGCCGACTATTGAGGAATTGGAAAAGGGACTGAAAGATAATAGAGAACTATGAGATACATTACCATCATACTATTGACCATATTCTTTTGGCTTGACTCTTTCTCGCAGCCACTGTGCCGCATACAGAGATATGACGAGAACGACGGACTTACCCAATGGCACGTTACGCAGATGACGCAAGACCGGCAGGGACTGATCTGGCTCGCCACATGGAACGGACTCTGTCGCTTCGACGGATACCAGTTTCGTGGGTTCAAGGCGCATGTGGGCGACGGCAACAATATCGCCACCGACCGCATCCGCTCTGTCTGGATGGCTGCCGACGGCAATCTCGGTTGCAAGGTCGACGACGACGTGTTCCTTTTTAATCTGAAAAACTATCGCTTTGAGGCCAAACCGCAGTTGGCAACGAGGGGACTTAATAGCAAGGCAGTGAAACAAGACCGTCCGTTTAAATACAAGGATGCACAGGGCGTGGTGTGGACGGTTTATCACGACGGCAGACTGACGTATTCGCTCTCCGGCGGAAAGGAAACGGCATACGGCGACAGGAATGTTCTTGAATCTGCCAACTTCTGCATGCCCGACAAACAGGGTAATCTGTGGGTCGTTGCAACGAGCGGTATCTATCGACTTAATTTCCCGAGACACAGGGGCACCATCGTGCGCTATCCGCAACAGATAGAGACAAAGGCTTTCTTTATTGACAGGCGTCGGAGATACTGGATTGCCACGAAGGAGGATAATGCTGTAAAGATTTTCAACGGCGACAACTCGTTTGCCGGATACCTGGCGCCAAGCGGCAATATCGTGAAGACTAAGGTAAGGTTAGACGCCCCTGTTTATTGCATGAAACAGGTTGGAAATGGGGATATCTGGATTGGCAGCAAACCCGGTGGACTGTTTCGGCTTAGGGAAATGAATGGAGGTGCGGCATATAGAATGGAGAGAATCCATGGACTGACGTGCAATGACGTGTATGATATTGCCGAAGACCACTGGGGCAGACTGTGGATTGCCACTCTGGGTGGCGGCATCTGTTGTGTGGAGAACCCTACAGCCGCACAGCCAAGGATAATAAAACCTTTTTCGGGAATGAGATATTATCCGCGGAAAATGGCGCAGAAGGTGAGAAAGCTGTTTATAACGAAAAATGACGTGATGCTTGCTGCCTCGACCGACGGACTGCTTGTGTGCAAACTTGTAAGGGGCAATGCTGTGAAGAGTATGCGCTTCCGCTGCCATACAAGAGAGGCTGACCGCAAGGATGCTCTAAGTTGCAGTGCTACGATGAATATTGCAGAGGACTATCGGGGACGCATCTTCGTAAGTACCGAGAGTGGGGGAGTGAACATGATAACAAGTAGAAACTTGCTCGCCCCGAAACTCTCCTTCCGCCATTTCAATAAGGAGAGTGGACTGTCTACCGATGTTGCCATATCTGTAGTGCCGTTCGGCAGACGAATGCTCGCCGTGGGGAGCAACAATATTGTGATTTTCAGTCCTGATGACGGCAGCAACGAGACTTTTGGCAAGAGCTTCTTCCTGTCGGAATGCCGCTTCTCCGAGGCTCTCCCTACAGTGTTGCCCGACGGCAGATGGGTCTTCGGTATGCAAGACGGACTGTTTACCATCGCTCCTAATGAACTGCGCAAGAGCTCCTACTCGCCGGCTATCGCCCTGACGGGGCTCAGTGTGCAGGGAATGGAGAAAGACTGTGCGGTGAATGCTCTCGACACACTGGTGCTCGACAGTCATGAAAGGAGTATCACACTCTCGTTTGCTGCCCTCGACTTTACTCCCGAAGCTGACATAAGATATGCCTTTGCCCTCGTAAAGGACGGAGCGGAGGACAATGTAGCATGGAATAATATCGGTTCCGACCATTCTGCCACCTTGCTCGACCTCGATCCCGGAACTTACCGTCTGCTTGTTAAGTCTACCAATGCCGACGGGATATGGACAAACAACATGAGGGGTATCACCGTTGTCGTTACACCGACTTTCTGGGAGACGACACTTGCTCATGTACTTATTCTGCTATTTGTCATTTCGTTCATCGGCGGCACGGCATACACCTTTATATATATAAGGCGGATAAAGCGTCAGCGCCATGAAGTGCTCGAGGCATATCTCAGTCTGCTGAATGCCGATAAAGAGGATAAACGTAGAGACAGTGAGCAACCGGTAGTTCCAAAACTCAGCGAAGAGGACGACCAGATGATGCGCCGTATATCGGCATTCGTGGAGGAGAACATCGCCAATGCCGACATCGGGGTGGGCGATATGGCTGAGGCAGCCGCCGTGAGTCGTTCCGGACTGCAGCGAAAGATGAAGCAGATAATGGGCGTTACGCCGATTGACTTCCTGAAGGAGGCTCGCATCAAGCATGCCTGCAAACTGCTTGAAACAACGCAAAAGAATGTCAGCGAGATTGCCTTTGCCTGTGGATATACCGACCCGAAATATTTCAGCCGCTGTTTCAAGGCATCCACAGGAAAGAGTCCGACGGAATACAGACGATGATTTAGAGAAGCTATAGGGGATAAGTACACAAAAATGGTCTAATGGTATAATCCTCTTGTATGATGTAAAGATAATTTCTAATTTTGCTGTCAATTTATTATAATGATAGACATAAAGAATAGGAGATTATGAAGATGAAAAAGATAGCAACATTGACTCTTGCTGCCTCGCTGATGCTTTCAAGCTGTGGCGTAGGCAACGAAAATACGGCATCGGGTGGATTCCTCGGTGCACAGTTGGGGAGCATTATCGGTTCGGCAATCGGCGGAATCAGCGGTGGACCGCGCGGTAGCGACATCGGTACCCTTGTCGGTATGGCTGGCGGTGCAGCAGCCGGAGCTATTATCGGCAATGCTGCCGACAAGGCGAACCAGCAGAAATACGATGAATACAAGGCGCAGCGCCGGCAGATGGCACAGGCGCAGCAGCAAAGTGGCAGTCAACAGTCTTACAGCGACAGCAATTATAATGATGGCGGCGGCAATGACGCAAGCGGTTTCGATCCGAACAATGGTGGCGACGACGTAATTTCGTTTGACGGTAACGACACGACAAAGGCTTCGGAAAGCGACTGTAAACCTCATTCTGGTACCATGATGATGGAAGAGGCAGGTATGCCGGCACTGAGCATCCGCAACGTGAGGTATGTTGGCAATGGCATGACGCTATCGTCGGGCGAACTCGCCAAGGTTACGGTAGAGGTTTACAACAACTCCACCCATTCGCTATATAATGTGCAACCGACAGTAGTGGAGACCACTGGCAACCGCCATATCTTTGTCTCTGCCCCAATCATCATCGAGAAGATTGCCCCAGGCAAAGGTATCCGCTATACCGCCATGGTGAAAGCCGACCGCAAGCTGAAGGACGGTACCGCCCGCTTCAAGGTATTTGCAACGGAGAAAGCAGAAGGGACACGGAGCGAGGCAGAGGAATTTAATGTTGAGACGAGAAGGTGACCCCTCACACTTACCCTCACACCCCTCACACTTACCCTCACACCTTGAAATGCCATAAACAGGGACTTTCAAGGCTATTGGTGAGGGTGTGAGGGTAAAATCACCAAAAACTTTTATTGTACTATTCACTTACGTATAGCCTTGCTAAGGATACAACATTTCAGCTATACAGGTCGAATAGTCTTTGTAAAACGCAAAACGGAGTTACCAAAACAGATACGGAATTCCTTTATTTTCTTTGTCTTTTAACAAAATGAAAGTTAAAGAGGAAAATAATTCTGATTTTCTTTGGAACATATCGATATAATGCCTACATTTGCCATGTGATAATAATCACTTTGATAATAACACATATATATAATATAACCTTTTAAAAATACATTACTATGGAAGTGGAGAAAATAATGCAACAGCTGGAGCAGAAGCATCCAGGCGAGTTGGAGTATTTACAGGCAGTAAAAGAAGTACTTATCTCCATCAAGGATGTATATAACCAGCATCCTGAGTTTGAAAAAGCAAAAATAATCGAGCGCATCGTGGAGCCGGAGCGTATCATCACATTCCGTGTGCCATGGGTTGACGACAAGGGCGAGGTGCATGTTAACCTCGGATACCGCGTTCAGTTCAACAGCGCAATCGGTCCGTATAAAGGCGGCTTGAGATTCCATCCGTCTGTTAACCTCTCTATCTTGAAGTTCTTGGGCTTCGAGCAGACTTTCAAGAACGCACTTACCACTCTGCCTATGGGCGGCGGAAAGGGTGGCTCTGACTTCTCTATCCGCGGAAGAAGCGACGCTGAGGTTATGCGCTTCTGCCAGGCTTTCATGACTGAACTTTATCGTAACATCGGTCCTAACGAGGATGTGCCTGCTGGCGACATCGGCGTTGGCGGTCGTGAGATTGGCTATCTCTTCGGCATGTACAAGAAGCTGACCCATCAGTGGAACGGCGTATTGACAGGTAAAGGTCTGGAGTATGGCGGCTCAAAGATACGTCCGGAGGCTACAGGCTTCGGAGCTATCTACTTCGTTCACCAGATGCTGGAGACCCACGGAATCGACATCAAGGGCAAGACTGTAGCTGTCAGCGGCTTCGGTAATGTTGCTTGGGGTGCCGTAACGAAGGCTACACAGCTTGGAGCAAAGGTCGTTACAATCTCTGGTCCTGACGGATATATCTATGATCCGGAGGGAATCAGCGGCAAGAAGATTGACTATATGTTGGAGCTTCGTGCGAGCGGCAATGATGTCTGTGCTCCATACGCAGAGGAATTCCCGGAGGCTACATTCGTTCCTGGCAAGAAGCCATGGGAGGTTAAGGTTGACATCGCTCTGCCTTGCGCTACCCAGAACGAGCTGAACGGCAATGATGCCGACATGCTTCTGAAGAACAAGACGCTGTGTGTTGCTGAGGTTTCAAACATGGGATGCACGGCAGAGGCTGTTGACAAGTTTATTGCTGCCAAGCAGCTCTTCGCTCCGGGCAAGGCTGTAAATGCCGGTGGTGTGGCTACTTCAGGTTTGGAGATGACCCAGAATGCTATCCATCTCGGATGGACAGAGGCTGAGGTTGACCAGCGTCTGCACCAGATTATGAGCGACATCTATGCTCAGTGCGTGAAATACGGTACCGAGGACGGCTATATCAACTACGTGAAGGGTGCGAATATCGCAGGATTCATGAAGGTTGCCAATGCCATGATGGCTCAGGGAATCGTATAAAACGGAATATGACAAGAAACTTCATAATACTTATTTTATTGATTGCATCATGGGGCTGTCCCTCTCTCGCACAACAGAGAGGGATGGCCTCTTATTACTCTAACCGGATGCACGGAAGGCGCATGAGCAACGGTGACAAATACCATAGGGACAGTCTGACTTGCGCTCATGCCAAGTATTCTCTCGGCACACTGCTGAGGGTGACAAACATAAAGAACGGCAAGAGCGTAGTGGTGGAAGTTACCGACCGCTGCTCCAACCATTCGCGACGCATTATCGACCTCTCGTATGCCGCAGCCAAGGAAATTGGAATTATAAGTCAAGGCATGGGTATGGTGAGGGTTGAGAAATACCGGAGGGAAATGAATGTTCCTTATCGCGACGATGATGAGATTGACTTGCCGGAGCTTGACTATGAGGTGACGGAGGGACAGAAAGGCAAGAGCAAGAATGAGCCTTACTCGCCGGCTTGGAGAAAGGGGAAGAAGAAATAGAATACGTATTTACAAAAATGCCGCTTATGGAATTTTTAGTGTTCCATAAGCGGCATTTGTTATTTGTCATTATAATGTCCTTCTGCACTTACAATAAGAACGGTTACAATATCATCATATATATCGTATATGATACGATCTTTCCCTTTTATATGGCGTGAATATGTTATTCCATTACCACCTTTCAAAGGTTCAGGATGTCCAATTCCCGTACGAGGATGCAATGCGATATCTTCAAGAAGCTTTACTATCTTCTTATATGCTTGCTGATTAGACTTCTTAAACTTAGCTATAACGGATTTAGCTTCGTCGTCAAACTCAATCTTGTATGTCATAGAGAGTCAAGGAAAGAATGGAGTTCTTGTAGGTTGTTGCAGCAAGTAACGTTTCCGTTACGGTGATTTCTACGCGCTCTGTCTATACGTTTCTGAAGTTCGGGAGTTATATCTGTTTGTTTGTCCTCAACGGGTACAATCTTATACAGACGATTTTTGCTCTTTATCATAACATCCTGTCCTTCATCCACTCTGTTTAGTGCAGCACTTACATTTGCTCTGAGTCTTGTTAGGGATAGTGTCTCCATAAGCTTTTTATTTTGTTTTGTTGCAAATATACATACTATTTTATTAACTCCCAAATAATATTTGTTTTATATAAAAAATCCCTTTACAGACATCGTTTGCTGTAAAGGGATTTGTAGATTATTTCAAGCTCTGTTGAGCCCTATTTTATTTCCTTATCTTCATCACTCTCGGTGCAATCTTCTGTCCGTCGATGCGAATAAGGAAGATGCTGTTCTTCACCTTTGAGAGAGAGATAGCCTTCGACGTGATCTGCTCGGAAGAGAGCAGACGACCGTCGGTGGAGTATATCTTCAGCAGCGAACCGATGGCGTTGTCGCTAACGCGAAGCAAGTCGGTAGCCTTGTCGTAGCTTATTGCCGGCGCATTCTCTATTGTCTTGATGCTGTTCACGTGGAATCCGTCTTCCAGTTGCTCGCCCATCAAACTGTTGAGATAAACCTCGAGAGCCGTATAGCCCTGGTTGTTGATAAGGTTCTGGTCGGCAACGTTCGGGTTCAGTCCGTGCTGCTTCTCCCATTCGTCAGGCATGCCGTCGCCGTCGGTATCCTGAGGCACGGTGTAGTCTGTGGAGTAAGAGATAAAGCCCTCGCAGTCGTTCTCAGTATCGATGATACCTTTGCCGGCACCTGTTGCAGCACCGCCGTATTTGTTCACTCCAGTGCGAGCCTCTTCAACGATACGCTTCTCTATGGCGTCGCGGTTGATGGTTCCAGCGTTGTTGAGCACAGTCTGGTAGGCCTGTTCACCCGTTTCGATGTCGTAAATCATATACATCTCCGGGTCGTAGGTGCCCACGTTGCCGGCTACAGAATATTTATAGTAGTTGTGCACCGGCACGATGCGCTCGTCCACGCGGATATCTGCGAGCGAGTATTTCTCAGCCGTCATAGCCTTCCAGTTGTCGGCAGTGCGTGCGGCGTCACCCTCGATAACGTTTCCGCTGACATACCATTTTGCCGGTCCCCATGATGTGGCTCCGGTGCGGGCGTAGCTTGAGTTCACGAGCACGATGCCCGACTTGTTGGATGCCGGTCCCGGTTTGTAGTAGTTGCCGATGAAGTTGCATTCATGACCGGAGTTCATGCCGTTGTATGATGTGATGTCGGCAGTGTTCTCTCCGCCGTAGCATCCGCCGCTACCGCCAAAGTTGTAGTTCACGTTGTTGATATATTCCATAAATACCACATAGTCCTCGCCGCGTGCACCGTTGATACGCGGAGAGCGCGACTTGTTGTCGGCAAGCAGGTTGCGGTAGTAGGTAGCCGGCGAACCGCCCCACTGGGTACCGTAGCCGCGTGCACCCTTCTTGTGTCCAGAGTTGTATAGACCCTCGTGCACGATACTGTTCTGCACGGTAAGGAAGTGGCAGTCTTGAGTGTTCATATTTTCCTCAACCGACCATCCGAACACGCAGTGGTCGAAGATGTAGTTGTTGCAGTTCTCTGAACCCAAAGCCTGATCCTGAAGAACTTCGCCTGCAAGATTGGCATGACCAGAGCGGAAGCGGATGTTCCTTACGATAAAGTTCTGCGAACCACCAAGGTTAATCTTGTTGTGGGTAATCTGAATACCCTCGCCAGGAGCCGTCTGTCCGGCAAGCGTCCAGTCGTCGCGCTTCATGCGCAGTTCGCTCTTCAGCTGAATGTCGCCGCTCACGGTGAAGACGATAGTTATCGGTTCGCCCGGATACTGCTGGAAAGCCCAGCGCAGGGTGCCCGCTGTGCCGTCGTCGGCAAGCGAAGTAACCTTAACGACCTTTCCGCCACGACCGCCGGTGGTATATTTACCAAAGCCTTCGGCTGTAGGGAATGCCGGCAGTTTGATAGCGTCTTCGGCAACAACAGCCTTAGACACGACGCCCTGCTTGGAAACAGAGGCAACGCTATATTTTGAATTGTCTGAAGCCTCCTTTGCAAGAGCCTTGTCAGTGGTAAACTTCAGGAACGCTCCATCCTTATATATAATATATCCGGCAGCATTGTCGTCGCTCTCCCACGAAATCTCATTAGGTGTGATGATAAAGTTCATCGGGGCGATGGCACCGCGCAGAATCTTCTCGTAGTCGAACGGCACCTTGGAGTATTTGCCGAAGAGGAATTCCGGATTCATGTAAGCCTTCACCTCGGCATCCGTAGCCTGATGCGAGAAGCTGGCACGTTTCGACACGTCCACGAGATTGCCGTTGGCATCAACACTCTTGTATTCGTAGAGCGAAGACTTGTTTTCAGCTCCGTCCCATGCCGTCCATCCGGCATCCTTTATGGCATCCGGCAGTGTGCAGTTGATAAACATCGAACCGCAGCCTTCCTTCCACGGACGACCGAGCGAGTAGGCGCCCTTGGCAACGCCGTCGGCAGCTGTCACGGTGCAGTTGCGGAAGAAGAGACCGGGATAGAACGTAGACTGGCTCAGTTCCGGATACATCACCTTAGTCATCGGCATGCCGCTCTCGGCAGGAGCCGTGATATATCCGCTGCCCTTCACGAGGTGGAGCGTGCAGTTGTCAAACCATTCCATTCCGCCGTCGTAGATAAAGTCGGTGGCACCCTCGATAGTACAGTTTGTGAAATATCCGCGAGAGCCGGTATTTGCCTTGTAAGTGTCCTGATATCCGCTCAACAAGCAGTTGTTGAAGATATGGGCATCACCGTTTGTGAAAAGCGCTTCAGCCTGTCCCACGTTGCCGCTCGTGTTGCGGATGGTAAGGTTTTCGGCATAGAAGCGACTTGTATACACGTTGAGGGCAGCACAGTCGTTGTAGGTGTTTGAACTGTGGTTGCTGCCGCGGTCTACGCTGGAAGTGAGGATAGTAGTCTCGCGGTTCTCGCCGATGAGCGAGATAAACTTGTCCTTGTTTGTCTTCGTTCCTGCATATAGGTTCTCGTCGTATATGCCCGGACGGATATAGATAATGCCCCTCGCGCCGTTAGGCACGGCATTGATGGCATCCTGAATCTTGGTGTAGTCGCCCGTACCGTCCTGTGCCACAACAGATGTAACGACAGGAGCATTGACATCCGGAGCCGTCTCGCCTTTGTCATTGCCTCCGCCGCCAAGGTCGGAGAGCTCACCCACATCGCTCACAGGATTGTCTTTGGCATACTGAGCCTGCTCGGCTGTAATCTCGTTGCCGAAAATCTGAATCTTGTGAACGCGTGGGGCCTGCTGCGACAGCAGAGGGTTTTCGCCCTTTGTGAACACGGCGCCGCCGTTAGGATTTTTCTGTACCGGGTCTTTAAGAATTTCACCGTCCCATACTCTCCAGCGGATAGATACGTCAGAGGCGTTGATAACATTCTCCATGAAATATCCCTGGTCAGAGAAAACCGTGTATCCGTCTTTATGCTTTTCGGACCCCATCCATACAAGAGGTTTCCATTCTCCGTCGCCTATCTTATAGTCGCATTTAATGCCGCGTCCCCATGAAGTAGACGACCACGACCACTGCACGCGTTCAACATACGGTATGTGGTCAATCTCCATCCACCCGTGCTGACTTACAGGTTTTCCAGATGCATCCTTAACATTTCCGTCGCGACACATCTGTACGAAGCCAGCCTCACCGTGTATAGGATTGTTGTTGGCGTCGTATTTTATATTGTCCTCAAGATATGTGGTGTGACCTGCAACCGTCCAGTTGTTGTATGTCGTAGCACTGTTTCCCGTCCAGTTTTGTCCGAGATAATACTGACGGCAGAAAGCTGCTGTAGCTCCTGCGAAGCCGTTGTATGAATTCTTGTTTGCAAAGGTGCAATGGTGGAAGTATACAGGATACGTTATATCCGTGCTTCCGTTTGTCGGAACGTTGATAATAGTATTGACATATCCTCCCGAAGAAAAGTCGGGACAGTCCACTCCCGTTTCCCCCTTCCAAGTGTCTGGCCAGCTGGTGTCGCTGAAGTTTATATCGATGACTTTGGGATAAGTGGAGGAGTTGCTCCACTGTGCCACTACCGACGGAGGGTCAAGACTTCCCTCGATGGTAGCATATGCCGGCATTAGCGATGCTACTGCCGCCAGCATGAATACTGCTTTGATTTTCTTGTTCATGTTTATTTATATTAGTAGTTTTTTCTCAATAAAAACTTACGCTCGGCAAATTGATAGTAACTTTCATTGCTCTTGCATAACCGTTTTCTTCTTATATAAAGACTGCATATTACGGTATTTGTAATAACATAGCCGTGAGGTTTAACAGTAAAACGGTGTAAAAGTACAAATAAAATACTGATTGTCAAAGAGGCAAGATGCTTTTGAATAAATAATCCTCTTCTTTGAGAATATTGTCCACCCTAAAACATAGTCGGCTGCAACATTTTATTAGTTAATGAACTTTTGGATTTATGTCTTATCCTCGAAAAAGTGTATGATTTACTTAATTTTATCCTCGAAAAGTGTAGAATATTCATGGTTTTATCCTCGAAAAAATGTGATAATTACTGGTTCTTCGTCAATTTAGGTGGTAATCATTTTAGACGAAAACCGGAAAAACACCCTCAGACAAGTAAAACCCTCGTACCTCGGGTTTACCGATGTATTATCATATTTCCTTACGAGAACAAGTTCTCGACGGAAATCTGCTAATCCCTCGCCAATGCCTATGGCATTTTTACTTGTTTCGGGCGATAAACATAAAAAACAAAGGAAATAGTCAGCCATCTACTTATTTACCCATCCATTTATCTATAATAAACCAAGAATGTTGCAATAAAATGATATGTATTTTGGATGTATCACATATTTTTGTATATTTGTACCCAGAATTTGCTTACTAAATATAAATGCGATAACAAGTTTTAATCAATATCATTAACGCTTATGAAAAAGAATATTCTCTTTTTATTCGCAGTTCTGCTTTCGCTCTTGCCACAGGCAATGAGTGCCGACACATGGTCGTATGAGTGGAACAAGTCGAAAAAAGACGGCGGACAAGGTTTCTATAACTTCGGCACAAGCAAAGAAGACAAGGAATTTTATACCGCCGAGCTGAACGGGGTAACATGGAATGTTTCCGCTGTCGGCACACAGTATTATGCCTATGTTGCATCCAAGGGACAGTATATCGGTTCTGCCAGCGAACCGGCATCGAGTGCAAGAATCTGGACAACCGGCATTGTGGGCAAGATAACGGCAGTACGCGTTACGGCAAGTAAGCAAAAGGACGAGAACGAAGCTGATCTGTCGGTAACGGTGAACGGTAAGAACTATCTTTCTGGAGACAACGATAAGGCAAGTCTCGGAACAACGGCTACGGAGTATGAGTTTAGCGTTACTGCTGCCGATGCACAGGAAGGAGAGATCGACATTCTGCTAAACCAGACGAGCGATGCCAAAGGACCACTTTACATTAAGAAAATAGAAGTGGACTACGAGAAGATACAGACGGATGTTGCACCGCCAGTCTTTACCCCTGCGGCAGGAACATACGACGAGGTGCAGACTGTAGAAATCAAACCGTCTGTCAATACAGATGAGGAGCATACCATATATTATACCACCGATGGTAGTAACCCCAAAATAGATGGTGGCTCCCGTCAGACCTATACCGCACCTCTGAATATAGCAGAGACTACAACACTAAAGGCAATTATTTTGCAAGGTGGCGAATACAGCGATGTCGTAGAGGCGAAATACGTTATACGTAAGGATCCGGAGCTAAGTTTCAATAAGCAGAATATTACCCTCACTTCGGGTGATGACGGGTATGCCGATCTGCTGAATCCGCATAAGCTATCGCCGATAACCTACAAATCGTCACAGTGGGATGTCTGTTCGGTAGATAGCAAGGGACTGTTGGCATCATCGTATGTGGAGTATACGCAGACGGTGATAATCACTGCCACATTTGACGGCAACGAGGAGTATAAGCCGGGCGAGGCAAAAATGTTTGTTACCGTAGAGGCTAAGCAACCGCTAAAGACGCCTCTCATTACTCCTATGGGCGGAACATTCGATGCGCCGCAGGAGGTAACCGTTACTACGGATGACGAGAATGCCGTTACGATATGGTATTCTACTGAGGCGAAAGACGAGGAGGAGTTTCAGGATGATTACACCAAAAGTACCATAGTGGAAGGCAAGACCGCCTCGTTCACAATCGACAAGAGCTGCACACTGTATGTAATGACACGTGGCTACAATCAGAACAGTGAGGTTGTGAAGGCAGAGTTCGTCATCAACGAGCCGCTAAAGGCTGATTTTACCACCGATAAGGCGACAACGGCATACTACGACCAGGAGTTTGACTCGGCTGAAGGAATGGCAGACTGGACTGCCGGTGAAGGCTGGGCTTTGGCAAACAAGAATTTCGGAACGATAAAGAAAGACGACGTTTATTCCATTTCAATAAACTATGATGCCCAAAACAGCGGCAGCTCACAGCTCGCAAGTCCTGTACTGACAGTAGAAGAAGGCAGCAAGGTTGAGTTCTATGCTTATTTCCAGGCTCCTTATCTGATTTACGGCAAATGGACTTTCAATGTGATTGATACTGAAAGTAGCGAGAGCAAGACTCTGCTCAATGCCTTCGACTGGGCACAAGAGAATGCCTATACCGGTCCGAACTGGAATAAGTTCTCTTTCGACCTTTCGGAATATGCAGGCAAGAAGGTGAAGTTCGTGTTTGACTATCCGTTCGGCGGTGAGAACCTTGCAGTAGACGGCTTCCGTCTCGTTAAGGACAACCCTGCAGCGGCAGACGAGATTCACATCTTCGAAGGCGAGAGCATAGAGTTCCGTAGCCTTGCCAAGGGACAGCCTGACGAGATAGAGTGGGCATTCCCGGGAGCCGAGACCGAGACCTCAACACAGGAAAGTCCTGTTGTGAAATACAACAAGGCTGGTACATACGACGTGACACTGACCGTGAGACGAGGAGAGACGACCGACAAGATGGAGCGCAAGAACTTCGTTGTAGTATCACAGAAAGCCCCTACGGCACAGATAGGTCTGCCTGAAGAAGGATATGAAAGTCCGTGGGTCGGCGTGTTCGTACCGGTAAACGTGCCGGTAACATTCCGTGACCTCTCCACCGGCAACCCAACGGAATGGAACTGGGTATTCCAGTTTGCCGACAAGGAGACGAGCCAGGAGCAGAACCCTACTGTCACATTCGTGAAGAAGGGAACCGTAAGCGTAGGTCTGACGGCAAAGAACGCTGCCGGACAGAGCAACGACATTCTGCAGTATGCCGTGCAGGCAGGTGGCGCACAGTATATCTGGAATATCAACACCGAGGAGAACAAGAGTCTGGAGAAAATCTCCCTCGGCTGGTATGGAAACTATGCCGGCAGCAACTGGCTCGGAATGGACAAGTTTGCAGAAAAATACAAGGCACCTTTGGCTGATGCCAAGATTGAAGAGGTAGACGTGTACTTTGCGTCGGTTACGGCGGTAGACAAGGAAACACCTATAAACCTGACAGTAAATGCCGTAGCAGAAAACGGCGAACCGGGTGAAATTCTTGCATCGGCTACGGTGAAGGCAAGCGACCTGCAGTATTCTGAGACAGACTATCTTGCCACCAAATTCAATCTCGACAAGACGGTAAGTCTGAAGAAGGGTGAAGAATTCTTCGTCGTTGTAGGTCCGTTCCCTAACACCCAACTTGAAGTCTCTCCTTACACGAGCGACGATATCTCAATCTTCTGTCTGCGTCGCAGCGTAGGAAGCAAGAACACGGCATGGCATTATCTTGAAGACCAGGACGAGAAAGGAAACGGACTCGGCACAAACCAATGGTTTGCCAATACCGACGACCCAACGTCCATCGCCATTGCTCCATGTCTGGAATATCCTGACGTTCCTACCGACATAAAGGGCGTAGATTCGTCAACGCAGTATGACAACAAGATAGAGAGCGTATATACCGTGAGCGGACAGCAGACCGACGTACCGCAGCGCGGTGGCATATATATCGTGAAATACACCGACGGCTCATGCCGCAAGGTAGTCTGGAAATAACAGGACGGCAGATGTCCTTTTAATGACAATATAATGGTTCAGCCGGTATGACACACCGTATTGTGTGCATGCCGGCTGAATGTTTTCTATCAAACTCTCTGGGCGTTTCGCCTAAACGCTTCGGGTGTTTCGCCTAAACGCTCGTGGTGTTTCGCCTAAACGCTCCCGACGTTTCTATTCATCTTCCGACGGAGCCTCCGCATCAGCCACACGATACACGGTATGTTTCTCAAGAAACGCCCTTACCCCATAAAGCGGGACGTTGGTCATACGCTTTTCTTCACGGTAGTCGCTCATTGAGAAACGAAGTCCATGCATACTTGAATTTTCCGCAAGAGTGGTCTTGAGCGACTTTGCTTGAAGGTTCTCTTCTGCTTTTACCTCTACAGGATATATACCAAGTCCATATTGTATCACGAAATCAAGTTTCAGTTGACTATTGTCTTTACTATAGTAATATATCGGCAAGTTTCGCAATGATGCCATCTGGCAACACACGTAATTCTCAGTAAAGTCGCCTTTCGCTGTATTTTCTTTATTCGGCAGCAACAGAAATGCCGGTGGAGTCTGACTCATTGCTCCAAGCAATCCGCAATCGAGCAGGAAAAGTTTAAAAGCCGATATGTCCTCATGAATTTTCAGCGGCATACCAAGCGATGACACACGATTAACTTTATGTACCAATCCTGCATCGACAAGCCATTGTATAGCAAGCTCATATTCTTTTGCACGCGCTCCTTTCTTGATGACGCCATAAATAAATTTCTTGTTTTCTTTAGCCAACTGGGACGGGATAGAGCGCCACACCTGGTTGATACGCATTGTCTGTTCTATTGGCGCATGTTTGGAGATGTCCTTGTCGTAAGCATCCAATATCTCGTTCTGTATCTCACGCACCGCATTGGCGTCATTGGTTGTGACAAATTTTGACACGGCTTCCGGCATGCCGCCGACAAGATAATACTCACGCAAGTATTGCACAAAAAGACTTTTCAGACTTTTCACCACGTCCCATTTGCCCGATTTGAGCAATTCTGTCATCTGAGTCCTGCCACATGCCAAAAGGAACTCGTCGAAAGTCATTGGATACATTCTAAGAGTATTAACCTTGCCAACAGGGAAAGACTCACCTTGATGTAATGTAAGTCCAAGTAGTGAGCCTGCTACTGTAACATGGTATTCGGGGGCATTCTCGCAAAAATATTTCAACGACGATAGTCCACGCTTGACTTCTTGAATCTCATCTATTATTATCAGCGTCTTTCCCGGTAGTATATTAACACCAGTAATGGCACCGATAGTAAGTATTATCCGTCCTATATTATAGTCGGGCGTAAACAAATCTGCGACCAAAGTATTGTTGTCACAATTAATATAGGCTACATTCTCAAACTCACGCCGACCAAATTCTTTCAGAATGTATGTCTTGCCAACCTGACGAGCGCCAAGAAGAATAAGAGGCTTGCGGTCTGTCTTATTTTTCCATGCAATCAGATTGCTCATAATCAATCTTTCCATGCTTTCGATAATAGTTATGTTTATAACTTATTGTTTATTTTATGCAAAGATACTGATTTTTAGCAATCTAAAGAAATTAGTTACACTTTTATGAGCCACTTTTAAGCTGTCTTATACATTTTTATGAGCCACTTTTTAGGTGCGCCATACACTTTTATGAGCCACATTCTATATTCCTTTTCTTTTTTCTTATTTTATCTCTCATAAAAAACTCCGAAAGCCATCTGCTACGCTCCCGACGTTTCTATTCATCTTCCGACGGAGCCTCCGCATCAGCCACACGATACACGGCACGAGGAATACATTAGCGGCTACCCATGCCACAGGGTCGCCATAGCAGACACCGAGAAAACCTAATGCCGGAACAAGCCACAGACTGACACCACAGCGGGCAATCATCTCCATAACTCCCGACATCATGGAGAGGTTGCTGTAGCCAAGTCCCTGGATGCTGTAGCGCAGAATGACAAGGAGCCCCAAGACGGGATAGAAATAGCAGGCAATGCGCATGAACATGGCGGCATTGGAGATGATGGCAGTTTCGGTATGGTCAACAAACAGCATCATCATCTCTTCGGCAAACGGGAGGATGAGCAACATGGTAATGACGAAATAGCAGAGCATTATCTTTATAGCCGACTTGATGCCGAGGGTGATGCGGTCAAGGCGGCGCGCCCCGATATTCTGTCCGCAGTAAGTCGCCATGGCAACACCGATGTTCTCGAAGACACAGGTGAAAAGATATTTTATTCGCATAGATGCCGTGAAGGCAGCCACGTATACCGTGCCGAGCGCATTGTTGGCACTTTGCAGCATGATGCTGCCGATGGCAGTGATAGAAAACTGCAGTCCCATGGGCACTCCGTTGTTCAATAGTGTCATAGCCTTCCTGTGGTCGTAGCGCCGCTCTTCGCCTTGAGGAATGAGCAGCGGCATCTTCTTCTTGATATAGGTATAACACAGCCATGCCGACATTGCCTGGGCAAGGAGGGTGGCGATGGCAGCTCCGGCTACGCCAAGGCGCATGACGATGATGAAGAAGAAATCGAGCACGATATTTGCTATCGACGAGAATATCAGGAAATAGAACGGCTGCTTGGAATTGCCAAGGGCGCGGATAAAACTCGACAACAGGTTGTAGCCGAAGGTGAAGGGGATGGCGGCAAACTGCAGAACGAGATATGTATAGGCATCACTGAAAATCTCCTGTGGCGTGTTTATCATCCTCAGAATGGGGGAGCAAAGCAGACAGGTGGCTATGGTGATGACAGAAGCGAAGACTATCGACAGACGGAGGGCATTGCCCACATAATGGCGCATGGTGGAAAGAGCCTTTGCTCCGAACGACTGTGCCACGGGGATGGCGAAGCCGGCACAGGCTCCGTTGCAGAAGCCCATGATGAGGAACATTACCGATGTTGAGGCGCCGACGGCGGCAAGGGCGCCCACGCTGACAAACCTGCCTACGATGGCGGTGTCGATGATTAGATACATCTGCTGGAGAACGTAGCCGCAGATTAGCGGTACGGCGAATTTCAAAATGTCGCGGGTCGGCGAACCCACGGTCATGTCATTAATGCTTGCCATTGTATATGTTGTATATGAATTATCCTTTTACCTATTGATGCTTTTTGTGGGTGCAAAATTAACAAAACAATGGGGCATGGGCAAAAGGGAAGAACAAAAAACTCTTAAATGCTTTGATTCCTTGACCTTTATTCGTACCTTTGTAAAATGATTTTATCTTATCAACACATTTATATGCTCAGAAAACTTTTGCTCGCTTTTGTCTGTGTCGCGCTTTTTGTTTCGCTCGTCTCGTCTTGTTCTTCAAAAAAGGAACCGGCGGAGGAACAGCTTAACGATACGGAGCTTGCTGCCGAGGAGGCAGAGGAAGTGGCAGAGGTGGTGGAAAAACCGAAGTTGCATTTCGCTTCGCCGGAGGATGCCATGCAGTATATGGACGAATCGGAAAATCATGAAGCCTATGCCGCCGGAATACTTTATGCTATGGCAAACGACTCGCTGGATTATTGTGAGCGACTGCTGAACAACCAGTTCGGCTATTTCGTGATCGTTGACAAGGGGAAGATGAAGGTGGAGCTATACGACAAGTTCGGCAGACTGAAACGTTCTTACCGCTGTGCCTGTGGAAAGAATTTCGGAAACAAGCGCAGCAAGGGCGACTGCCGTACGCCTGAAGGGTTCTTCCGCGCTTGCAAGGCGAAGAACAGCGAGAACTGGCATTATACTGACGAGAACGGTAAGCGCAGCGAGAAGGCAGGACAGTACGGTCCGCGCTTTATTCGCATCATAACACCGGGATACAGTTCGATTGGCATTCACGGAACTGACGCTCCGTGGTCTATCGGTGGAAGGCGCAGTCATGGATGCATAAGGATAAAAAACGAGAATATCCTGGAGTTGGCAGGTTTCGTGGAGAAGGGCATGCCGGTTATTGTGTTGCCGGGACCGAAGGACAAGGAGGTGAATCTCCGAGAGGAGCATCCGGAACTGTTTGAAACTGCCGTCGACTCCATCGGCTTGAACGACAATGCCCACCATCGTGATACACTGAGATGGCATAAAGACAGCATTATGTGATTTTCCTTGCATGGTTCGCGGATTTGAATTACTTTTGCTGCGAAATAACATTTATAATAGAATAAATATGGCAACAACTGTCTTGAATATGGAATCAGTAACTCTTAGCGTTCCAAAAGTTGACATGAAACGCTTAAGAGGAATTGTAAAAGCCATGGGGTGGAAAATCCAGAAAAAAAATGCTTTGGATGAAGCTCTTGACGAAGTAAAAAACGGGAAAATTCTGAAATATGACTCTCTCGATGAGCTCATAAAGGATATTTAATATGGCAAAGTTTAAATTGGAGACTACTGTCAGATTTAAAAAAGAGGCAAAACTCTGCAAAAGGAGAGGTCTACCTATGGACGAGCTTTGGATAGTAGTTGGAAAACTTCTTGATGGTGAAACGTTAGATGATAAATATAAGGTTCATCATCTGACAGAAAATTATCAAGGGTGCAAAGAATGTCATATTAAACCTGATTGGCTGTTGATTTGGAAAGAAATTAATGATACTTTGACCTTACTTTTGACAAATACAGGAAGTCATTCGGACTTATTTGGAAAAAGTAGAAAATAATTGATGATGAAAAGACTGCTATTTGTATTTTTCTTCATTGTCTTAGTTCTCGGCTCCAAGGCGCAATACGATTTCTTGCGCCCTGTGAAGGATTCTATTCCGGGAGGATATAACTTCTGGGTATATACACCTACGGATTACTATTATTCTCTAAATGAAACTCCAGTAATCATTTTCCTTCATGGGCAGAGCCTGTGTGGCAGAGACCTTAACCGCGTGCGTCGCTATGGTCCGCTCCACGCTATCGTGATGGGGCGACAGGTAGATGCCCTCGTTGTGGTGCCGCAGAATCCGGGAGGAGCATGGAACCCGAAGAAGGTTGATGACGTGCTGGAGTGGACTAAGCGGAATTATGCCTGCGATTCTACTCGGGTATATGTCATCGGAATGAGTCTTGGCGGTTACGGGACGATGGATTTCGCTGCTGCCTATCCTGATAAGGTGGCTGCCGCCCTTGCCATGTGTGGAGGATGTTCGGCAAAAGACCGTACGCCGCTCGGCAAGGTTCCACTGTGGATTATCCACGGCACGGCAGACAGGGCGGTGCCGATAAGCATGTCGAAGTCGGTTGTCAACGACCTGGAGAAGTCGGGGAACGACTCGCGTTTGCGTTATACATGGCTTAAAGGAGGCAACCATGGCACTCCGGCCCGCTTCTTCTATATGCGAAAGACTTACGATTGGCTTTTCTCACATTCGCTGCTTGATCCCGGTAGACCGGTAAACCGCGACGTTTCGCTCGACATGGATGATGTGCCGAAGGCTTACCGCGACATGGATTTCAAGAAGGGTATGGATCCGGAGACGGTTTATGAGACGACGATAAAATGACCAAAAACTTTTTTTATTCATGGCTCATTAGATGGTAAAAGAGTAAAGAAGTCGGAAAATATTCAAAACATGTTATGTAACATATCAAATAAGTTGCAGATGTGCTAAAATAGCAATACATTTGCATCAGTTATCCTGAATACAATCTTTTTACCTTGAACTAATACCTATTGAATAATTAAAAGCGGCTATCTGTGAAGATAGCCGCTTTTGCTATTTACCCCATTTATGTTCCAAATAATAAAACGAAAAACTCCTGGCAACGGTTCTTCGTGAACCATGCCGGGAGCTGTCTTTATTCTGAGTTGTATAGTATTCCTACAGTGTAGAATTACTTAACAAACTTTTTGCCGTTCTGAACGTAGATGTCTATATGTTGATAGTTGTTCCTTAACTGTTAAAAATAATAAGTTAAGGAACAATTATGATTTATAATTGTTCCTTAACTTTGAAAAAAAAGCAGATAAGGAACTGTTATCCTTGCAGCTCATTGTATTTTATTGTAATTTTGCAAATGGAATATTAGGAATACTTCAACGATATATAAGTGATTATAACTATGACATGGAATAGAATCGTAGGACGAGAACATGAACAGCAGATAATCATGAACAGCTTTAACAGTGATAAGGCTGAGCTTATAGCCGTTTATGGGCGTAGACGTGTTGGAAAAACATATTTGATAAGGAGGATGTTTAATGACAATTTTGCCTTTTCATTTACTGGAATGTATGAAGTAACTCGAGCTGTTAATCTGGAACAGTTCCGTATCTGCTTGGAAAAGTTTTCGCACAGGTCTGTTGCAAAACTTAAGGATTGGTTTTGTGCATTTGACGCTTTGCGCCAATACCTGGGGACTCTTGAGCAGAAACGCATTGTTGTGTTTCTGGATGAATTGCCGTGGATGGATACCCCAAAAAGCAATTTTATTGCGGCATTCAGTTATTTCTGGAACAGTTGGGGAGCGACTGTCGACAGTCTTAAGCTTATAATATGTGGGTCGGCAACGACATGGATGTTGTCGAATATAATTGGTGATAAGGGCGGAATGTATGGCAGGGTTAGTCGACCGGTATATTTGGCTCCGTTCTCTTTGGGAGAAACGGAACTTTTCATGCGTGAAATTAAGGGAATGGAATTAAGCCGCCGTCAGATACTCGATATTTACATGTCTTTGGGTGGTATACCTTATTATCTTGACATGATTGAAAAAGGTATGCCTCTTGACAAGTGTATAGACAATTTGTTCTTTACACAAGGTGCTCCTCTGAAGACTGAATTTGATTTTCTTTTCCGCTCTCTATTTAAAGATTCTTTAGTATACCGTAGAGTCGTGGAAACTCTTGCTGGAAAAATGCGGGGGATGAGTAGAAAGGAAATCCTGACAACGGCAAAAATTAAAGAGGGGGGCAAGTTGACTGAAGTCTTGGAGAATCTGCTGAGATGTGATTTTATCCGCAAATATTCTGCAATAGGTAAAAGTGAACGTGATGCGCAATACCAGCTAACTGATTTATTCTCTTTGTTCCATATCCGCTTTGTTGCAAACAACAGTGGACAGGATGAAAGTTTTTGGAGCAATATGCAGGGGACTGGAAGTAGAAGGGCGTGGAGCGGATATGCTTTTGAACAAGTCTGCCTCCATCATATTCCACAAATAAAGAAGGCTTTGGGTATTTCCGGTATATTGAGCAACGCTTGCTCCTGGACGTGTTCTACCTTTACGGATTCAACAGGTATAAAATGGAAAGGAGCGCAGATAGACTTGCTTATTGATCGTAATGATAATGTTATTAATATCTGTGAGATGAAATATTCCGACGGTGAGTTCGTTATTGATACTGATTATGAACAGAGACTTCGAGAAAGAGCTTCTCTGTTCCAAATGGTAACAAAAACAAAAAAAGCCTTGCTCCATACTTTTGTAACAACCTATGGCGTCAAGAAAAATATGCATAGTGGTATTGTGCAGAATGAGGTAAAGATGGATGATTTGTTTGTATAGGCAAATCGCCTTTCTACCAATATGCATAACGTTTATGTTCAGAAGACTAAAAACGAAAAACTCCCGGCAATATTTGTGAACTATTGCCGGGAGTTGTCTTTATTCTGAGTTCTTGAGTATTCCTATATCGTAGAACTACTTAACGAACTTCTTTCCATTCTGAACGTAGATGCCGTTAGACAGAACACTTGCGTCTGTACCTACGAACTTACCGTCGATAGAGTAGATGCGGTTGTTTGCCTTAGCTGCATTGGTGTTCTGAATCTCGTTGATGCCAGTAGTAGGATTGTAGTTCTCTGTCATGAATGAGTTCCAGCCAATCTGATAAAGTTCCTGCTGTGTGCTTGAACCGAAGATATAGTATGTATGACCTGCTACTACGTCAAATGTTGGGGTGTGAACCTTATCCTTAACACCGTCAGCCTTCATTTGGTCGCCCTTGTCTGCTCCCTGCTCAATGTTGTTGGCAAGAATAAGTGCACCCATTCCTTCGTTGATAGACTCTGTCATGTCATAAACGAACATTGAACGGTTGTTGAAGCCAGAGCTGTAATATAGAGTTATCTTACCGTCTACTGTAGGCTCAAGTTTCAAAGCACCTCCCTGCTTACCGCTGCTTGTAACTGCAAGAGATGTCGGATCATATACAGCATCAGTTACCCAGTTACCTGCTGAAGAGGACATACAGAGAGTTCCTGCATAAATATTTTTACCAGCCTTGCTACCGCCATTGTATGTTACAAGAGCGTCTGAACAAGAAGACAGTTTGACGTCGCTGTTAGAGAACAGTTCCTTTGCAGGCATCAGAGCACCCCATTCGTAGCTGTTCCACATCTGACCGCAACCAGCAGCCTCTGCTTCTGCGGCATTGTTAGGAAGTGTAAGCAACAGCGCATCATGACCATTGTCTGCAGCCAATGCTGAAGTATAGGCATCATCCTTGAATGAAGTGAAAACTACACGATAAAGTTCTTGCTGTGTGCTTGAACCGAAGATGTAGTATGTATGACCTGCTGCAACATCGAATGTAGGAGTGTGAACCTTATCTTTAACACCGTCAGCTTTCATCTGGTCTCCCTTGTCTGCACCCTGCTCGATGTTGTTGGCAAGAATCAAAGCACCCATACCTTCGTTGATAGACTCTGTCATATCATAAACGAACATTGAACGGTTGTTGAAACCAGAGCTGTAATAAAGAGTAACCTTACCGTCTACTGTAGGTTCAAGTTTCAAAGCACCTCCCTGCTTACCGCTTTTTGTAACGGCGAGAGCTGCTGGATCATAAACAGGATCTGTTACCCAGTTACCTGCAGTAGAAGACATACAGAGTGTTCCTCCATAAACATTCTTACCGGCTTTGCTACCGCCATTGTATGTAACTAATGCCTCTGAGCATAGGGTCAATTTAACATCGTCGTTAGAGAACAATTCCTTAGCAGGAAGCGATGCACCCCATTCGTAGCTGTTCCACATCTGACCGCAACCTGCAGCTTCTGCTTCAGCTGCACTGTTTGGCAAGTTAAGAAGGTCTGTCTGTGCATTTGCGCTGACACCACCGAGCAGCAAAGCTGCTGCAATTAATGAGTAATTTTTTTTCATACGATTGTAGTTTAAATTTGTTTTATTGATTTTTTACTTTTAATAAAATATTGTAGATGAGCATTAAAACTCACCTACAATATTTTGAGTTCTTTGTTTAGTAACCTTTGCTTGGTGTAGTGCCATAACCGTTGTCGCCGTATTCGTCGCGGTTTTCAATCTGCTGCAGGAAGTCTGCGGAGATTGGACGGTTATAGTGCTTATTCTCGTCAAAGAATTTTGCTGCACGAGAGTTGTACAGTTTCAAACGCTCACCGAGCTTGTGATGGCGCTTGAGCAATGCCCAACGGTTAAACTCACCTGCCATCTCACGAGCATACTCATCGAAGATAGTGTTTTCGTCTACTGTATTCAATGCCGGAGCTATACCTGTGCGAGAAGCACGGTCGCGGAGAGGCTTCAAGTACTGAGCTGCTGCTGGCGAATTGCCAAGCTGCTGGTTAGCCTCTGCTGCGATAAGATAAATCTCGGCAGAGCGCATAATCATCATATCTCCGTTACGACGTTGCATGTGGTTTCCTACAACACCGTTGTAACACCAGTCAAACTTGATGAGTGATGGATACAACTGATATGAGTTGGTTCCGTCAAACTGAGCCGTCTTGTATTGGTCTCCGTCAAACAGGTCATTGATGTTAACAGTGAAATAAATACTCTTTGCTTTCTGCTCTGCTGTCTTGTCCTCACGAGAAAGAACAATAGCGAAGCGGTCATCATCCTCAGCTACAGGATAGTCAATTACATATACATTCTTCACCTGCTGCAGTTTGCTCAGGTCACCGCTGTGCTCGCCCTTAGGCCATACACCTGTAGGATAGTACTGGTTACCGCCGTATGCAGATGTTGTAGTGCTCATATCTACATAAGGGTAGATATATTTGCCCTTAAACTGCTCTCCCATACCATATTTGGTAATCATTGCCGGCTTAATCTGGATACGGTTTGCGTTATATGGGCCAACCCAGTTTGCCTCGTTCATTGAGAATGTTCCAAAGGCTGTCATGAATGTATTCTCCCAACGCTTGTCCCATGAAGGGTCAAATACGTTGATTGTATACTTAGACGGAGCAAATGTATTGTTGTTTGTTCTTCCCAAATAGTAGTTCTGATTATCCTTTCTGGTATATAGGTCAGAACACTTGTATGGGTTACATATTGTATATGTAAACAGGTTGTTGTTGCAGTTCACATAGTTATAAGACTCATTATTTGCATCACGTCCAGACACGATGAACAGAGCTTCCTTGTTGTTGCGGTTGTTTGCCTGTGCCCAAAGGTCAGACACGTCATCATAAAGATACATGCCGTATGCATCTTTGTTTGTAATCATATCCTCTGCAACCTCTTTTGCGCGCTGCCAATAGCTCTTGCCGTCTTCTGTAAGTCCTTCGCCAGCACCCTGAGCATATGCACGGGCAAGAAGACCAAGTGCTGTCTTCTTCGTTACGCGAGCATAGTTGCCGTCAAGTGGCTGAACGCCAAGGTCTGCTGCAGCCTCTTTCAAATCCTTGATGATGGCTGAATATATCTCTTCGATACTGTTACGTTTTGGATTTACAACAGGCTTGTCTGGTTCGTTGTCTGACAGAGTTATAGGACCATAATATGTAACCAGTGTGAGATAGTAGAAAGCGCGCAATGTCTTTGCTTCTGCTACAATTACTCTTTTGTCAGCTTCCGTTCCACCTGTTACATTTGCTGCATGGTTGATGACTGCATTGCATGAACCGATTGCTGCATAAGCCTGCTTAAACACTTTGTTGGAAGCATTGGTGTTAGTTGTCAGTCCATCGTAATACATCAACTGTTTAGCATAGTCGGTATTTGAACCTGGAGTAAGCCACATGTCTGTACCTCCCTCTGAAACAGAAAGGAAATCATAAACAGTGTACAGCTGTTCGGCAAGAGGCGAATAGCAATAGGTCTCAACGCCTTTCCATGCATCGAACGACTCGATATTGGCATCACCGCCTGACGGGTTGTATTCATCAAGACTACAAGATGATAGTCCGATAGTACCTGCCAGCGCAAGTGCCATATATAATGATTTTGTTTTCATATTCATAATTTGTTTTTTCTTTAATTATCAAACTGATTCCTTCATTAGAAGGTCAGATTAACTCCAAATACAAACTGTTTTGTAAGAGGGTAATTCAAGCTTCCGCCCATTTCCGGATCATAGTCTTTCAGCAGTTTGCTGTTGGCTACTACAAACGGATTCGTGAGGGTTGTATAAACACGGAAGTTCTCAATGCCTAAACCTTTAGCAACCTTCTTTGGCAAGGTATATCCCAATGTGATATTCTTAACCTTGAAGAAAGAACCGTCAACATACTGCAATGCGTAATATCCAGTATATGTGCTAAGATCCTTTCCTGAGTTAAGAGCAGGGAAATAGTGGTTCTGGTTACCAGTCTCTGTAGTCCAGTAATCGAAGTATGTAGGGAAGTTGTTTTTACCGGTCGGGTCATAGCTGCCAAGCATATCATACTTGATAGTCTGTCCCCAGCGCCAGTAGAGGTATACGCTCAAGTCAAAGTTCTTGTATGTGAACGTATTCTTGAATCCCATTGTCCAATCTGGATTCTTGTGTCCGAGAACCTGATAGTCGTTGTCGCTTGGAGTATATATGTTATTTATGTCATATTGCTCAAGCACTCTCTCTACTTCACCAGTTTCCTCATTTGTGCGTTCTACCCACTTTGAGTACTTACCTTCGCCATCATGTATAAGTCCAGGAATGTCAATCTTAAGATCGCCAGGCTTTGCTCCGAATACGGCAGCATCAGCAGCCTCAGATGTCTTCCATGTACCGTTCAGCTTATAATGATAGTAAGAATTTACAGGCTCGCCTTTCATAAGTACAAGTCCGTCGTTTCCGTTTGTTACGAAATCGGCATCGGCAGTAGCAAGCTTTGTAATTTTCTCCTTATTATGAGTGAAAGTAAGATTTGATGTCCATGTGAAATCTTTTGTGACGATGTTGCGTGTGTTGAGTGCAAGCTCAATACCACGGTTCTCCGTCTTACAGATGTTCATATTGGTATTATAATAGGTAGAAGCGTTGAATCCACCATTTGTTATAGGCAGGTTCTTTTTCCAGATTACATCATCAGTCTTGGTGAAGTAATAATCCATCGTGAAATCGATGCGACCATTCAGGAACGAAGCATCAAGACCAATGTTTGTACTCTTTGACTTTTCCCATCCCAGATTGACGTTTGCAACGGTCTGGTCAAAATAATAAGATGGAAGTTTAATGCCGCCCAGTCCATAATAACTTTGGGCAAGTGTAGAGATACTTGAGTAAGGGTCAATGCCTGCTGTACCTGTTACACCATAGCCAACGCGGACTTTCAAGTTGTCAAGCCATCCCTTAGTACTTTCCATAAAGCTCTCATCGCTTATGCGCCATCCCAAAGAAAATGCAGGGAATGTATCCCAACGGTTGCCGTCGGCAAGGCGAGATGAACCGTCATGACGTACAGAAGCAGATGCGAGATATCTTCCTTTGTATGAGTAGTTGATACGACCTACAAATCCCATACCTTTAGACATTGTGTAGCTTGACTTGGTCTGTTGGTTCTGACCTGCTCCAAGGTTGTGGTAAAGGTAAGTATTTGTTGTAAAGCTGTCAGCTTGTGAGAAAGTATATTCTTGACGATTGTGGTTCCAAGAAGTAACGCCTGTTATAGTGAAATCATGGTCGTCGTTAATCTTGAAATTATATGTAAGGATGTTCTCCCACTTGTAACTGTAGGCATTTGTCTGTGCTACGCTTGCGTATACAGAAGTGTTTGTGCCTGTAGCTGTAGCGCCATTAATGTCGTAATAATTGTATGAACCAAGACCTTCAAACTTGTTTGCCTTGTTAAACGAGAGAGAGGCGTTTATTCTACTTTCGAAAGTAAGTCCCTTAATTGGAGTTATACGAATGTAAGGGTTCATGTAGATACGGGCAACATCATTGTTGTTGCGGTAGTTGCTCTTGTTGTTAACCAAGAGGTTAATAAGGTTACTGCCTGCAGACGGCGTAATGTTCAGATCACCGTTCTCGTCGTAAACAGAACCTACAGGGCAAGCCCTTAACGCATTTGTCAATTTAGAGTATGCTGCATTCTTATGAACATAGCTACCCTGCATGTTTACACCAATAGACATCCATTTCTTCAGTTGGTGATCAATGCGCATGTTTGTAGAGTAAACTTTATAGTCGTCGTCTCTATACTGTCCCTGTTCATCGGTGAAGTTCAATGACATGTAAGCCTTGGTCTTGTCTGTTCCTCCGCTTACAGAGAGCGAATAGTTCTGGGTAATTCCAGTTTTAAGAACCTCGTCAGCCCAGTCTATATCCTTGCCTGCGAGATAGTCTTCATAAAGAGCTGGGTCGTCGAAAACGTCTTCGTCTTTGATATCCGTATTGCCAGCCTCAATCTTAGCTTGTTTTATAACGTCGAAGTAACTCTTTCCGTGACGCATTTTTGGAGTCTTTGACCATCCGTTGATACCAAGATAAGCATTAAAGTTTACTGTAGCTTTTCCAGTTTTTCCGCTCTTTGTAGTTACGATTATCACACCATTTGCACCAGAAGAACCGTATATAGCTGTTGAAGACGCATCTTTCAATACGTCAATGCTTTCGATATCGTTAGGGTTAAGAGTGCTGAGGTTACCAGGCATTCCGTCGATAATCACAGTAGGATTACCGCTTGCTGTGAATGAACGAGTACCGCGCAGCTGAATGTCGACACCTGCACCTGCCTGACCAGAAGACTTCGTGATGTCAAGTCCGGCAACCTTACCCTGCAGAGACTCCATAGGGTTGGAAGTTGGAGACAATGTTATATCGTCATTCTTGACAGACGTAACAGCACCAGTCAAATCGCGTTTTTTCTGTGTACCATAACCGATAACAACCACCTCATCCATGACTTTGTTGTCTGGAGTCATTTTTACAGAAAGACTTTTTCCTGTAGCCTTGAGCGTTTGTGTGTTATATCCGATATAGGAAAACTCGATAGCAGAGCCTGCAGAAGCGTTGATTGAGAAGTTACCGTCAAGATCGGTTATCGTCGCAGCCTGAGAACCTTTAACCTTGATTGTCACGCCAATCATTGGCTGGCCGGTCTCGTCTACAACAGTGCCCTTGACAACTCCGCTCTGCTGAACGGCTTGTGGAGAAGGGGCAACGCTGCCATTGCCGGCTGCCATTGCTGTGGCAGGACAAAGCATTGCAGAGGACAGAGCAAGCGTGATGGACAGTTTTTTCAAGCTCTCGCTTGAATAATACATCTTTCTTGTCTTCATATAAAATAGATTTTGTAAATAATATAATTTCTTCTTTATAAAAGTAAAAACGTATGAGTTTATGGTCTGTAACCTGTTAAATTTGCTTTTGTTTGTATTTTTAACGTTTAGAACTTTTTATAAGATATATAGAACATAAATAATAAGGGCCTGTTGGCTGACTTAAAGGGCCTGAAATATTGCACGTTAATTCAGCCAACAGGCTAAAACAGAAAACTGTGGTTATTTGATTGTAATATTCACATTTTCCTGTTTAATGCCTTTGCAGTATTTAAATTCTGCCGGTTTCTTCGCAGTAATGTCGATATTCTTCAGATTAATGTTCTCGACAGGCATTTCCGGGAGTCCGTTGAAGAACATAGCACGGTTGGCGTTGCGACACACTACATCTTCTATATATATATTCCGGAAACACGGAGTCTCCTCGGTTACAGGCTCTGGCTTAATATCTTCTGCCTTGTTCTTTCCGGCAGCTTGTGCTTCTGCTGCAGACATTCCACCATAATAGAGGTTAAAGATGACAGCCTCGGTAGGGATGTCGAACATCGAGATGTTCTTTATCCATATATTTTCCACGATGCCTCCTCTACCTCGTTTGCTTTTGAAGCGCAAACCGACATCCGTGCCAAGGAACTGACAGTTGCTGACGCTGATGTTTTTCACTCCGCCACTCATCTCGGAGCCGACAACAAAGCCGCCGTGGCCTTTAAATACGGTGCAACCGTCTACGATGACATTCTCGCAAGGCACGCCGCGCTTACGTCCGTCGGCATCCTTTCCGCTCTTGATGCAGATGCCGTCGTCGCCCACGTCGAAACGTGAATTTACGATGAGTGCATTCTTGCATGATTCGAGGTCGAGGCCGTCGCCGTTTTGTGCAAAGCTCGGGTTGCGTATTTCAACATCTTCAATGAGTACATTTTCACACATCAGCGGATGAACGTTCCATGCCGGAGAGTTCTGGAATATCACACCGTTGAACCATACATTTTTGCTGCTTACGATGTTTACCATCACCGGGCGCAGAAAAACCTTGATGCTGTCCCATTGTGCATCAGAGAGGTTGCCTGTCGGCACATTCATGTCTGCCATTTTATAGCCTTTCAGTGCACCCTCGGTAGGAATCCAAAAGCCGTCGCGAATAAAAGCTCCGCCATGTGATGTCGCTTCTTTCCAGTAGCTTGCTGTCACTTTTTCACGTTTCAGCGGGCGCCAAAACTGTCCGTTGCCGTCGATAACACCCTGTCCGGTAATAGCCACATTCTTTAGGTTATAACCAGAGATTGGCGATTTGCAGCGACGTGTATCGAGTCCTTCAAATACAGATTTTACTATAGGATAGAGGTCTGGATCTGGAGAAAACAGCAGTATGGCACCTTTTTCGAGGTGCAGATTGATGTTACTCTTCAGCTCGATAGGTCCGGTAAACCATACGCCCTGTGGTACGGTAACTTTTCCTCCGCCTTTCTTTGCTGTTTGGTCTATTGCCTTCTGTATTGCTGATGTGCAGAGCGTTGTTCCATCGCCTTTAGCTCCGAAATCCTTTACGTTCACCGTTCTGTCCGGGAATGATGGACGGGTGACTTTTGTCATCTTAAACGGAAGGTCGGTGTAGAGATTGTCGTAGGGATAGTCTTGAGCGATGGCTGTGTTAAATGCCATGCCGAGTAGCATTGCTGCTAAGAATAGAAATTTCTTCATAAAAAGGTCTTTGTTTATATGTTTTGATTTTTTTCATTAGGTTGTGCAAATGTAATAAAAAATAATTGAATTACTGTCTTTATCTGCAGGTATTTGTCATAATCGTATGATAATGCGAAATATTCATACGATAATCTTCTTGTTTCTATGAAAATATTCTCTATCTTTGCATAAGATAAGCTGCATCTTTGCAGTACAAATAACCATTTAAGCCTATGAATGAACAAACACCACAACAGTGGAATAAATTCTATTTAAAAGATGTGTCGTTCAAGAACCTAATGACACATCGCATATTTAATGTACTTATTATTGCCAACCCCTATGATGCTTTCATGCTTGAGGATGATGGTCGTGTCGATGAGAAGATATTTAATGAGTATACAGAACTTGGTCTGCGCTATCCGCCGACGTTTACTCAGGTAAGTACGATGGTAGAAGCCTCGGAGGTTCTGTCGACAACAAGTATAGATCTCGTAATCTGTATGCCGGGAAATGCCGACAACGATGCTTTTACCGTTGCAAGAGCCGTGAAACAGGAGTTCCCGGATATGCCTTGCGTTGTGTTGACACCGTTCTCTCACGGTATAACGCGCCGTATGGAGAATGAAGACCTTTCAATATTCGATTATGTCTTCTGTTGGCTCGGCAATACAAACCTTATTCTCTCAATAATAAAGCTTATTGAGGATAAGATGAATCTTGAGCACGATATAGATGAGGCTGGCGTTCAGATGATATTGCTCGTAGAAGACAGTATACGCTTCTATTCATCAATATTGCCTAATTTGTATAGCTATATCCTTGCCCAAAGTCAGCGCTTTGCCACCGAGGCACTGAATCCTCATTCGGCAACACTTAGAATGAGAGGAAGGCCAAAGGTTGTTTTGGCACGAACCTATGAGGAGGCGATGGATTATTATCTGCGTTTCCCCGATAATATCCTTGGTGTAATAAGCGACTGCCGTTTTCCTAAGTCTGGCGAGAAGGACTCCGAGGCAGGACTGAAATTGCTTAGGGAAATAAGGCGCAATGATCCTTTTATTCCGCTTATTCTTGAAAGTAGCGAGGCTGAAAACCGTGAAAAGGTAGACATAAAGGGTGTCAGATTTATCGACAAGAATTCAAAGAAGATGAATATCGATTTGAGGAACATGATGGCAGACCACATGGGCTTTGGTGATTTTATCTTCCGTGATCCGAAAACCCACGAGGAAATAAAGCGCATACACAATCTGAAGGAATTGCAAGACAATATCTTCAGCATCCCCAATGATTCTATGCTCTATCATATATCCCGCAACCACATGAGCCGGTGGCTGTGTGCAAGAGCGATATTTCCGGTGTCGGCATTTTTGAAGACCGTTACCCTTGAGAAATTAAAAGATGTAGATGCCCATCGCCAGATAATCTTCGATGCCATTGTGCAGTACCGCCACATGAAGAATGTAGGAACCGTAGCCGTATTCCGTCGCGACCAGTTTGATGCCTACAGTCATTTTGCCCGTATCGGCGATGGTTCATTGGGCGGAAAGGGTAGAGGTCTTGCTTTCCTCGACCATATAATAAAGTCGCATCCGGAGTTTAACGAGTTTGAGGGGGTAAAGGTGTCAATACCTAAGACCGTGGTGTTGTGTACAGATGTCTTCGACCAGTTTATGGACAACAACAACCTTTATCAGATAGCCTTGAGTGATGCTTCTGACGAAGAGATATTGCAAGCCTTCCTTAAAGCTCAGTTGCCAGATCAGTTTATCGATGATTTCATGACCTTCTTCGAGGCAACGAAGAGTCCGATAGCTATCCGCTCCAGCAGTTTGCTTGAAGACTCCCATTATCAGCCATTTGCCGGAATTTACTCCACTTACATGATACCGTATCTTGAAGACCGGCAGGAGATGCTCCGTATGCTTGCGGCAGCGATAAAGAGTGTTTATGCCTCGGTCTACTACAAAGACTCCAAGGCTTATATGACGGCAACGAGCAATGTGATAGACCAGGAGAAGATGGCTGTAATTCTTCAGGAGGTTGTTGGCAAGCAATATGGCGACCATTATTATCCAAACTTCAGTGGTGTGTTGCGCTCTATAAACTATTATCCTATAGGATACGAGAAGTCTGAAGAAGGTATCGCCAGTCTGGCGCTCGGACTCGGTAAATATATCGTAGATGGCGGACAGACTTTGCGTGTCAGTCCATACCACCCCGACCAGGTGCTCCAGACAAGTGATATGGAGATAGCACTTCGCCAGACGCAGACGCGCTTTTATGCTCTCGATATGAAACATGTGGGCGAGGACTTTAAGGTTGACGACGGATTCAATATCCTGAACCTGAAGGTAAAAGAAGCCGACCAAGACGGCTCCTTGCGCTATATAGCATCCACATACGACCCGTATGACCAAGTGATACGCGAGGGACTGTATGATGGCGGTCGCAAGATAATCAGTTTCTGTGGAGTTCTCCGACAGGGAGTATTCCCGTTGCCGGAACTGTTGCGCCTTTCTATGAAACATGGTGCCGAGAGTATGCGTCGCCCCGTAGAGATAGAATTCGCCTGCACGCTAAACGACGACCGCAGTGGAGAATTCTATCTGTTGCAGATACGTCCGATAGTAGACAGCAAGCAGATGCTTGATGAGGATTTGAATGCCATCCCCGACAGTCAGTGTCTGCTTCGGTCGCATAATTCTCTGGGCCACGGCAAGAGCAATGATTTAGAAGATGTCGTTTATGTTATGACCGATGATGACTTTACAGCAGCCAACAATCCCGCCATTGCAGACGAGATAGAACATATAAACCGCAAGTTCCTCGATGCCGGCAAGGGTTACGTATTGATAGGTCCCGGCAGATGGGGCTCGAGTGACCCATGGCTTGGTGTTCCTGTGAAGTGGCCTCATATCAGTGCTGCGAAACTGATAGTAGAGACGACGCTCAAGAATTATAGCGTAGACCCGAGTCAAGGAACGCATTTCTTCCAGAATCTGACAAGTTTTGGAGTCGGTTATTTTACTATCGACGAGAATAAAGGTATGGGCTTTTTCCGCAAGGATGTGCTTGATGCCATGCCGGCAGTAGAGCAGACCGCCCATGTCCGCCATGTTCGTTTCAGTCATCCCCTGAATATCATGATGGATGGAATAAAGCAAGAGGGCGTGGTGATTGTAGAAAATTCATAACTTATTGCTGTCTTGATGCTTACACACTTGATTAAAATCAAGAAAAGTAAAGAAAAAGAAAAGAATTGTATAAAAACACTTGCAAAAGTATGGCAAAAGTCATACCTTTGCAACGTGTTTTTCATAGTATTAGATTTAAGGTTAACAAGGTTGGAGTACAGCGGTACTCCTTTTTTTGTATCCATACTGTAAATATTCCATTCCCTTTTATAGAAAACTATTAGGCGAGAGAATAAAAAAACTTGCTTGTTTTTTCAGAGCGTGAGTTTTCTAATAAAAATCGGGACACAGACTTCAGTCCATATCCCGATTAATAAATAATTAAACTTTCCTTATATGTAAAAGGCATACTCGGAGAGGTTTCTTTTTTAATATTCTCTTACTTTTGCGAGTTCCTTCTTCATCTCGTCGGCCAGAACCTCAAAGAAATTGAAGTGGAGGATAAGCGATAGCTTTTCCAAATCTTTAGAACCCACATATTCCTTATTGAATATCTTGTACAGATTTGTGCGACTGCATTCCATCTGCTCTGCGAGCCATACGCATGTATGAGCCCTTTCCTTTAATTTAGCTTTTACAAGCTTCCCTACATGTAACATAACAGATTTTTATTATAGATTTATTTTGTTTACAGGTTGTTTTTTTAAATCGTCAAATATTTATTTACAATAGTAATCCTGAATGCGATAATATTTATTTTCACCGGACAAAATTACGAAATAGAAATTATTCTTCATAACTTTTATTGGATTAAGATATTAAAAATATTGAAAAAAAATGATATATAACATATTGTGTTTCCGTTTATTGTACTTTTTCTGAATTTTAAAGTCTAAAAAGTAGTTTACCGTTATGAAAATACAACTTTAATATGTATTTTTGCAATGACAAAAACAGAAGATATGAAAAAACAACTAACAGTTATCGCCTTGCTCCTCTGCATGACGGCGGCGGCAATGGCAGGATGCAGACAACAAGCCGGCAACGACGGCAACAGTGTTTCAACAACCTCTCTGCAGAGTAATGCACCGGAAATGGCTCCCGACTTCTCGCTGAAATCAATCGACGGAAAGACATTCACCTTGTCGAGTCTTCGCGGAAAAGTTGTTGTCATTGACTTTTGGGGCAGTTGGTGCGGCTGGTGTATAAAAGGAATGCCGGAGATGAAGAAGGCATACGAAAAATATAAGGGAAAGCTGGAAATTGTAGGTGTAGACTGTGGTGATACCGATGCCAAATGGAAATCAGCCGTCAAGGAACTCGGGTTGCCTTGGATACATGTATACAACCCAAAGGGAATAGGAAGCATACTCGATACGTATGGCATACAGGGATTCCCTACAAAAGTAATAGTGGGCAAGAACGGAGAATTGCTAAAGACCGTAGTTGGCGAAGACCCCGAATTCTACACAGCCCTCGACGAGATAATGAATAAATAAAAATAATATAATTCAGGTTCTGTTTTTTTAGACGAAACCGAAACTTGAAAAATATTAGAAAACACAAACAGCAGGAGATATGAGAACATTCCTAAATGTAGATGACCTTGGCAACCTCGAACAGGCACTTGCCGAGGCAAGAGAAGTAAAAGCCAACCGTTTCGGATATCAACATCTGGGCAAGAACAAGACCCTGTTGATGATATTCTTCAACAATAGTCTTCGTACTCGTCTCAGCACACAGAAGGCGGCTATGAATCTTGGTATGAACGTCATGGTGCTCGACGTGAATGCCGGGGCATGGAAGTTAGAGACAGAGCGTGGAGTTATCATGGACGGCGACAAGAGCGAGCACCTGCTCGAGGCAATACCCGTGATGGCAAGCTATTGCGACCTTATCGGAGTGCGCAGCTTTGCCGGACTCGCCGACCGCGATTACGACTATGCCGAAACCGTATATAACCAGTTTGTGAAATATAGCGGCAAACCGGTTTTCGCTATGGAGACAGCCACCGTGCACCCGCTCCAGGCATTTGCCGACCTTATAACAATCGACGAGCACAAGACGAAGCAACGCCCAAAAGTCGTCCTTACATGGGCTCCGCATTGCCGTGCCCTTCCACAGGCAGTGCCAAACTCCTTTGCGCAGTGGATGAACAAGGCAGATGTTGATTTCGTCATCACCCATCCTCACGGCTATGAACTCGACCCGAAATTCGTGGGCGATGCGAAAGTGGAGTACGACCAGATGAAAGCCCTTGAGGGAGCCGACTTCGTATATGCCAAAAACTGGAGCTGTCCGGGAGTAACCAATCCGGACGACTACGGAAAGATACTCTCGAAAGACATGTCGTGGACAATCGACGACCGCCACATGGCAGTAACCGACAACGGCAAGTTCATGCACTGTCTGCCGGTACGTCGCGGACTCATCGTAACCGACGACGTGATAGAGAGTGCCAACTCGCTCGTAATTCCCGAGGCGGCAAACCGCGAGATATCGGCAGAGGTAGTAATAAAACGAATGCTCGAGAGTCTCTGACAACAAAAAAACTCAACAAAAAGCTCTCACTTATAAAATAAAATTCTTACTTTTGCAAGGTATCAGCGATGCACATAGTCTACACCGCCGAATCTAATAGAAAAAACAAACTTATTAAAATACAATAAATCATGGATTTAGTACAATCAATCATCGAACGCGCAAAAAGCAACAAGCAGCGCATCGTGCTCCCGGAGGCAACAGAGGAGCGTACACTTAGAGCAGCCGACCAGGTATTGGCTGACGATATCGCTAACCTTATTCTTATCGGTAACCCAGACGAGATACATGCTCTCGCAGAGAAGTGGGGACTGAAAAACATTGACAAGGCAACCCTTATCGACCCAGAGAATAACCCTAAGAGCGAAGAGTATGCTGCCCTCTTGGCAGAGCTTCGCAAGAAGAAGGGCATGACAATAGAGCAGGCTCGCGAACTCGTGAAGAACCCTCTCTACCTCGGCTGCATGATTATCAAGACAGGCGATGCCGACGGACAGATTTCAGGTGCGCTCAGCACAACAGGCGACACCCTTCGCCCTGCACTCCAGATTATCAAGTGTGCTCCTGGCATCACATGCGTGAGCGGTGCAATGCTCCTCATCACAAAGCAGCCACAGTATGGTGAGAACGGTGTATTGGTAGTAGGCGACGTTGCCGTTACCCCAATGCCAGACGCACAGCAGTTGGCACAGATTGCAGTTTGCACAGCCCAGACAGCAAAATCTGTTGCAGGCTTCGCAGACCCACGTGTAGCAATGCTTAGCTTCTCAACAAAGGGCAGTGCAAAGCACGAGGTAGTAGACAAGGTGGTTGAGGCTACAAAGCTGGCAAAGGAACTCGCTCCGGAGTTGAAGATAGACGGTGAGCTTCAGGCAGATGCAGCCCTCGTTCCGTCGGTAGGCGAGAAGAAGGCACCGGGCAGCGACATCGCCGGCAAGGCAAACGTGCTCGTATTCCCATGCCTCGAAGTAGGAAACATTGCCTACAAACTTGTTCAGCGTCTTGGTGATGCCGTAGCTCTCGGACCAATCCTCCAGGGTATCGCACGCCCGGTAAACGACCTGAGTCGCGGTTGCTCCGTAGACGATATCTACAAGATGGTGGCAATCACAGCTTGCCAGGCAATGGACGCTAAAAAGCAGTAAATGAAGAATGAAGAATGAAGAATGAA